>CAZDKE010000050.1:0-23361 GCA_964506255.1 uncultured Lishizhenia sp. | reverse complement strand
TTTCTAAATCGAGTTGTAAAACCCTAGAAATAGTTTTGGTGTATAGGATAGCTTCGACACTTTCAGCGCGTTTACTCAAATGCGCCAATACCGTTTCGTCGATATAATTGTCAATGAGAATGATTTCCTTTGTGGCTGAACGAATAATTTTTGACATCAATTCATACGCATCAAAAATTTGTCCATCGAAGAATACACCTTGAGTGGGAATTAGTTGAGAGTTAATTTGTAAATCAATTTGGTCAACTTTACCTTTTAAATTTTCTAAATTATCCTCTATTCTGTTCATCCGATTATTTAAAGCATATCCTTTAAAAAGAAATTCCTTCAACACTCGATTTGCCCAAATTCTAAATTGAGTTCCTCTTTTGGAATTAACACGGTAACCAATAGACAGAATTACATCGAGGTTGTAATATTTAACATTCCTACTTTGTGTTTTTTCAAGAATAGCTCCGTGTTGAGTGGTATGTGCAAAAAATGCACTTACCATACTTTCATCCAATTCTTGATTTTTGAAAATATTTTTCAAATGTTTAGAGATTACCGTTCTGTCTCTTTCAAATAAACGAGCAATCTGTTCTTGTGTCAGCCAAAAGGTCTCATTTTCTTCATCAAGGCGAACTTCAATATGTTCTGCAGCCTCATTTGGTCGGTATAAAATGATTTCATTCTTCATAGTTTTCTTGAAGTTAGCGAAATTTATCTTTTAATAAAAATATAAAAGACAAAAAAAAGCTCCTTTTTTTACTTTAAAGGGAACGCATTGCCTTATAAATCGACATTGAAATAAATAGCAATTTTTGACAAATTCTACTAAAAAAATATCCATTCATTTGTACAAAAAATTCAAATGAAATATTTTATTCTTTGGTTAATTTTGATTATTTGGCAATCTATATTCATTCAATTAGAACAAATAGTTCATTATGGGACACAAATAGAAAAACACTTATACAACCTAACATCCCTTTTTATCTTATGAAAGCAAACCAAACCTTCAATCGAGTACTCTATGTTAGTTTCGTTTTATTCGGAATATACAGAATTGTTTTTGGTCAATTTGGCGAAGCAGCTATGATGCTAGGAATTGCTTTGGCTTTTGATCCATTTGACACGAATCAACCTTGGAATGAGCGTCCATTGTGGCAAAAAGCATGGTTAATTCTTCATTTAGGAATTTGTGCCGCTTGTTTGGGTTTTGAAATCGGTAAAGGAGATTAGTTTATCCATCGCTTTCCATCAAACGTTCACTAAGTTCCCTAGTTGAAATTTCAGAGGTTTTACTATTTTTAGGGTTCAAAATAAATACAAGCTACTACTAACCCTGAAAATGAAGTTGAATCCTCCTTTTAGTGAACTAAATCTAAGCGGTAACAATGTTTTGTTGCTTTTCCGAAAAGAGGAACAAAAACCAAACACGCAACTTTTTCACGAAGACTTACAAGATTTATGGTCGTGTTCTTTAGCCACAGCTGACTTTGCTTACATCGGAAAAATGACCATAAACCAAAGAATAGTTCCATTCTGCGTGGATTTAAACGACAAAAATCTTCCCGTTTATTCCATAGACGCACGTTGGTCAGAACAAGAAATTTGTTTGATTCATCCGCAGTTGAAAGGATTTTATGGCTTTTTACGCTTGCTGAAAGAACATCAAAAAGATTGGCAATCCAAGCTTCCAAGCTTACTACAAAGTTTACCCAAATCGGTCGAATTTCCTGAGTTTTGGAACTGTTTAAAGCACTAAAATGAGCAACTTCGACCAAACTTTAGTGCTGCTTAAGAACAAAGAAAAACCATTGGATTTCTTATTGGGCTTTCATCAAATTTTGGTGAAAAATCAACTTTTTTTAAAGACGGATTATGTGGTTTATAATGACACCCGACTTGGTGAAGAAAAAGAACCCGATGAAGTGAAAACGCACTTAGTTAGTGACGAAATTTTTCTTTTGAATGCAATCAATTCGTGGCTTGGATTAGGATTGTTGCTTTACACGCATCCTGATTTTAAATATGAAATCGGATTTAACTTTCTGTCGTGGGACGATGTGCATTTATACGGTTTTGAAGTAAGTTTCCACGGACATGAATTTGGGGAAGTAGCCGCTTTTCAAAAACATCGGAACTTCTTTGAACAACTAAAAACTTGGATCGATTACCGCTATATTGTTGGCGACGTCGGGAACGCTTCAAAAAACTATATTGCCATGAATAAAGACTTCGACGAAATTTGCCAGTTTATTGATTCCAATCATTTTGAAATAGATTTTAGAAACTAATGGAAAATTCTTTTGACATAGAAAAACTCCTACAGAAACAAATTTCAGGTCATTGTTTCCCCTACATTGATAAGGAATTTTATCAGGTCAATGAAGCGCTGGGTGAAATTTTGCAGGAATATGTTACTGAGTATCCAAATGTTGAAAAACAAGCAAGTATTGATTACAACACAATGGAATATCAAACTTATGTGCAATTAATGCTTGGAAAAGCTACCGGTGAAAAAATAAAAACAGATGAGGTTACGATACAGTATTTTGAAGGAATTGCTTGTGCTATAAGTGTACTAGCTCCTGTTTTTACTATTTCAGTTCAACAATGGCAAACAACACATTACCTTGCCAATAAACAGCTGAATACAACTGCTCCAACACCCGGTTTTTCAGCTATTCTAAATTTTTCAAAACACTCACAAGAACATGAATCTATTACTAATTTTTTGGAAAGTAAAGGATTTATCTCTTTTCAAGATGCATTAATTTATTTCCCAGAAATCGAAAAAAATAACCTTTTCAGAGCACTCTTTTTTATTAATGACTAAATTTCAAACTATGAATTACGAAACATTTCTCGACGAAAATTCCCGCCAATTTGTTACTACATACACGAAAAGACCTTCCGCTCTTGAAGAAAATTTGCCTGCAATTGAAACGTTAATTGGAAAACCTTTTCCTCAAGAATTGATAGATTTTTACAGTTATGCGGATGGTTTAGACATTCATTTTGTCTCTATCGTTGACCCCGACCAACATTTTACCTCGGAGTTTGTCCCTTCCCTATTCTACCTATTCGACGAATTCAAACCAATGGCAGATAAGATAAACTGGAACGATGATAGTTTTATGGACGAGCCTTTTTACGAAACCATTTGGGACGAATACACTTACCAAGATGCTGTTCAAGACTTCCCATCAAAGGCAGAAGGGAGCGCTCATTTTGAGTTTATTCGTCGTCAAAAATTACTAATTGCTATAAACGCTTCTTCCAGCAACATCACGATTGATTTTTACGACCCCGAAAAGGAATATCAGTTGTATTTTCAACCCAATGGACGCTCCGAATTTTACCCTCTGCATTGCTCCATTGAACAGTTGTTGAAGGTATATTTACAAATCGGACCTTTGGATTATTGGTTCGTGAATTTCCTTTCAGCCGAACACAAAATTGCCGCTGGTTTTCATAATGTGGACTTCGGAACAATTCAAGAGTTCTATCCAAATTTTGATTGGAAATTGATTGAAAGACAATGATAAAACAAGATTATAAGGCAAGTACCAACCTGAACATTCGGGTTTACAAGCAACTGTTTGTTTTTGTAGTTGATGGAAAAAGTGTTGGAATGATCACGGATAGTTTTGCTGCTCAATTATTGTTCAACTTAGCGAGAAACTTACCAAAACGTCCCAAAATAGAACTTCCGAATAGTTGGAAATTCCAAGCGTGGGTGTTTGAAGATTACGAAGAATTTTGTGTGGATTTTACCAGTTATAAGGAAGTAACTATTTACAAACAGTCATACACCAAAGAAATACTTTCTTCCGTTACTTGTGATGCTCGCACTTTTTTTGAAAAACTCTTGCAAGCGGCTTCCTATTTTACGGAAAGGGTGGAAAAAAATCCTAGTTTAATATCTAGTAATTTCAAGAACATTAATCTCCATTCACTAAAGGAAAGTGTAGCTTGGATAAAACTGTATTTCGAGAATCATTATTCCTTGGTCAAACAAGGCATTGATATCGGTTTGAATCTACAGGAGCAAATCATAAGCGAAAAAGAAGAACAAGAATTATTAAAAACTATTGACAGTAATCCTTGGATGACCGATTTACGTCGTCGTGTTCAGCATTACGGCTATCGGTACGATTACAAAGCAAGGAAAATTGATGACTCGATGAAAATTGGAGAATTACCAATTTGGTTGGAATCGCTTGTGTCAAATCTTTCAGAGAAGTTGGCTAGAAATTTAAATTTTGATCAAGTAATTATCAATGAATATCTTCTAGGTCAGGGAATTGCTGCTCACGTAGATTGTGTCACGTGCTTTGAAAACGAGATTTTATCCCTCACTTTGAATAGTGGTTGCAATATGGTCTTTACCAATATCAAAACAAATGAGAAAATCACAAAATACCTTAATCCAAGAACCCTTTTAGTTTTGAAAGGTAATTTTCGCTACGAATGGAAACACGAAATCAAAGCAGTGAAAAGTGATTTGGTAAATGCTATGAAAATCCCAAGAGGAAGAAGGGTTTCTATAACTTTTAGAACCATTAAAAAACGATTTCAAACCTAAGTCGCTAATGGAAAAAACGAAAGAACTCATTTACGATGTGGTAACCGATATTCGTTACGGAACGGTAACTTCGAAAACAATCAACAAGTTAAAACGGCTTTTACAACAAGCAGATGCACCGAAAGAAACAAAATACTACTTAGCTGTTTGTTATTCTATGGAAAGTGAACATCAAAAAGCAAAAGAACTTTTTGAAAGCTTGGATGAAACACTTCACTTCCCGAAGTTATTTTGGCATTGGGCGTACAACGAGCAATTTTTGGATAAAAACAAAGCGTATGAAATTATTACAAATGGAGTGAATGATTTTCCAAAAGAAGAAAAATTACGCCAATTAAAAACCAGTTTAGCCGCCTCAATTGATGAAAAATTAATCTGTCACCTCGACTACTTGACAGCTTTCCCAACATCAACAGAAGCGAAAAAGAACTTTCTTGTCTTCTTGGAAAATGAACGGAAGCAGATTGATTTGGATTCTTTGAAACTACAGTTAGAACAGCTGGAATTGGATGAAAAATTCAAACAACGCATCACAAAATTACTTCCAAAATAAACGCATTCGGCTATGGGAATGGATAGTAATTTCATCTTAATCAATGAACTAAAATTGAAAAGTCATTTTGAGCAAATAGCGGATAACAAAATGCTTACAGCGATTGAAAAAAGAAATTGGCAAGAAGTCATTTACTACGACAATGCACTGGAAATCAATCAAAACATCAGTGGATTTACGAATGTTCATCCAATAGCCTACAACCGCATTCAATCTCTGACATTTTCGACCCTCATAAGCGAAAACCAAGCTAACTTTGGCTTCAAAAAGTACGAAGTTGGTTATTATTTAGAAAAACCGTTATGTGCCGCTTGGCTCGATTTTATGTTGGCGCTTTGTAAACGATTTAATGAACATTATCACAACGAAACCGATTGGAACTTGTACGATTTAGAAATTCCACAAAACCATAAAATTGTAATCGAACGATACCTTGATTGGCAACAAAATTTCCCACCTGACCCAGAATCACGTTCCACGGAGAATTTTTTAGAAGTGGCTGCGAGGATTCAGGATTTTAAAAAAATTAAAAAGCAGTTAGCGGCAAATGAATTTGATTTCTTACTTTTTTATCTCAGTTTTTAACACAAAATAGACCTATAAAATGGATAATTTCAACAAAACATGGACCTTCGGAATGTTAGGAGGAGTGACGCTAAATTCTGATCAATCAGTATGGGAGGAGTACGATTATTTACCCAAAATGACGGATTTTGAATTGGTATTTAAAGGAAAACCCTATCAAGTTATTGGTGAGGCAAAACCATGGTCAGGACTTGTGAAATTCAACGACGAGGAGAAAATTTATGCCGTTATCGAATTAGAAAAGTTAGAATTGCGCTGTGTGGCAAATAATCTAACTAGTTTGATGAATTTTTTAGATAGCGTTAATGTGATTTGGATAAATCACGAAAACGATGCTTCTTTGCCCGCTACGAAAGAAAATGTTGATTATGCCACCCGAATCATCAATACGTTTGCTCTTGAAAATCCAGATGCAGACACTGATTTCTGGGAATTCCAGTGCTTTTCAGGATTGAATTATCGCTTTGAAATATAGCAAGATAGAACAAAGACGACAATGTTTATGTTTTAAAATCAGTTAAAACACAATCTATGAAAAATATAACCCTACTTATAACACTTTTACTTGGATTCGGATTGAATGCGCAAGTGGACAATACAATGTACGGTTTACAACAAACTACCAATCCCGCTGGTTTTAAATTGGCAACCATGAATCCGTTGAATGGTCAAGTTACTGTAATAAGCAACTCAGTTTTAAGTACAATGGTCAACGTAACTGGTTCGTCTTTAAATCCATACAACCAAACCTTCTCCTTTCAAGATGAAGATTCGTGGTTGACAGTCAGTTTACAAACGGGCGAAGTGCTCAACGATGTAAGTGTTTCATTCCCAAACAGCAATGGAAATTTCAATAATTTTAGATTTAACACTGCTGACTCAATTATGTATGGACTTTATACCGTAACATTCAGTAATCCAATGAATGGAACTGTTGGTGATATGCGCTTGGCAAAATGTGATTTGTCAACAGGATTGGTTAGTTTAATTTCTACAAGCGCCATAGCAGAAAACTACACCGCTTCTGGTAATACAATTGATCCGTATCAAATGCTCTATTACTTTCAATCTGAAGGGAAATTTATCGGTTTAGATTTATACAATGGCCAGATTTACAGTCAGCCAAACATCACTATTAGTGGCGGCGGTTCTTATTTTGAAAACATGACGTATAGTTGTGTAGACACCACCGTTTACGGTTTAATCATGCAAAATGGCGTGAAAGCACTAGGGAAAATTAATCCGCAAACGGGAGTTGTGACAGCGCTTCCAACACAACTAAGTTTTGACAATTTAGTGTTTAACGCTGGAGGAGCAATTGACCCGGTAAATAGGGTTTATTATTTTCAGACAATTGATAATAATCAAACAAAATTTGTTGGTCTATCATTAATTGATGGTTCGGTTGTTTCTGAAACGAATCTTTCTACCAACGATGAATACTTCACTATGTATCGCATCCAAAACGACTGTTATGCAGCAAGTCCAACACGACTAAATTCAACTTCCAACCTTGCAGAAATCAAGAATTTAAGTGTTAACATCTATCCCAATCCAGCGCAAGAAGTACTTAACTTAAATGCAACAAGCAATTTAACACAAGTGGAAATCATTGATGCGTATGGAAATTTCGTAAACCATTTCTATCCCAATCAAACACAGTTTCAGCTTCCAATTGAAACCTTAGCGCCAGGAATTTACTATTTGAAAATCTCCACAGCAGATTCCAACGTGACGGAACGATTTGTTAAGAATTGAGTAGCTTTATCTTCTTCAAATCGCTAATTTTTAATCCATGTCACCTGAAGAAATAAAAGAAATCGCTGAAGAACTAGATTGTGGGATGTAAGCGTTTGTACACAAAACAAGTAAGGCATTGATTTTCATACCCGACCAAGACCAATTTTACGGCAATGATATAGAACCTTGGGAAGAACAATTGAACGAGTTGGAAACCAACAGAACAGCCTACTTTGAAGTAGAAAAATGGAAATCCTTTGAAGCCTTTGAGATGATGACCGAATTTGCTGAGCAATTAACGGAAAACGCTGCACTTCAAAACCAACTTTTGAAAGCTCTTGACAAACGTAAACCCTTTCGAGAATTCAAATTTGTAATTGACAATGAGGATGAGTACCGTGAAAAATGGTTCGCTTTTAAAGATAATTGGCAACAAGAATATGTCCGTAAAAAATTAGTAGAACTGGAAGAGGAATGAAATTGAGTTCATTCAAAGTGAACACTCAAAAGAAATATTTTATTCAAGTTCAATTCGTCAGCTCTTTTTTCGGATGGTGTTCTATATAAAGGAACTTATAGATTAGACTTTGAGAATAAACTACTCTATATACTCAACAAGGACCTCTACGTTTACAACATTCTTCTCGCGAACGAGAATCAACTCACGCTGGTCTTGATTCTTGCTAACGAAAATCAACTCACGCTGGTCTTGAATAAATCGCTGACTGACAAGCTGAATCAACGAAGGAAAAATGGCTAATTTTAAAACGAATATTAGATAAAATAATAAAACCAAACAATTAGACGTTGACATCACCGGCAATCCAGACAACAAAACTCTTTTGGAAGAAATACTTGAAACAAATAGTGAAGAATATTGAGCAATTGTTTGGAAATAGCGAGTCCTATTAATACGTTTAAGAGTTTTACAATACCTTAATCTAGCATTCTCCGCTAGTTTTTTATCTTTGTCACCTAAACAAAATATCCCTTCCTCATGACTCGCATTAATCCGAATTCGGCATTAATTTTTATTTTAGTTACCATTTGCTTAGATTCCATAGGTTTAGGTATAATCATTCCTTCCTTTCCGACCTTAGTTTCTGAAACGGCTGCTGTTCCAATAAGTCAAGCTTCCCAGTATTTTGGTTGGGTAATGGGTGCCTACGCATTCATGCAATTCATCTTTTCGCCATTGATTGGGAATTTAAGTGACCGCTTCGGACGTCGACCTATTTTGTTGATATCTGTGCTCGGAATGAGTTTGGATTACCTCGTTATGTATTTCGCGCCAGATTTATGGTGGTTGGTTATTGGACGTGCAGTTTCTGGAATATTTGGGGCTAGTTTCACGTCAGCTTCAGCTTACATTGCTGATATATCCACACCAGATAAACGAGCTAAGAATTTTGGGATGATTGGTGCTGCCTTTGGAATTGGATTTGTAATCGGCCCAGCCATCGGAGGACTCCTTTCGGACTTCGGTGCTCGCACTCCATTCTTAGTAGCAGCCTTCTTTTCCATGGCAAATTTCATCTATGGATTTATCGTTTTGAAGGAATCTTTACCCGTTGAAAACCGCCGTGCATTTGAATGGAAACGCTCTAATCCTTTTGGTGCACTTCAACAAATCAAACGCTTCAAGAAGTTAAAGTATTTATTCCTAGTTTCATTCTTGACCATTTTAACAACCATGTGCGTACATTCAACATGGAATTTCTATTCAATGGAGAAATTCGGCTGGACAACCAAAGAAGTGGGGATTTCCTTAGCGGTTGTTGGAGTTTGTTTTGGTATCGTGCAAGGAGGGCTCACAGGAAAAATCGTGGCGAAATTAGGACAGAAAAACGCAGCAAAATTGGGATTATTCCTATCAATTTTTGTTTTAATGGGAATGGGACTAATTTACCAAGGATGGATGATGTATGCCATCATTCTACCGTACGCATTTACAGGAATTGTTGATCCTGCCATTCGCTCCATTATTTCTGGACAAGTTCAAAGTAACGAACAAGGAGAACTTCAAGGGATTTTCACCAGTTTAATGAGTTTGGCAGAGATTAACGGTCCACCATTATTCATGTGGTTCTATTACAACTTCAAAACGAGCGTAGTTCATTCCAACATCGGACTCGGAACACCATTTTTCGTTGCTACACTCATCGCCTTGTTGGCTTTCATTTTAATTTCCTGGACATTAAAAGGTTATACAAAGGAGGAGTTATAACTCAGTAGACATCAAACATTTGCTGATTAAAGCGATAGCAACAGTTAAACATCCAACCCTTCAAAATCAATCTCAACTCGAAGCAAGATCTATTTAAGAAACGTCACCGAACCCAACCGGCCTTGAATTGCTAGGTTTTAACTACTGTACTGAAACTGGAAATTTTAGAATTTGAAGTGGTTTGGTTTGTAAATGAATTGGTTACTACTTCTTTTTTAAAAACAATTCACAAACTGAGCATGTTGAAGTAGTTTTTTTCATCAATAAAAGTTTGTACTTTTGTATTGTGAAATCGCAAAAAATAAACAAAAAAACAACATCAACTACCATGGTGCAAGCAATGGTTAAAGCGCTTGTTGATAAAAAGCAAATTAAAGCGAGAGTTCAGAACGGTGAAGACTTAAAAAGAGTTGCGAAAGATTATGGACTCGAAGTTGTTATGCCCCTATAGGGTTTATAAAGGGAAATCTTTCCTCACTTTTACTACAAAACACAAATTAAAATATAAGTGTTTCTTCTTTTTGTACAATAATTATTCAATTGCAGAATTGGAAGTAAAAAGTAAGGTTTATTCTTTTTCTTTTGTCTGTGAAAACCAAGAAAACAAGTCTATTAAATTCGATCCATGTATAGGGCTGACAATTGGAAAAATTTTAAATGAATTTTTTATTAAAAATCC
The DNA here is from genome assembly GCA_964506255.1 of uncultured Lishizhenia sp. Lineage (GTDB taxonomy): Bacteria > Bacteroidota > Bacteroidia > Flavobacteriales_D > Crocinitomicaceae > UBA952. The sequence goes on along the minus strand of CAZDKE010000050.1, from coordinate 13,001 downwards.
TGATGCAATCATTCAATACATTTGTGAAAACTCTGATTTAAAAGCTTTTAAACGCCAAAAGAGTTTTGCTCAATGGACTCAAAAACATAATGAGGATGCTGAAAAAGTATTAATTCAAGCTGAAATTCAAGATGTTATCTATTTAGGTGTTCTTCTTTTAAAATTACATCCAGAACGAAAGAAAATTAAATCCTTTCTTCAGAAAAATGTAACTCAGTATCAGTCAACTCAAAAAATAGCGACCCTAAACGAGTATTAGTTTTTTATATTATTTGTATTCGCACTAACAAAATACTTTATTGTTGAAAATCAATTTTAACTCGAAGCAAGATCTATTTTAGAATCGCCACCGAACCCAACCGGCCTTGAATTGCTAGGTTTTAACTACTGAACTGAAATTGGTGAATTTTAAGGATTTTTGTAAAAACATCCGCTAAAATCCAATTTCAGAAAGTAGTTAAAATTGTTTGCCACGAGTTGTAAATAGTTATTGACCAATGATTTGCAAACAAAAAGAAATTCAGAGCCTTGATTTTTTGATTCTTTTTCATCAAGGAAAAAGAATGGCAAAATTCTTACTTTTTTCTTTATTTGTAAATGTGATCTGGAGTAAGCAAATTATTTAACAAAAACGAAAAAAATTGTTAGAAAAAAATTACTTTTAACAAATGATCGACTTCCTCCACCACCTCAAACAACGAAACGAAACCCTCTTCTATTACGGATTACTTTGCCTCGTTTTATCGCTGGTTTTCATCGTATTAACCAAAATCACCACCACACAAGTTTACAACGTCAACGCTTGGTACAAACCCTTTAAATTCGCTTTTTCCACCTTTCTATTTGCCTGGGCGATGGCTTGGTATTGCTATTATTTACCCAATTTTAACATCAAACTATTCAATTGGACGGTCATTATTTTGTTGGGATTTGAGATCGTTTACATTGCCCTACAAGCAAGCAAAGGACAACTTTCGCACTACAATTTAAGCACACCCGTTTATGCCGCTTTGTATTCCATGATGGCATTAGCAGCCTCTGCCGTAACCATTTACACCGCCTATGTTGGACTCTTGTTTTTCACCAACACATTTCCTGATTTACCCAATTACTACCTGTGGGCCATTCGCTTCGGGATTATCCTATTCGTGATTTTCTCTTTTGAAGGATTTGCAATGGGTTCACGACTCAATCACAGCGTTGGCGCATTAAACGACAATTCCTCTTGGTTCATCATTGGTTGGAGCAAGACCGTTGGCGATTTACGCGTGGCACATTTTATCGGCATGCACGCACTTCAAGTCTTACCCGTTTTATCGTTCTACGTATTTAAAAACACAAAATTGACCCTTGCACTTTCGCTGCTCTACGGACTTTTGGCGCTACTCACCCTCATTCAAGCACTGCAAGGAAAACCACTCGTGAAAGGAAGTTCCATTAAAGAAAATGTAAACTAAAAACCTTAAATCTTTTGGGTTGGTGAATAGATTCCAGAAATAGAAATAAATAGCTCAAACCATAACATAGTACTGAAACCAAGAACAAACGTTACCGAACCTTAACGGCCTTGAATTTCTAGGTTTTAGCTACTGCACTGAAACTGGTAATTTTTAAAATTTCTGTAAGAACATTTTTAAAAAAAATTCAGTTTCAGAAAGGAGTTAAAATTGTTCGCAACGAGTTATAAATAATTAGAGGACAACAATTTGCGAACAAAAAGAAATTCAGAGCCTTGATTTTTGTTTCTTTTGATCAAGCAAAAGAAAGGCAAAAGTATTTTGCGCCTAATTCCGCCTTCTTCTCCAAGTTTGCAAACCAAAACTACTACGCCACCTAAAATCTGAAAAGAGCTTCTTTCAGTCGCTTTTTCAAATTTGTGGCTGAGTGTTTCAGTTCGCAAAGCTTTCCGCTTCCGTTGGGGCGTGGGGAGGTGGGGTTTGGTTTAGGAATATTGGGGGAATCTTAAATTCTTTTCTCAATAATCAATTCTCCGTTTTCGGTCCTTTTTTCACTTTCCCTTTCTTAACTTTCTCTTTCGAGAACAAATCCGCAGTGTATTTTTCGTAGAGACCAAATAAAAACTCCATTCTGTTGGCTTCGCTGGAAAAAGCTTGCGAACGATAAGCCAAATCAACTGCTTTGTCCAATTCATTGTGTGCTTTGACCAAAGCCGGAGGCGTAGATAATGGGTCGTAAAGGTCGGCTAATGAACTGTTTAGAAATTGCAATCTAGCATCAAGTACCTTCTGAGCTGCGTTTTCAATAGTTTTCACTTGCTTTTCGGAAGGATTTTCTGGCCAAGGGAAATTGTTGTAAACAATATCTTTTGAGTAACGGAAACGACTTTCTAAACGCCCGCAAACAGCTTTAACCCAAGCCATGTGCATTTTAGACATTAAAACACCAAAGTGAAATGAATTTGCGTTCGAGATTATGTAAACACTATTACTTGGAATATATTCTTTATTTAAAAATGCAAATGGAATATACTTTCTATTTTCGGATGTTGTTGCTGGAATAACTATAAAGGTGTCTGGATTTTTTAAATCTCTAAATTGAAAAGGGCGTTCTGCAAGTTTTCTAGTATCAGCGAATGAACTATTCATTCTAACTTCTTTACATTTTTTTATGCGCTCTTGTAAAATAGGGAGCTCTCTTATATCATTGAATGAATCAACAATCCAAAAGCAATATCTGTTTATTCCATTTAAATATTCACGTCCACTTACTAATCGTTTAATAAATTTAACTCCTTTCGGCTCTTTAATTAAATAATCATTTTTTTCATCTTCAGACATGATTAAATATCCTCCATCAGTTGGTTGGTTTCCTTTGAATATTTGTGGAACCTTGCAAATTGGATTTGATTTTTTATCAACTAAAATATCTTTTCCTTCTATGAGATAAGGGTTAATATTTTTTACTTTTATCTCATGGGCTTCCCCTTTAATATCTTCGTATTCAAAAATGCGTTTGTTCGTCGTATCAAAGTTTGCAAAACCAACTATAACACAATAAACAGCAGCGTTGCCTTTGGCTTCATTACTCCATTTAAAAGTGCGATGTGCAAAATGAATTTTAATATTGTATTTATTCAACATCTTTCCCCAAAGTATACTTGTTTGTTCACCTTGCACAATGGAATTAGTTGAAACCAAAGCTACCTTGGTTTTTGTTCCTTGAATATACTTCGCAGCTTTGATATACCAACCGGCAACATAATCAAGAGTTCCACCTCCAGCACTATTTTCAAACTCACGAACAATTTGATTACGTTGATTTTGTATCATAACATTTGAACCAATAAAAGGTGGATTTCCAATTATGTAATCAAAAGTATTCCGAGGAGTATTCGGTTGTTCAAATTTTTGAACTTCTAGATTATTGGTTTTGATGGTTACTGTATCATAAAACATTTGAGGTTCTTCAACAATATAAACATTTGTATTTCTGGCTACTACATCAAAATAAGGACTATTCAATAAATTATCCCAATTGTATTCCAATGCGTCGCCGTGAACAATTCTTGCTGATTTTTTCAAAGGCAAGCGTGCAAAATATTGTCCAAATTCACTACTAACTAACATATTCATTTGATGGTCAATGAGCCACATCGCCACTTCTGCAATGCGCGCAGGAAATTCTTCATATTCAATTCCGCCAAATTGATCCACGTCAATTTCTAATAGTTGGCTCACGTCCAAAAAGGTTTGTCCTGATTTGTTGAGCGCTTTTAAGACTTCAAACTCCAACAAACGCAATTCTCGGTAAGTAATCACCAAAAAGTTTCCACAGCCACAAGCAGGGTCCAAAAATTTGAGAGTACCCAATTTCTTGTGAAATTCAGGAAGTTTGTTTTTACTGTCTTTTACTGCTTCAAATTCGTTCCAAAGGTCGTCTAAGAAAAGAGGTTTGATGAGTTTTAAAATGTTGGTTTCGCTCGTGTAATGTGCGCCTAAGTTTCTGCGTTCTTTCGGGTTCATAACACTTTGAAACATCGAACCAAAAATGGCAGGTGAAATTTTACTCCAATCAATGTAGCAACAATTCAACAAAGCTTGACGCATTTGACTGTCAAAACTAGCAGTTGGCAGAATTTCTTCAAACAATTTTCCGTTCACATAAGGGAAATCTGCAAGTTGTTCATCAAGATTTTTGAAGCGCATATCTTTTGGCGTATTCAAAACTTGAAACAGTTCTTGCAATTTTGCCGCTAAATCACTTCCGTCAACGTTGGTGCGTTGTTCGAGGTAATCTTGAAATTGTTGTTTGTTGAAAATGGTTGTGTCTTCTGCGAAAAGAAGGAAAAGAATCCTCACTAAATACACTTCCAACGGATGCCCTACATAGCCAATTTCTTCTAAGCGGTCGTGCAATTTTCCCATCAACTCCGCTGCTTTGATATTCGCAGGATCTTGTTCTTTGTAAACTTTCTTTTGATAGCCCAACAAATACCCAAAATGTTGCACGTTGTTAACCAGGTCGTCGAGTTGAAACGTAATGATTTTATTTTCATCCAAGTCGTGCAAACGAAACGTATCGAAGTCGCAAACTAAAATGTATTTCGGAAGTTCGTGTTCTTTGAGTCCATAAGTATATTCAATGGCTTGGTTGAAAGCTCTATCAAGGTTTTTGCCCTTGCTTTTCATTTCAATCAAGATGGTACCTTTCCAAAGCAAGTCGATGTAGCCGTCCTTGTCGTCCAATTTTTTGACACGGTGTTCAAAAGTCGAAACGCGTTTGCTCGTAATACCAAAAACGTTAAAAAACTCAACAAGAAAGGGTTTTGCGTCCGCTTCTTCGTTATGTGTTCCTTGCCATTCTTTTGAAAATTTTAATGCGCGGTCTTTGATTTCGTTCCAACTGAGTGCCATGCTATTCTATGATTGTTTGAATGCTAAGATAAGGTTTATATTTTTTTAGTTTCTCGCTGCAGGAAAAAACACTGTGAATTAGAACAAATATTTAATATGCAAATACAGTTTTTTTTAGTTTAGGCTTTCTTACAAAAACTCTTTAATTTTTGGCTACCAATTCGATATTTGGTCATGTAAAGTCATATAACGGTTGTGTATATTTAATATCTGTTCCTTCTTTATTCAAAATGTGTCCATATTTTACTTCCACATTCTCATTTTTAATCGATTCTGCAACAGCCTTTAAATAGTCAAAAGGAGGATTAGGATTAATAAGCTTTAGTAATTCATTTCCAGCATTGGTAAAAACATATACAGGCATACTTATTGTTTGTGTATTCGCTTTGATTTTTGCAACAATAACAATGTTACCCGATATAAATATCTCTTCACTTTCGTTTGGTTGTTGTAAAATTTGAGAATTTACAAAGTCTCCTGGTTGAATTAGTCCGATTTCAATTAGTAAAGCTATGTCTCCATACATTATATCGTAAGTCCTTGATAGTAATTTATCATCATTTGTTTTAAAAAGAAAATGAATATTTTCACACAATAAAGCAAAATTTCCTACTTTAGAAAAAGTCTCTGCTTCATTCTTTGACAAATTTCTAACAAGCTCTAATGTTCTTAACGAATATGTTTTAGGTTGTTTTATTTCACCTGCAAGAATTTTTCCCAAAAGTGCTTGCATTTCTCCATTAGAAACTTCTTCAGCAATTTTAAAAAATCGAGTTATCCAGTCCTCGTCCAATGATTCGTCAGTAACTGGTTGTTCGTTTCTCAATTCTTCAGCTGCAAATGAAGTTACGCTTTCTATATTAAGTTGCTTTTTTGTTTCCTGGAAATGAAGTCTAGCTTGCGTTCTTTCTTCAAGTGAAGGAGAAACCAAAATTGGCTGTTGTGTTTCGACTGGTAGTTCTTTTGGTGAACTTATTGTTATTTTTTCATCCTTATATTCAATACCACCAGTAATTTGAAAATTCTCTTTTACTGCTGTCGCAATAATTTTCATTTCCTTAGCACGAGCTTCAGCAAGTTTTTCGATTTCATATGCTTTAGTATCAACGTCTTTTCTCTCGAAAAATGGTTTTGATATTTTACCAACTGATTTTGAAACAGTATCAATTAGTTTGTCTATTGGTAAGACTTTTCCAAGTCCTAAAATGTCCTTAATTTCCATTTTGTTATTTTTGGTAATGTCTTCTGCCATAAAGTTGGGGCTAACGTTTTCAAGCTAGTGAAGAAGCTAATTTTGATCATTCATTTTTCTTAACCAAAATTTCCACTTTTTTGCTTAAAGTGTATTAAGAATTTTATAATGTTACATGAAACTTATTGAAACCAAGCATTCCAGACTTTTGTTCGTATTCATAGGTAATGATACCTTCATGCTTAACTAATATGTTTTGAGCAGTATATAGTCCCATACCAATTCCTTTATCCTCGTAATGTTCTGTATTGCTACCACGAAATTGTTTTCGAAATATCTTTTCTCTTTCATTTTCAGGCACACCTCTTCCATATGAGGAAACAGTCATTTGTAATTTGTTATCAAAACGAAAACTTAATATTATTTGCGACCCATTTTCAGAGTATTTAATGGCATTTTCAATTAGAATTATTGGAATTAATTTAATACTATCATGATATGTGCCATCAGGTATTTGAGTATTACTTTCGAGCCTAATTTGAATTCTTTTCTTATTAGATTTAGGTGTAAAAAGCTTTGATAACTTATCTGATAACTTGTACAAGTTCATTTCTTTTTTTGAACCTTGAACAATTGCAGCTGGATTGACTATTACATCTATAAGTTCAAGTTGTGAGTTTACAAGATCTAATCCATCATATAAATCGACAATTTTCTGATCGCAATTCTGTAATTTCTCATAAAAACTGTTACCTGGCGATTGGAGAATAATTGATTCAACATTGGCAAACGCAACACCATAAGATGATTTAACATCATGAAATAATGAAAACCGATCCCTTATATTTGATTTGATGCCTTCATCAATACATTCTGAAATGAGTTTCAAATCTTTTTTTAAAGTTTCTATCTCTTTTCTCGAAATCAAATGCTCTTTTCGTGCTTTTTTTCTACCCTCCTTAATTTCTTTATTATCATCTAGTATTAAACCATTAAGAATTACATTCTTATTCTTTAGTTTTATTAAAATTGAATTGAATCCAAGATTACATATAAGCTCTGAATTACCACTTGTAATCAAAGATGTGCACTCAAATGTTCTGCACTTATTACAAAACTTATTTTGAGGAATCTCTGAACCATCAATTAGTTTACCATCAGTTATAAATGGTAATTTTGTTATTTTATTGAATAATTCCAATTCCATACTATCCAATTATTTATGTTTTGAAATTTTATTCAATTTTGTAAATATGGCTGCTAATTTGGATTTTTCACCATTTCGTAAATTCAATCTATTTAAATATTCCATCCAATTAGGTTCGGTTTCACTTTCTTTAAATTTCACGAAGTCATTAATTATTATTGCGTATTCTGAGGAATGATTATTGTTGTTTAAAATCGCCTTTACTTTAGTTGTATGATATTCGATTGTAAAAGTTTTTTCGATTAAGTTATCTATCAATTTTTGAGTACCTACAAATGGAGTTGGTTTACCTAATTTTTCATCTGCCATTTCCCAAAATTTGTTTTTCGAGAAATCAAATGAATGACTAGAATAGGCTATTACTACCTGCGAAGGGTTTCGACTTTTAAGATCTTCCAATATATCAAGTCCATCGTTTAATGCAATTTCAGTAGCTACTCCATAGATATCAAGAATTATTATGTCGAATTCTCCATCATGTAATTGTTTTAATCTACCTGCATCTAATTTCTCCCATCTTTGTATGTTATAACCAAATTCGAGAAAACCATCAACAGGAAATATTTCGTCATCGTCAATTACAATCATTTTAAGTTTTTTCTGCAATTCTTGAAACGAATTTTTAATTTTTAATTCATCTTCAGTCTTAAGTTCTGGCGTAGAAACTGACTTTTTAATACTTTGATTCCTAAAAAAAGCTGCTATTTTTTTTCGCAAAAAAACAATAATTAATAAAATAATTCCGGCAACAATTCCTCCAATAATTTCTATCGATAACCCTTCCTCAAAAGAACTCATTTTGGTATTGTTTTCTACTCGAACATCCTTAAAAGTTGTTAGTGAATCTTTTTTCATATCTTAAGGGTATTCATTTTTTAAGCTTTATCATTTTACTCAATTTGTAAATTATTCCAAACATATTTATACTTATATCAAACTTACGTTAGTCTTATAAATGATTATTTGCTTTGCGTAGTTTTATATTTATAATTCTCCCCCAAATATACCATTTACATCTCAAAAATCAAGGGCTTTCCCTCAATTTAAAACCACTCTTTCACTGAGGGGTTAGTTCCTTCGATTTTGTATGGTGCAAGAAAAGCATAAAATTTCACCTGCGCAATCAGGGTAAAACCTGAATTTTTTAGTGTAAAGTGTTGAATTTTGCGGTAAACAAGAGACGCGCAACAAAAATGTGTTTTTATCTCACAATTATTTGCCTCGTTTTAAGAATAATTTGAGGTTGAATTATTTTTTTACTCGTGGGCGATGTTTTTACTTTTTGCTATTTCAATTGCTCGATGTAATTTCTGCTCAATCAATTTGAAATCAGGTAGCTTGGTTAAATATTCCGCTATTTTGATGTTGCTGTTTTCTAATTGTAGTAATTCTACATGTTCTTGATTTTTCGAAGCACATAATATCAAACCAATTGGAGGATTTTCACCTTCCATACTTTCATATTTCTCCAACCATCTTAAATACATTTCCATTTGCCCTTTATGCGCAGCTTCAAATTTGCCCAGTTTTAATTCAATTGCCACTAAACACTTTAACCTTCTGTGGTAGAAAAGTAAATCCAAATAATAGTCTTCGTTATCAATACTAATTCGTTTTTGTCTTGCTAAAAAAGCAAAGTCTGTACCTAATTCGATAATGAAATTTTGAAGTTCTACCAAAATACTTCCTTCCAAATCTTTTTCTGAATAGCTATCTTTTAAGCCTAAAAAATCAAGAAAATAAGGGTCTTTAAACACTAAATCTGGTGTGATTTGTTGGTTATTTTTAAGTAATTCTAATTCGTTTTGAATAGTCAATTCAGGCTTTTTACTAATTGCTGTACGTTCATAAAGCATTGAGTTAATGCGTTCTTGCAAAACTCTTGTACTCCATCGTTCGAGTTTACACATTTCTAAATAAAATGTTCTTTTCAAAGGTTCATCAATGTAGATGATTGAACGAAGATGTGTCCAACTCAATTCTCTACTCACTGCGTAGATAATTTCTTTATTATGAAAAGTCTCCGCAATGCGTAGACAATGCCTAAGGTGTTTTTCTCCCCATCCTTTGCCAAATTCAACAACCAATTGTTCCGAAAGCGTGTGCACAATTTGCTTTCCATAATCAGCTCGACTGTTTAACAATATTTCTTCGTTAATACGTTTTCCTATTTGCCAATACAACAAAGTAATCGCAGCGTTTACCGAAGCAGCAACCTGTTGTTTACTCTGTTCAATCATCGATTTGATTTCTACTATCAAATCATTTTTTTTATTCAATTCACTCATTTTCTTCCAATTTTAAAAAGAATCAATGGAAAATATTCGCCTCCAATTTTTAAAGGGTTTTGATTTCCATTTTTTAATTCTATAATACCGAAAAATCAAGTCATATAGTTCAATTTCATTTTATTGCGCTATCTATAATTTCGGCATAACCTACTTAAAGTTATAAAATATATTTTAAACGTGGTTATGTTCTTTAGCTTTTGTTTAGGTCAAGTAATTCATAAAATTTCACCTGTGCAATCGGGGTAAACCCTGAATTTTTTAGTGTAAAGTATTGAATTTTGCGGTTATACTAATCGTTACTTATTTTTACTCTCCTTATGTCTTGAAAAAACTTTCTATTTTCTTCGGCGTGCAAGCTTATGACTCTATTTCAATTTAGTCAAAGATTTTATCAAAATTTTCCTATCTATTTTTCTTTAAGCAAAGGATAAACTGTAACATTGATTTATAAAAATTGTTTTTGAATTAGGAAATGCAAAAAAATCTTTAAATTTGATATAATCTTTTTACAATGACATCACTTTCACTCTATACAAAAATTGAAACGCTTCCACCAAATCTTAAGGAGGAAGCAATAAATTTTATTGAGTATCTTGTTGAAAAATCCAATAAGAAGAATTCACAATCCAAAAAAGAAAAACCTGTTTTTGGAAGTTTAAAAGGTAAAATTCACCTTTCAGAAGATTTTGATGCTCCAATGGATGATTTCAAAGATTATATGTAATGAATTTATTACTGGATACTCATACTTTTCTTTGGTTCTTTGATGGTAATATCCTACTTTCAGACAAAGCAAAAAAAGCTATCGAAAATACTAAAAATAATAAATTCATAAGTATTGCTTCAATTTGGGAAGTTGCAATTAAATTGAATATCGGAAAACTCAATTTAGAGATTAATTTAGAAGATCTAAAAAAAGAAATTGCAAGAAACAATTTTGAAATTTTACCACTTGATTTTGAACATATAAATGGACTTTCTAAACTTGAGTTAATTCATAGAGATCCATTTGATAGAATAATTATTTCTCAAGCTATCACAGAAGATTACACAATCATTTCAAAGGATTCAAACTTTCAACTTTATAGTGATTTGAAATTACTTTGGTAATGTTTGAATCTGAATTTAATTTTCTGTTTTTTAAGCCCCACAATTTTTCTTAATTCTCCCCATCCAATCTCGATTTAAACTAATATTGAACTCAAATTAAAAAAGCACCATGTTAAACTTCGAAATACAAAACCCAACCAAAATCGTTTTTGGAAAAGATCAATTGTCAAAATTGCCACAATACCTTGCAAATGCTACCACTTCAAAAAAAATATTAATTGCTTACGGAGGTGGAAGCGCTGAGAAAATTGGCTTGTTGGCAAAAATCAGATCAGAACTAAAAGACTTTGATATCACAGAATTCGGTGGCATCGAAGCCAATCCAGAATTTGACACCTTGATGAAGGCCGTTGAAATTTGCCGCGAAAAACAAATCGGTTTCATTTTGGCAGTGGGTGGCGGTTCGGTAATCGACGGAATAAAATTCGTTTCCGGTGCTATCAATTACGCTGGCGATCCGTGGGACGTGTTGTTGCGTTTGGAAGGAAAAGTGTTTACGTCAGCCGTGCCTTTTGGAACAGTGCTTACGATTCCTGCAACGGGCTCCGAAGCGAACAGTGGCGCGGTAATCAGTCGCTCTTCGTTGAAAGAAAAACGCACAATGGGCGGACCTTTGTTTTTTCCTGTGTTCTCGTTTTTAGACCCAACCCTTGTGGCAACTTTACCAAAACGTCAATTGGCAAACGGACTCACAGACGCTTTTATGCACACCTTGGAGCAATATTTAACTTACCCAACTGGAAATTTATTGCAAGAGCGCGAAGCAGAAGCGGTACTTTCAACCTTGATTGAAATTGCACCTCGCGTAATGGAAAACCCAAGCGATTACGAAGCTGCAGCGAATTTGATGTGGTGTGCCAACCATGCGTTGAATGGCAATTTACGTTGTGGCGTTCCAACGGATTGGGCAACACACATGATTGGTCATGAATTGACAGCTTTATACGGCGTGGACCATGCACAATCGTTGGCAATCATTTGTCCGCGTTTGTTAGAAGTGAAATTCGAAAACAAAAAAGAAAAATTAGCGCAATATGCCACGCGCGTTTGGAATTTGACTGGCGAAAATCGTGCGCACGAAGCAATCGAAAAAACGGAAGCTTTCTTCCAATCCTTAGGAATCAAAACCAAACTTTCAGACTACACCTACACTTGCAGCGATGCACCACAAATCATCAAATCCCGCTTCGAGGAACGCAATTGGACTGCAATGGGCGAGCGCCAAGATTTAATCTTGGATGAAGTAGAATTGATTGTGAAGAATGCGTTGTAAAGTAAGAAATATGATAACTAATAGCTTGAAACCTTTTGTTTTAAAAAACAATTCTCTATTTAAACTATTATTGAATTAGGTTATTGACTTCTTCGTTTAGAATTGGAATATTATTTTGAATAATTCCCCAGATCATTTCCGGTTCAATAGAATCATAAGCATGAGAAATAATATTTCTAAGTCCAATAATATTTTTGGTAGATGATAATTTTACCGAAGCATCTAACTCTGTTATTTTACGAACTGCTTCACCTATGATTTCCAAATCTCTTTCAATTGCTCTTTGTAGAATAAAATCTGATTTAAATAAAATGAAATTATTATTTGTCTTTGTTTTAATTAATTCAATTTCACTAATAACACTCTGAATATCAAGTAAATATTTCAATATTTTAGGCTGCATACAAATCAATTTTAAACCTATTAATTTCGCTAATTAAAATTGGGTTTTTAAGTGATTTTTTTGAAACAAGATCAATTTTTCTTCCTAACAAATTTTCTAGTTTTTCTAAAAAAGAAAAGTAATTATCAGCATAACTAAGCACATCAATTTCTTCAGAAAACTGAACCAAAAAATCAATATCACTCGTTTCAGTCATGTTATTTTTTGCAGCAGAACCAAATAAGGCAATTGAAAGAACGTTATGTGATTTACACAAATCTGTTATTCCTGTTAGTTTATCCTCAATTATCTTTATCATAGCATTTCAAAATTAAAGATTTTAACGGAATTAAGTGTAAACACGAACTTATTATTACATTTTTGAGTATAGTAGGGCTACAAAAGTAGCTTTGATAAATAACTCAAACCAATAATAGAACTGTAACTAAAAACAAACGTTACCGAACTTTTTCTGCCTTGAATTTCTATGTTTTAGCTACTAAACTGAAACTGGTCAATTTTGAGGATTTCTGCAAGAACATTTTTAAAAAATTTCAGTTTCAGAAAGCAGCTAAAATTGTTCGCAACGAGTTAAAACTATTTACAGAACAATAATTTGCGAACAAAAAGAAATTCAGAGCCTTGATTTTTTGTTTCTTTTTCATCAAGGAA
>CAZDKE010000049.1:0-23698 GCA_964506255.1 uncultured Lishizhenia sp. | reverse complement strand
CCCTTAGTCCCCCTTCCAAGGGGGAAACATCAAAACAACGTTATGAAAAATCTACCTCCCCCTTTGAAGGGGGATTGAGGGGGATGACTATAAATTAAATTTTCACCTCCTTCAATCCCTCCTCAAGGAGGGAAGTCAATCACTCTTCACTTTCATCTTTCAGTTCTCAGTTTTTAATAGGTATTTGCTTCAACGTTTCCAAATAGTATCCCCAGAATTTTTGAACCGAAGAAATCTGAACTTTTTCATCTGGTGAATGTGCTGCGCGAATGTTTGGTCCAAAAGAAATCATATCCACTCCTGGTAAATGTTTTCCTAAGATTCCACATTCTAAACCTGCGTGACACGCTTTTACTTTTGGTTTTTCATTAAATAAATTAATATATAAGTTTTCCATTATATTCAAAATAGCAGAAGTCGGATTTGGCTTCCATCCCGGGTAATCACCTCCTTGAACAACGTTGCAACCCGCATTTTCAAAAGCGCAACGAATATTCATTGCCACTTCAGATTTTGTAAATTCAACGCTACTTCTTTGTAAAGATTGACTTGTAAATGAACCATTTGAAATGATGATTCTAGCCAAACTTGAAGATGCTTCAACCAACCCAACGATGTCAGGACTCATTCTGAAAACTCCGTTATGAACAGAACATATAAGATTGATTATTTTCTTGAAATCAGCATCATTCATTGCTTTTTCAGCGGGCTCAATTTCTTTCGCTTGAATATTGATAGCAGGTTCGATGCTTTGGTATTCTTCTTTTAAAGTTGCTACTTGAAGGTCAAAAAGTTGGTGGAATTTAGTGGCATCAACTGTTTGAATTGCAAGTACAACTGTCGCTTCACGTGGAATCGCATTACGTAAACTTCCTCCATCAAACGCCACTAATTGAATAGAAATTGATTGACTAATTTCCCATAAGATGCGCGCCATCCATTTGTTGGCATTTCCTCTTCCTTTGTCGATGTCCATTCCAGAATGACCGCCCAACAAACCACGAATTGAAATTTCAACCGTTTTACTGTTTGCATTTACTGGAACTTCTGAATAAGAATAAGAAGTATTGGTATCAATTCCACCTGCACAACCAATCGAAAGTTCATCGTCGTCTTCGGTATCAATATTCAATAAAATCTCACCTTGCAATAAAGAGCCATCCATTTTCATAGCACCTGTCATTCCTGTTTCTTCATCGATTGTGAAAAACGCTTCCACAGCTGGATGTTGAATTTCTTTGGAAGATAATACAGCCATAATCGCAGCAACTCCGATTCCGTTATCAGCGCCAAGTGTTGTTCCGTTTGCGCGTACCCAATCACCATCCACCAACATTTCAATTCCTTGTTTGTCGAAATCAAAAACAGTATCCGAATTTTTTTGGTGCACCATATCCAAATGCGCTTGAAGAATGACTGTTTTGCGGTTTTCCATTCCTGCAGAAGCAGGTTTTTTGATAATTACATTTCCAATTTTATCAACGATTGTTTCCAATCCAAGATTATTTCCGAAATCAACCATAAATTGACGCACACGTTCTTCTTTTTTTGAAGGTCGAGGAACAGCGTTTAAATCAGCGAAGTGATTCCAAAGAATTTGAGGTTCTAATGAGCGAATTGACATAAGTTGAGTTTAAGGAAATTTAGGATATTGTTGGAAATTTGGATCGCGTTTTTCTAAGAAAGCGTGTTTTCCTTCTTGCGCTTCTTCCGTTAAATAATAGAGTAAAGTAGCATCGCCAGCCAACTCCATCAAACCGTGTTGTCCGTCTAGTTCAGCATTCATCGCACGTTTAATCATACGAATCGCCAACGGACTTCTTTTCATAATCGTTTTGGACCAAGCAACAACCGTGTCCTCCAATTCATCAAAAGGAACCACTTTGTTTACCATACCCATTTTTTCAGCTTCTTCGGCTGTATATTGTTCGCACAAGAACCAAATTTCACGTGCTTTTTTCTGTCCAACGCAACGAGCTAAGTAAGACGAACCAAAGCCTCCGTCAAAACTTCCAACTTTAGGACCTGTTTGACCAAAGCGTGCATTTTCAGAAGCAATTGATAAATCACACACAACGTGAAGAACGTGTCCACCACCGATTGCGTAGCCATTTACCATTGCAATAACTGGTTTAGGTAGCGAGCGAATAGCTTTGTGAATATCTAGTACATTCAAACGAGGAACGCCATTTTCTGAAATATAACCTCCAACACCTTTCACGTTTTGATCGCCACCTGAACAGAAAGCTTTATCTCCTGCGCCTGTTAGCACTACCACGTTTATGTTTGGATTTTCTCTACAAATCACCAATGCATCTAGAATCTCAAAATTCGTTTCTGGACGAAAAGCGTTATAAACTTGCGGACGATTGATGGTAATTTTTCCAATACCTTCAAAAAACTCAAATTTGATGTCGGTATATTTCTTAAGTGTTTCCCAATTTCTAGTGGCCATAAAAAAAGTTTTTGCAAAGGTAACAACATCAAAGGAAAGGGGATTGTTTAGAAACGCTTATTTTGGGAAAACTAACATATTTTGTAATTGGATGCTTATTGAATTCGAATAAATGCCAACTTAATAAAAACCACAGAGTCGCAGAGAAAAAGAGAATTTAATTTTTTCTAAGTTAAATCATCTGTGAATCCGTTGCAATCTATGTCTAAATTGTCAAAGATGCACGGATTAAATTTAAACTTGCACTTGAATATAAATGTGAATAAAAACATTGACTAAACAAATCATTCCTTACCATTTCCATCTGTGCATCTGTGGCATTTTTTTTTCCACTTTGCACTATAGCGGTACAATTCCCTGTTCTACGGAATCAAAAAATTCACATTCACCGTTGCATTGGCAATTCCAGAGGCAGTTAAAGTTAAAGGCACATCGAAGCTATTGTTGATGTAATCACCACTTGAGAAATTACCATCACCATTCACATCATAAATTGCATTGACGTAATAAGTTCCCGGATGCATATAGTTGAAAGTGTAGCCTGTAGAAGGTTTCGCGCCTACCAAAACATAGCGTGAACGGTATTTTAAATTTGCAGCGTTGAAATTGAATCCATTGAAAAGCGGTTGAGTTGTAACTATAATCAATACTTTTTTAGAAACTTGAACGCTTGTTGGATTCGTAATATTGACCGAAACCGTTGATTTTCCTATGTATGGTTGTGACGTTTCAGGATAAGGTTCATTGGTTGTATTGTAATAAATCGCTTCCGAACGTCCGTCAAAAGTGGTGGAGAAGTCTTTCACTAATTTTTTCTGAGGGAAATTGAAGTGCGATATAGCATTTTGAGTCGCCGTTTGGTCTTTCAATTTAGCACGCCAAATCATATGAGTTTGAGGAGTTGCAACCGTATTGAATTTATTCGTGTACGTATGCATTATCAAGCTATCTTGTTTAAAAGTTATATCAGAATACACACGATTTTTTCCAGCAATTGGGTCCACAAAGCGGTAAAAAGAACTTGTTGCAGTTTCACTTACACTATCAATAACAAGGTAAGAATTACGAATGTTTCCTGCAAAACCACCACCGTTTCTAAATGCAATTTTGTACTTACAATCAATTTTCACGATGAAAAAACTCATAAAAATATCATTCAATGAATCCAACTCATTTTTGGCAGAAACTTGGGCTTCAGAAATCGGACGAAAATCGACAATCCATTCAGGAAAGCTCCCAAGTGGTGTTGGCGAATAAACCGAACCGTTCCAAATTCCTGGTAGTTTTGCTAAGATTCCATAACCTTCAACTGTTGAATTGGAGTTGATATCTTCGAGTTGGCAACCTGAAGTGTCAGGTGGCGTTTTGTCTTTGCAAGAAGAAAATACTGTTAATATAGAAAAGATTAATGCTAAGTTGAAAGCTGAAAGTTGAGAACTGAAAGTGAGGTGAGCATTGGTTTTCATTAGGTAGATTTTTGGGTCTGAAACTATACTTTCTCAGATTGCAAAGAATCGTTGAAAAGGTCGTAAACAAAGGTTCCAAATTCGCTGTGGAAATAGCTATTGAATAATTCTAAATCAGCGATAAGTGGTTGATTTTCTTTGTTTTCTTCGATTGCGCCAAATTCTTGCTTTGCAATTTTTTTGAAGTATTTCTCTATTATTTTTTCTTCTTCCCAAAAATCATCTTCGATTAAATAGATAGTTGATTCAGGATTTGCATCGAAAAAGGGTGTTTCTTCAGCAACTGTTTTTGCCCAATTAATAAAGGTTGGAGTAGGAGTTATTTTGATAAATCCGCGGTTTAAAATTTTCATTTAGAAGGAATTAAAGTTAGTTTTTCATCAGCAAATTGATACCAAAGTGCTTTAGAATTTCGTTTTTGGATGATGATGTATTTATACGTTTCAGTATTTCTGTTGAATTTCACATAACGCATTAGTTTTGGAACATCCATTTTCTTAGTGGAATAGAAAAAATCGATGTGTTTTTCGGTAATCAACGCGGTGAAAAAGAGTTTTGAAAGTGATTTTGAAGAAAGTATTTTAGATGATTTTTCAATGTCCAACCAATTATAAAACGCATTTTTGGTAGCGACTGAATCCTTGAATTCCCAAGAAAAATGTTCGATGTTTTCGGTAGAATCTTTTTGTTGAAGTAAAAAAGCAGTTTTTTTAATTGGTTGAAATCGATTGATAAAATGCGAATGTTCAATTGGTGAAATGGATTCAATCTCCAGTAAAACAGAGTCTTGCGTATAACACGTTAAATAGGGGAGAAGTGTATCTTTTGATTCTTTGGTTTCTTTAATTCGTTCTTTACCTTCCGATTTCGGTCGAATTTCATCCAAGTTTTTTACAGGATCTGATTTTTCAGTACAAGCAGTAATTAAACTCAATATTCCGAGATAAAACACAACGATTACACTTTTGAATTTCATAGCTCAAAGGTAGGGGAAAAATTATTGTTGAAGGTTCGAAAAATAAAAAACTAGACTGTGTATATCATCTCCCCATCTAAAAGTGTGAATAATCTTATTCATGGGTGAAATTTTGTAACACTATAAGCAATCTGAAACGGCAATTTTGTCTTGTCGAAAGATAAATTTCTAATAAACAGGAAGTATCTTTTAAAAACTTAAAAACAAAATTATGATCAAGCACTTGGAAAATTTACCGTCAAACATTGTTGGTTTTAAAGCAACAGGGGAAATAACTGCAACTGATTTTACAGAAACGGTCTTGCCAAAAGTCATGGAATTGATTGAAAAAACAGACAAATTGAATTATTTGTTGGTGCTTGAAACGTCTGTTAAGAATTTCACAATTGGCGCTTGGATGAAAGATGTTATTACGGGAATTAAACATTTAATTAAATGGAATAGGGCAGCAATTGTTTCAGATTCAGAAGGGTTAGGAGTTTTACAAATTTCTTCAGTTATCTTATACCTGGGGAGTTTAGAGGGTTTGAGCACAAAGATTTGCAAGAAGCAATTGATTGGGTGTCGGAGAAATGAAAACTTTGGCTAATTGAGTGTCATTTAATCTATCGACTGTTTTTCTATAAAATCAATTGACAATTCATTAAATAGTAAATGGTTGTCAATGTTCACCACATGACCAGAATTTGGGACAATTTGAAGTTGTGAATAGGAATCATTGGCAACTATTTTTTTCACTGGCGCCAAAAACAAATGGTCTTCACCACCCATAATGTATAATTTTGGAATAATGGATTTGTCTTTTTCGAGCTCCGAAAGATAGGCTGTTAATCGCGCCGTCAATTTAAACCAACGTTTGAACTCATTGTCCATTAGTTTTTTTGCTTCTTGAATAAACAGTTTTCTAGATCTTTCGTGGTTTTTCTTTGGCATCATTACCCGTGCAAAAATTTTATACAAAACCATGTAAGGCAAAACACTATTGAAAATTCTACCAATTCTCAAAAGCAAGCGCGACTTAAAATTTAATTCTGTTACCGCTCCTGCAAAAACCATTGATTTCACAATTTTAGGTTGAAGCGAATAAACTTGTTTTATAATTATTGAACCGAGTGAAACTCCAACAAAATGAGCTGTTTCAATGGAATGCGCCTTTAAAGTTTCCAACACATCGTTGGCAATCATTTTGAAACTGTATTTTTTGGATTCTGATTTAAGTTTCGATTGTCCATGACCGCGCAAATCGACCAATAGCACATTGAATTTTTCCGAAAATGGCTTCACTTGCTTGTGCCAAACAGCCGAACTTCCTCCTGCGCCGTGAACAAACACCACCCATTCTTTGGAATTTTTATGAAAAATTTTGGTTGTAAAAAGCATTTATTCAATATGTACATTTGTAAATAACAAGGCGATTGAGTTTATGTTTAATTGAGAGAAAAATCCACTATTTGTTTACTCAACTATAATCTTAAACGAATAAATGAAGTTGAAAAAGTAAATCGATTGCATTAAAAATCTCAACCAATACTTTTAAAGTAACTTTTTTATTAATTGCCTGCGTTTTGAATTTTCATAAAATTATCCGGAGTTATTACCGCTAAATTACTACTTCTAAAGTCTTTAAGATTTCGAGTAAGAATAAGATCTATTTTCGTATCAGATTCAGCAGCATAATTTTGCAAAGCATCTTCAAAATCTTTAAAGTCGGAGTTTAATGCTTGAAGAATTACCGCTTTGTCAATCACTAAAATATCTGTAATTGATAGTAGTAATTTTAGCTTTTCGATTACTTTTTCATGTTTAGCACTTTGTCTGAGTAAATAGTATACGTTACTAATAATTACAGGCGTTACAAATCCCTTAATCTCCTGCGTTTCACAGAGAGAAAACACTTTTGCAGCGTTTTCTGAGAATGGCTGTCTATCAAAAAAGAAATCAAGAATTACGTCTGTATCTATTAATACTTTTTTCATTGATTACAAGTATTTATCTGATAAACGTTTTGTCAATTTAGTTTTATAATCGAAATTCTTTGGAGCTGTAAATGAACCTTTTAAAGATTTCGTAATTGGCGTTAATTCTTTTTCAGTTGAAGCCTCTTCATTTGTAAGTGCAAGTAAGTAGTTTTCTATCAGATTTGATAAACTACGCTCTTTTTCTTTCGCATATTTTTTAGCTTTTTCAATAACTGTTTCTTCAATCGTCAAAGTTAACTTTACGTTCATGGCTTCGATTTTAATTTAGTATTCAAAAGTAAAACAAAACTATAATACGTGCAAATTTAATTTTTATTACACGTGTGTTTTTATGTTGACAAAAAAAACACCTGCTGAATCATCAACAGGTGCTTTCAACTTATTTATGAAAAAACTTATTTGTCTTTTACTTCTTCGAAATCTACATCTGTAACTTCGTCTTGCGGGTTACCAGCTTGAGCGTTCTCTGCTCCGCCTTGTGGTCCACCGTCAGCATTAGCAGCGTTGTACATATCTTGAGAAGCAGCTTGGAAAACATTGTTTAATTTTTCCATTGCAGGCTCTAAGTTCGCAGTATTGCGTGCTTCAAATTCTCTTTTCAATTCTGCCAAGGCATCTTCGATTGGTTGTTTTTTGTCTGCTGGAATTTTGTCTCCGTATTCTTTTAATTGACGCTCTGTTTGGAAGATTGTTGAATCCGCTTTGTTGATTAACTCCACTTCTTCCTTTTTCTTCTTGTCAGCTTCTGCATTTGCTTCTGCTTCTGCTTTCATGCGTTGGATTTCTTCGTCAGATAAACCTGAAGACGCTTCAATTTTAATTGATTGTTGTTTTCCAGTTCCTTTATCTTTCGCAGAAATATTCATAATTCCGTTAGCATCGATATCGAAAGTTACTTCGATTTGAGGAACTCCTCTTGGCGCTGGTGGAATATCTGTCAATTGGAATCTACCCAATGTTTTGTTATCAGCAGCCATAGAACGCTCACCTTGAATCACGTGTATGTCTACAGACGGTTGATTGTCCGAAGCTGTTGAGAATGTTTCTGATTTTTTAGTTGGAATAGTTGTGTTTGCGTCGATCAATTTCGTCATTACACCTCCCATTGTTTCGATTCCAACAGATAAAGGAATAACGTCTAATAATAATACATCTTTTACCTCACCTGTTAAAACCCCACCTTGGATTGCTGCACCGATTGCAACTACTTCGTCAGGATTTACTCCTTTTGAAGGTGCTTTTCCGAAGAAACGCTCTACTGCATCTTGGATGATTGGAATACGAGTTGAACCACCTACTAAAATCACTTCGTTGATATCTGAAGGTGATAAACCAGCATTTTTCAAAGCTGAACGACAAGGAGCGATTGTTCTTTCAACGATTTCAGAGATTAATTGCTCGAATTTCGCACGTGACAAAGTTCTAACTAAGTGTTTTGGAATACCATTTACTGGCATGATATACGGCAAGTTGATTTCAGTTGAAGTCGTTGAAGACAATTCAATTTTTGCTTTTTCTGCCGCTTCTTTCAATCGTTGTAAAGCCATTGGATCTTGACGTAAGTCTAAACCTTCGTCGTTTTTAAATTCGTCAGCCAACCATTTGATAATTGCCTCATCTACATCGTCACCACCTAAGTGCGTGTCACCATCCGTTGACAATACTTCAAATACACCGTCCCCTAATTCTAATACAGAAACGTCATGTGTACCACCACCGAAATCGAAAACAACGATTTTTTGATCAACGCCTTTTTTATCTAAACCGTAAGCTAATGCTGCAGCTGTTGGTTCGTTGATGATTCTTTTAATTGTTAAACCAGCGATTTCACCCGCTTCTTTTGTAGCTTGACGTTGAGAATCGTTGAAGTAAGCAGGAACAGTAACAACAGCTTCAGTCACTTCTTGACCTAAATAATCATCAGCAGTTTTTTTCATTTTTTGAAGGATCATTGCTGAAATTTCTTGTGGCGAATATTGACGGTCGTCGATTTGCACACGAGGAGTATTGTTGTCGCCTTTCACAACTTTGTAAGGCATACGAGCGATTTCTTTGCTAGACTCATCAAAGCTTGTTCCCATAAAACGTTTGATTGAGCTAATCGTTTTTGTAGGATTCGTGATTGCTTGACGTTTTGCAGGATCTCCCACTTTACGTTCTCCGCCTTCCACAAATGCTACTACGGATGGAGTTGTTCTTTTACCTTCTGCATTTTCAATTACAACCGGTTGATTTCCTTCCATGACAGAAACACAAGAGTTTGTTGTTCCTAAGTCGATTCCAATTATTTTTCCCATTTTAAATTATATTTTCAATTTGATGAAAGCGCAAAGTCAATTTATATGCCACTGAAAATTAATGTGAAAACTGTGACATTTTGATTGAATTAACTATTAACCCGCTGTCATATTGTCGGAAATAGTGACAAGAAATTGTAGATTGATGAGATTTATTTGTAAACTACGCCTTTTTCTTTCGACCAACATTTACTTTAAAGTCATCAATTCCACCTTTTACTGTCACATAAACGAATTTCGATTTTTCTTGACGGTATTGAATTTCGTCCTCGTTTTCATCCGTCGATTTTTTGCTACGTTTAAAAAGTTTGTTAGCAGCAACATTTCCAATCATTTTCCAAGGAACACCAATTTCGTAATCCATATCCATTGTTTCATTCATTTTTTGATTGCCACTTAATTCCATAAATCCTAAGCTCGAATTAATGGTCATTTTGGGGATGATAATTGTTCCTTTGTCAAAAGTGATTTGATTTTTTAAGGTATCGAACTTTACTTTGCTTACATTTTTGTCTTCAAAATAAGCCTCTAGAGCTTTCAAAGGAGCAAAGTTTTCAAGTTTACCTTCAGTTACAAGCATGTCAATAACAACTTTAGAATCATCTAATTTCGGAACTAAATCAGCATGTAAATGGATTCTTCCTGTTATTGTTCCATTAAAATAACCGTGAAGATTTTCCGATACTAAATGATCTTGACCGAAATTGTCAAACTTCAACATTAGCTTATCTAATTGAACATGTGTTGCAGTAATAGTTGGGCTAAAATAAATGTGTTTTTTATCTTTTCCGCTTAAATAACCTTTCATTTTTAGATTTCCATCGGCAGTGTTAAAATCCATTTTATCTATATGCAATACATGAACTTTGGTAGTATGGAATTTCGATTTGAAGTTGATGAGTGCATGTTTGTGATAGTTTAAATTTGTCACATATATAACAAAATCCATATCGCTAAAAGGTAGATCATACAAGCTAAAACCTTTGTCGTGGTTCACAGTTGCAACTTTCGAATTATTAACTGGTGGTGGATTGTAATTGGTCAATTCATCAATGTCAAGTCGATTTGACTGAATGTGAAGGCTATTTTTAGCTTTATTTTGTTTTTCAGTGAAGTTGTAATGTAAATCTATATCGAAATCAGAATGCCCCATTTTCCCTTTAAATCCTTTGATATCCATATAATCATCATTTAAAAATAGGTGCGCTCTAAAGTTTTCAAATTTTAATGGATGAACTTTCATTTTTCCTGAGAAATTAGAAAGATCAAAATCGATGGACTTGAATTTTCCATCAGCGAGATGAATGTAGGTTTTACCATGAAATTGTAGGTTGTCGATTTCTTCATGGCGATAATCTTCAGGGACGTAATTTTCTCCACCATAAGTAAACAAATTCTCAAGTTTGATTTTCTTAGAGTCCACGTCGAATTCAACAAATGTGTCGCCATTTACGCCATCTTCAAACCATAAATTATAGTTGCGAAGATAGCCGTTGAAATGAAAATCTGAATCGTCTAAAACACCTCTAAAGTCTATAATCTTAAAGTCTTTTTCACCAACTAAAACATCAGCATTAAAATCATGCAAAGTATGAGGGTAGTGCTTGAATTTAGCGTAAAAATTCTTGACAAAAAATTCTCCTTCGGGTAAATATTTGGATTCCAAAATCTTCTTTGCTGAGCTCGTAAACTTAAGATTTAAGCTGAATTTATCGATACGTTCATCAATTCCCTCTTCTGTTTTGGTTTTCGTTAATTCTTTAATGTCAATCTTATCTGAACGAATTGCTAAATCACACGTTACTGGCATATCTGTATGGTGAATTATTGCAGGCAAATCACTGACCAATCCTTTAATATGAAAATCAGAATGACCAATTTTTGCGTTAAAATATTCGATTTTCGCTTTGTGACCAATCAGAGAAGCTTTCATGTCCACCTCGTTTATTGGTGCAGGCAAATCAGGACTGTTGAATTTTAGGTTTTCGATTAACAGCTCAGTGAAATATGATTCATTTAATTTTTCAATCGCTTTTTCAGGTTGCTGTAGGTCGATAATATCATGAAAATTCATTGTTAATTTAACCTTTCCTTCAAGACCTTTAAGTTCTTTAGCATTAACGAATTTTGCAAGAAAATCTAAATCAAAGTCAGAAACCAATCGGATGTCGATGTCGGGTGATTCGAAGTTTTTAACTGCAATTTTACCTGAGAATTTTCCTGCTTCAGGTCGAGCAGAGAACTTGTTTATTTTCAATTCCATGGTACTTAAGTCTCTTTTCGAGCCATTGGTAAAGGATCCGCTAAAACCGATTTTATTTAATGATTTTTTGGTTTCTAAGTTATTGAAATAGCCGTTTTCACACCCAAAATTTGCGTTTATTGCCGGCTTATTTCCATTACCAGATTTTCCTTTGACTGTTGCATTGAAGTAAACCTTTCCCTCATTTTCAAATTGTCGAAAAGTTTCAGCAATTTCCTCGGGTGCAATTGCAATAATCAAATCAAAATTTGGTTTTTCTCCATTGAATTCTAAATCCAATTCAGCATCTTTAGTTAAACCGACCACGCCACTAAAACCAAAGCTTGAATTTTCAAAAATCACTTCGGTGGGTTGAATAGTGAGTGTTTTCTTTGTTTCACTCATTTCTAATTCAGTATCGACTTCAAAGTGTTTATTTTTCACGAAAGTTGTATCGCCATTTTGAATTACTGATAGCTTGAATTTTGTATCTAAATCGAGGTAAAACAGTTCGTTGCTACTTTTTACTTTCGTTTTAGCTTTTTCAATATATGCATCCACCATTAAATTATTTGCTTCATTTAACTTAGATACATCAACATTTTTGATTCTGATGGATTTTAAGTCAACTTTAAAATCACTTTTCACTTCTTCAACGGGTTTTTTGCTTTTCAAAGCGTTAGCAAGGTTCAACGTTCCGTCTTTATGTTGTACTAATCGAATTGTGCCATTTGAGAGTTTTATTGATTTGATTGAATAATTTCCTTTAAGAATGTCCCAAATATTAAAACCTACATAACAATCACTTAGGTGAAGAATTTCTTCTTTTTTTACTCGTTTTTTGCCTTCGTAAATATGTAAATCTTCGAGGTCAATAGAAATGTAAGGAAACGCTGCAAAAGGACTGACATGACTACCTTTTAGCTGAATACTTCCTTCAAAGTCTTCGTTTACATGAACTATTAATTCTTGAACGATTTCTTTTTGTTTGAAATAAACAATTGAAGTTACGATAGTAAAGAGAAGAACTGGAATAAGGATAATTGACAAGCTCAGTCGAATCCAAAATTTCCTTGTAAATCTTTTTTTATGTTGCGGTTCAGTTTTTTTTGTCATTGTTTTTCGTTAGGATTTCAAAAATACAAACCAATGCTGTTAAAAAGCGTGAATATGAGTTGATTATAAGATTTGATTGAATTAAAATGTTTAATGATTGATATAAATAGTTTAACAATTAAATGATTTCTTTTTGTAACTTAAATCTAATCCTCATTATAACTTCTATTTTCCTATTTTTGCCCATGCGTTATTTTTTATTTGTTCTTCTTGTTTCCATTTTTTTGAACCTTTCAGCTCAGAAGCAAACTTCTTTTTCAGGCGAATTGACATATAAAATTGAGCGCGTTGACGTTAAAGATTCTTCCAAGTCGATGCAATTAATTTTCGCTAAGGATTCTTTGTTGAAAGTGGTTAATTTTACTTCGGATAAAGGAAAACAAGAGTTAATCAAGCATCTTCGATTGAATAAATCGTATCTATTGATGGAAACGCCACTTCAAAATTTTGCTATTAAAACCAATGAACATCTTGTAAAAGATACTGCGGTTAATTATACCTTTAAAAAACAAAGAGGTCACAAAAAAATCGCTGGAATGCGTGCTAAGATGCTTAGAGTGAAATTAAATAGTGTTCAAAATGAATTGACTTTTCTTTACCTAAAAAAAATCCCAGCAAAGTACGCTAATATTTACAGTGATTTCCCTGGATTACCCGTTTTGTTTTATGTTTCAACTCCTGATGGTTTGTTCAGATACACTTTGCAAGCATTCAAAAAAGTAAATCCACCACTTGAATTATTTATGATTCCAAAAGAGTACAAAAAAGTAACTTTTGAAGAGTTCGCTGAAGAATTTTCTAAGTTGTATGAATCGAATGAGTGAATTTGTTTTCTTTTTTTTTGATTTTTTTTAAAACAAATTTTCAACAAAACCTATCGAATTTTCATTTAACCATTGTCAGTATTCAAAAAGCATTAATTTTATGAAATTAAATTAAAGTTACTGTAACTTTAAGAGAGTTCAATTTGTTTTAACTGTAAACCAAAGAGAAATTTGAATCGTCAAGAGTACAATATCGCAGTAGAAAAAATAAGCGACTCGTTGTTTAGATTTTCTGTTAACTTCCTAAAAGACAAGGAAGCGGCGAAAGATATTGTACAAGATGTTCTAGCGAAACTTTGGGTAAACAGGGATAAAATTGAAGCGGAAAAAGCGAAAGCTTGGTTGTTTACTTGTGCGCACAATGCAATGATTAATTTCATTCACAAACGTGCAAGAATGAGTTCGATAAATGCTGTACAGCTTCCAGATCGACACGAACAAACCAGTTTTTCCTTTGAATCAAAGCAAGTGATTGATCACATTGTAGGGATTCTACCTCCAATTCAAAAAAGTATCATCCTGTTGCGAGATTTAGAAGGTTACGCTTATGAAGAAATTGGAGAAATCCTTGATTTGTCCCCTTCACAAGTAAAAGTGTACCTTTTTAGAGCTCGTTTAAAATTAAAAAAACAGTTAAAAGGATTGAACGAACTCGTATGAAGTTTCCAACAAGAGAAAATATTGACCGCTGGATGTTTGACTACACTGAGGGAAATCTATCCCCAGAGCAGGAAACATTATTGGAAGATTATATCCTCAACAATCCTGATTTAGAGGTTGATCTTGACGCATGGCAAATGGCTTCTGTTTCAACTGATGAATTAGTTTACACCGAAAAAGAAAAGTCCTACAAAAAACGACGTTTACTTCCTTACTTTATTGGGGCATTTTCGGCACTCTTGGTAATTTCGATGTTGTTTTGGAATTACAATCAGCAACAATCCAATCGTCAACAACAAGTTGCACAATCAAGTTTATTAAGTAAAAAAGCAATTAAATCTTCACCTGTTTCTTCAGCAACTTCATCAAACACAAGCAATTCAGTTTTAACTGCAACTAACAATGATGAACAAGGCTTAACTAATGAAATAACAACATTTGCAAATTTAAACACAACAAATCAATCGCTTAACCCATCTGATTTGTCGGTAAACGATTCGAACCAAGAATCAACATTGAACCTTGGTACGAATCAAGCAAGTGAGGTGTTGGAAATTGTTTTTTTATCTAATCAAAATCAGTTTACTTCAAATCTCATTGTCGTTTCTAATCAAAATAATAGTCAAAACCAAAATTCACTTTTAGGATTTGATCGTTTGAAAACCAACGCATTGAATTCATTCGTTTTAGATGGCTATCAGGTGAGAGCACAAGATTTAATTACGTTTGAAAATTCAGACGTAGTTGATGCAAATGGACTTTCTGTAAATACGCCAAAAATCTTGAGTAAAATTGAAAAAATCTTGAGTAAAGATGTTGCGATTACGAACGTTCCTGACCATACGTATGCCTTACCAGAATTGTCGGATGTAGACGTTTTGTTTAGTAATATTGGTGCAACTTCAAAAGCACGTTTTTATTCAGTGACAAGAGCTCGTTGGTTCGGTAATGAGCAACAACAAAAGATGAGTCAACAATTTAGTTTTGATTCCTATTCTCGTGCCACAAAGTCTGCATTTGGTTTACAAGCGAATTACGATTATTTCGGAAATGGCGTGATTCAAAATTGGGATGTTGCATTGTTATTTTCACCCAAAATTGCTTTAAGTAGAAATATCACATTAGAACCAGCAATGCGTTTCAAAATAGGTAATAAATTACTCGATCAGTCAAAATTGACGAATAATTCTCAGGTGGAATTTGAAACGGGGGCAACGCAGACATTTAATTTCGATGAAAATAGAGCAATTGGTAGCCGATTGTTATACAGAGATTTAGATGCAGGTTTAACGATAAATACTAGCTTATTTTATATTGGGTTCCAATCGACAAATTTATTAAAACACTTCAATAATATTTACACGAATATTGATAGTACTTCAAATACAAGAGCAACAACAACCACAAGTTTAGTAGCAGGAACACAATATATTTCTAGAAACGAAAAATTTGTATTCTCACCTTATGTTTATGCACAATTTAGAGATCAAAACAAGGATTTATATGCTGGGTTTAGTATGAAATTATCGAAATTTATGATCGGAGCTTCTTATGGAAACAATCAAGCTTTAACAGGATTAATCGGACTTTCAACCAATCGTTTCTCTTTATTTGGACAAACAACTTTGGCACATTCAAACAGCTTGAATTCAGATGTATTGACGCATCAATTGACTTTAAGATTTAATTCTTCTACAAGCCGCAAAGCACGTAGATATATAACACTATAAACTATGAAGAAGGCACTTTTAATTCTTGGTTTAACACTACTTGGTAATAGTTTTGTTTCCATCGCACAGGATCCTACGTTCACGCAGTTTTATTCCAATCCGATTTATTTGAATCCAGCTTTGGCAGGTTCAACGGGTTGTCCACGTATTGCTTTGAATTACAGAAATGAGTGGCCACAACTTACTGGAAATTATGTGACTTATAGCGCTGCTTTTGACACCTATGCAAAAAGTATTTCTGGTGGGATTGGTATCATTGCTTTACACGATCAACAAGGGCAAGGAACGATACAAACCTCAATGATTGGTGGAATTTATTCGTACAATTTAAAAGTTAATCGTAAGTTTTCCCTCATGTTTGGCGCAAGAGCAGCTTATTTTCAAAAGTTTTTAGATTGGGACAAACTTACATTTGGCGATATGATTGACCCGAAAAGAGGTTTTATTTATCAAACAGGTGACGTTCCAAGAGGAAACGGAAGACGAGGTTTCTTTGATGCTTCAGCTGGATTTGTTGGTTTCGGAAAAGGATTTTATTTCGGTGGAGCAGTTCATCACTTAAATCGTCCAGATGAGTCTATGATTCTTGGTCAATCTCGACTTCCAATGCGTTTTACAGGTCATGCAGGTGCTGATATTGCAATTGGATCTAAAGGTCGCTATGCAAGCACAACAAGTATAATGCCCAATGTAATTTACCAATATCAAAACGGGTTTCAAGAATTAAGCATAGGAGCTTATATCAAATATGGAAATTTTACTGTTGGAGCTTGGTATAGAAATAGAGATGCTTTTATTCTATGCTTTGGTATCACAACTGACAAGTTTAAAATTGGATATAGTTATGATTTAACTGTTTCGAAATTAGGTAATGGTGTTTCAGGAGGTTCACATGAAGTATCTATGGGTTTGAATCTAAAATGTAAGAAAAGACCTAAAAACTTTAGAAAAATTTCTTGTCCGAGTTTTTAATGGGATAAGATGATTTCAGAATAAATAGTTGGTTTCAAAACGAAGCGTCCAAGGAAGAAATTCTTTGGACGTTTTTGCTTTTACTGTTTTGTTTTTTCATAAACAGGTAAGCGCATAAAAGTTTGTTCGAAGTAAGGACTGTTTGAGTAGATAAAGTATAATTGTTCCCACTCAGAGTTTTTAAAATTAGAATCAGTAGCTTTTTTTTCTTCAAATGTTGCTTTCAACTCAGGATTTGCTTTTAAGATTTCGGCGACTTGGTCTATGAAAACGTAGTTTGAAAAATACTCTTTTTGTTGCAAATAAGAATCATAAAAATTCCAAGATAAGTAGGAATCTTCAGCTCTTGATTGCAAGACTGAATGAATAAAGAATGCTCCTTGTTGTTTAGTGGAAATCAATATATCGCCTTTCTTTAATTGCAGTTCAACTTTTTTCTGTTTGATTTGAATGTCACGGTGTTTGAAATGTCCTTCGTAGGGTTTTGAATTACTTTTGTAATCTGCTACGACGGAAACGGTTAGTTCCATTAGGCTATCTTTAGTTAAAGTTTGAAATTTTATATTGTTTGCCTTCAATCTTTGAATTGTTTCTTTTTCTTGTGCTCCAACTATATAAAATTCAGGAACAACAACCGAATCTTTTGCAATCGAATGACAATAATAAGGGATGTAACGTTCATAAGGTTTTGAGCGATCATAATACAAACGTTTCAAATTTGTAGTTTCATTCATTGGAAAGCTATGTTCAAAACCTTTGAATAGAATTGAATCTTTTTGCTCTGAAGTTTTGAAGTTGTATTTAAAATAGTTTAAATTCTGTTCCCATTCTCGTGCCGATTTTCTGCTCAGTTCAATCGATTTTTTGTTTTCAAATGTCCACTTTGTCAGTTCTTCCATAAATTGTTTTGTAACTTGTACTCGTTCAGGAAAAGGTTTCAGCATGTGCGTTTCAACTGTAAAGCTTAAGCTATGAAACAAAGATGCGTATCCCATTGAATAGCGTGGTAAATCATTAAATGCAGCAATTCCTTCAGATGGAGTTTCTCCTTTTAAATCAACATATGGAAACAAGTCGGTTCCTCTTTTTTGAAGTTGCGATTTTAATTCTGGAATCAGTTTTTCATACGTAAGTGTTTGAATTGAGGGTGCTAATCTTTCTTTCAGTGAAGAAATATAAGTCAAAATATATTGATAATCTGCTCCATTTGAAACGTGATTATCTACAAAAACATCTGGATCAAGACTATGAAAAATTCGAGCAAATGTGAATGTATTTTCAGCATCCATTTTAATAAAATCGCGATTCAGATCTAGGTTGCGAGCATTTCCTCGAAAACCATATTCTTCAGGTCCGTTTTGATTCGCACGACTTGTTGAAGATCGATTCTTCATTCCTCCAACGTTATAGGCAGGAATGAAAGCAATAACAGGTAAGCCTTTCGTTTTTTTGCCAGAGTAAATCCACTCTTCTAACCATAAAAGCATCGCATTCACCCCATCAGGTTCCCCAGGATGAATTGCATTATTGATTAGGATTGCTGTTTCATTTTTTGCTTTTGCAAATGTTTTGGTAGAGTCGCCAGCGCCATTTATTATACAAACGTAAATAGGTAAACCATAATCAGAATTACCCATATTGTATAGTTCAATTTCTTTATGTTTGGTAGCTAATTGTTTAAGGGTCAAATGTAACTCATCATAAGTTGGACTTTCATTTCCAGACCATTTGGATTGAGCAACAAAAGAAAAAGCGCTTAAAAAAAGAAAAGCGAGTGATGTTAATAGTTTTCGCATAAAATAAATAAGAAGTGTAAAACTAATTTATTTCAAGAACATTTTCTTATTCCTATTATTGATGATTAGGTAATATTTTCTTTTTTAGTTACGTTAAAAATTGGCTTGAATTTCCCACTTTATTTTCTATGTCTTTAAAATAAAAAGAAGTTTGGAATAGATTCCTCCCTCTAGTCGGAATGACCGTTTAGGGAGAAGCAAGACGAAAATGCGAAGCATTTTCGCAATCCCCTCTAATGAAAGGGTCATTCCGACTGAAAGAAGGAATCCTTTGATAATAAGAATTCAAACTCAACAATAAGATGTTGTCATTGAACAAATAAGAGGAATATTTTAAGTTAAAAAAGATTGTTTAGTCAAAGCTATCTGTTGTTCAGGGGTGGGGAACATAATTGTCAGGGTTTTAGGAAGCATCTGGGAAATCAAAAAATCAGCTTGAAAATAATCTTAACATTTTTTTTTGATTTCTTACATTTTGTTTTTAAATCACTGAATATTAGTAGTTTAGTTTTTTAAAATAGTTATTTAATTAATGTTTTTTATAATTTTTAACTTATTCATAAGGAATTTCGAGAACATATCTAGGTTGATTTTGTTTAATCTTTCAAGTAATTCATTAAACAATTCAAATTTTAAATTATGAAAAAAACTTTTATTACACATTTCAAAAAACCAACTTTAGCATTTGCTTTCGTTGCAGCTTCTTTTGGAGCTTTCGGTCAAACAAACGTTTATGACGATGTAATTTCAACAAGTCCAAATCATACGACTTTGAAAGCGGCCTTGATTCAAGCAGGATTAGTTTCTGCATTGCAAGACCCAACTGCAACGCTAACCGTTTTTGCACCAGATAATGCTGCTTTCGATGCACTTGCTTCAGCTTTAGGTGTAACAGCTACACAACTTTTAGCAAATCCAGAATTAGGAGCAATTTTAACTTACCACGTATTAGGTCAAGAAGTACCAGCTGCTGCTATAACAAATGGACAAGTTGTATCAACATTAAACACCACTGCGAATGGTACAATTTATTTAACCAAAACTTCTACAGGAAGTGTTTTTGCAGATCAAGCAAATGTTACAACACCAAATTTAACAACAGATAACGGAATTGTACACGTTGTAAATAAAGTTCTTTTACCTGTGAAAACTGTTGTTGACGTTGCAGCTACAAATAATTTTACGACTCTTTTAACTGCAGCTACACAAGAGGAATTATTACCAGCTTTAACAGATCCTGTAGCTACATTGACTGTGTTTGCTCCAACGAATGATGCATTTGCAGCTATTGCAACAGCTTTAGGAACAGATATTAACGGTTTGTTGGCTTTACCAACTTTAGCTGAAATTTTGAAATACCACGTACTTGGAGCAGAAGTAACTGCTGCTAACGTTACAAATGGTGCAGTTGTAAATACTTTGTCTTCAGTGAATACCTTAAAAATGACAAAAACAACTACAGGTTCAGTTTACGCTAATCAAGCAATGGTTACTTTAGCTGATGTAGATGCAGATAATGGTGTTGTTCACGTTATAAACAATGTTGTTTTACCAGTTGAAACAGTTGTTGACCGTGCTATCGATGGTGGATTCTCAACATTGGTTACAGCAGTTGCAAAGGCAGAGTTGTTACCAGCTTTAACAAATCCATTGGCTACATTAACTGTTTTTGCTCCAACAAACGATGCATTTGATGATTTAGCAGCTGCTTTAGGAACTGACATTAACGGTATCCTTGCTTTACCAACTTTAGGAGAAGTTTTGAAATACCACGTTTTAGGTAGCGAAGTTCTAGCTGCTGCAATTACAAACGGTCAAATTGCTGCACCTTTAAGTACTGTTAACACTTTGAAATTGACTAAAACTACTTCAGGTAGCGTATTTATCAATCAAGCTCAAGTAACAACTCCGAATGTTGACGCTGATAATGGTGTCGTTCACGTGATTGATGAAGTTGTTTTACCAGTTGAAACAGTTGCTGACAAAGCGATTGATGGTGGTTTATCAACTTTAGTTGCAGCTGTTGTGAAAGCTGAATTATTACCTGCATTATCTGACCCTTACACAGAATTAACTGTTTTCGCTCCAACTAATGCAGCATTTAATGACTTAGCAACTACTTTAAATACAGACTTAAACGGAATTTTAGCTTTACCTAATCTTGCTGACGTTTTATTATATCACGTTACTGAAGGAAACGTTGTTTCTGGTGATTTAACAAACGGAAGCGTTGAAATGTTAAATGGAGATAATGTTACTGTAGATATTACGAACGGCGTTCAAATCAATGATGCTAGCGTAACAACAGCTAACGTAGAAGCTGATAATGGAGTTGTTCATATCATTGATGCAGTTTTATTGCCAACATCAGGATTGACAGAAACTTCAGCTTTGGTGACAATTTCAACTTTTCCAAATCCAGCGACAGAAACAATTAAAATCAACAATATCGAGAATGCTTCTTTTGAAATCATCGATATGTTAGGTTCAATTGTAAAAGCGGGAACATTAAACAACAATGAAATCAATGTTGAATCATTGACAAACGGAACGTATATGATTCGTTTATCTGACAATACAAACACTTACCAAGGAAGATTCATTAAAAGATAATTCTCCAACTCTTATCGAGAAGCCCAGCGAAAGTTGGGCTTTTTTTATGCGCAACATTTTGCTTAGTTGATTTTGCTTTTACGAATTTCTTCAAGCGAAATTTCTTACATTTGTTATATAAAAACAATAGAAATTGAACTTACTAAAAGAAGATAAAATCAATTACCTCAATATTGGTTTGATGGTATTAACAGCAATTGCAGCTTATTTTTTTCCATTTGAGACTTTCCTTTTGGCTTATGCTTACTTAGGTCCATTGCATTATTTGACTGAAATAAGTTGGCTTCACGATAGAAATTACTTTTCTAAAGGAAAGTATGACTTCTTAGTTTTATTAATTGTGGGAATCTTGCTTTCCTACGCTGCTTTTGCTAAAGATTTTGGAGTTAGCGTTGAGGTTTATGATTATTTCGTGAAAATGAATTTATTCGACAAACTGCTTGTGTTTGCTTTATTCAGTTCTATTTTATTTGCTTTGGTAAAAAATCTTATCGTTAAAATTGTAGCAATTCTTTTTCTTTTTGTTTTTGTTTCTGGTTGGCTAAGTCCAGAAAATTCAGATGCAAATAGTGGAAATACAATGATTTTCGCATTAACATCCCTTGTTCCGACTTTGATTCACGTTTATTTGTTTACTGGTTTATTTATGCTTTTTGGAGCCTTAAAATCAAGAAGTAAATCAGGTTTGTGGCAAATGGTTGGTTTTGTCTTAGTTCCTGTTTTCTTGGTTTTTTTCATACCTGTTGATACTAAGAAAAGTAATTTAACAGAGTTTGGAAAAAATGCCTATTACGCTGATGGAGATGGTTTTTTCTTTACAAACATTAGTATTTTGGAACATTTTAAATTAGTTGAAGAACCTAAGTTTACCAATAAACAATTCTTAGCAAATTTTGTAAATGACGAAAAATCGAAACAAAATATTCCGTTGGCAGAGCGAAAAAGATTGAATGATTCATTGAAAACACTATTAAATGAACCTTACATTATTAACGATCCATCCAATGAATATTATAAAAAACCAATTCCAGTAAAAAATGCATTAGGCACTTATGACAAGGAATCATATTGGGGAATTGTTTTTAACTCTACCATTGGAATCATGTTAATGCGTTTTATAGCTTTTGCATATTTGTATCATTACTTGAATTGGTTCAGTAAAACAGAAGTAATTCGTTGGCATAAGGTTCCAAAATTGCGTTTTGCAGCGGTAATCGTTTTGTGGGTTGGTTCAAGTTTGTTCTATGCTTATGATTACTCACTTGGTTTAAGTATGCTTTTCTTCCTCAGTTTTTCACACGTTCTGCTTGAATTTCCATTAAACATTGTTTCAATCGTCGGAATAGGTAAAGAATCTTATGCGATTGCGACAAAGGGATTTAAAAAAGTAGAAGGATAATCATACGTCCGCAATAAAGTCTGCGTTTTAGCAACTAAATGTTCTGCTTTACGTTTGATTTTCGTTAAGCTAATTTATATTCAAATTAATCAAATTGAGAATTCTTTGTGTTGTATTATTTCTATTTAATTTGCTTTTTGCAAATAATGTAACAGCACAATTAATTGCTCCTTTTAATACAAGATATACCACCAATCAAAAAGGTGGGATTCGAATGCTTTCCAACGTTTCAGTTACTTGTAATTCCGGAACTTCTTGTACATCAGCAAAAAGTCAAGTACCTCCAAACGGAACAAATCAAAATGGTGATTTCACGATGAATTACCTCGATATTGATTCTGATAATTCGACTTTTATGTCTTCAAGTGATAGTATGAATTTAGCCAATTGCAGCGAGGTACTTTGGGCAGGATTGTATTGGGCAGGAAGAATAAACAGTTCTGTTACCAATTATTCCACTCGGAATAGAGTAAAGATAAAATTGAATTTTGGAGCCTACCAAACTTTGACTGCTGATGATTTAATAGATGTTCCAAGTTTATCATCTCATCCAAGTTACTACTGTTATAAGAATGTAACGAGTATTGTTCAAGCTGTAGGAACAAAGGGTCGATTTACAGTTGCTGATGTGGTCACTCAAACAGGTGGATCAAATTTATGGGGTTCTTGGTCAATTGTAATTGTTTACAAAAATGTTTTTCAGTCAATGCGAAACTTAACAGTTTTCGATGGCTTTGCAAATGTTGGTATTGGTAACTCACTTGATATTCCAATTTCAGGATTTTTAACACCACTGTCTGGTCCTGTAAGTTTTGAGTTGGGAGTAATATCTTATGAAGGGGACAGAGGCTCGACTGGTGATCAATTACAATTTAATGGGGCTGGAACTTTTGTGAATGTTTCAGATGCGTTACATCCAGCCAATGATTTTTTTAATAGTACGGTTTCTTACGATGCTGTAATAACTCCATTTAGAAATCCAAACTACAATAATACCTTAGCCTTAGATGCAAGTATTTTTATTCCTAACAACACAAGTTTCAATTACATTGGAAATAATACAAGTTCTGCAACTATCCGAGTCACAACTTCTTCTGAAAATATTATGACTCGAGTTGTTACCTCCGCCATCGACATTTTCGAGCCTGATCTTCGAGCTGACGTTCGAATCCG
>CAZDKE010000048.1:0-23723 GCA_964506255.1 uncultured Lishizhenia sp. | reverse complement strand
AATTTCTTGAGACGGTTCGCTATATAGTCGCTTCGCACTATCCGAATAAGTCGTAATACTTTTTTTGTAATTACTTATTTTAATGTTTTAGTTGTGATTTTATTTTCTAATGAGAAGTTAACTAGAGACAGCAACTATTTTTTTTAACCATTTAGGATTAACAATTTCATTAGCCAAAAAATGTGCTAAACTAATTCTATTTAATGATTTGTCATCTTTAAAATAGAATTCAATTGTACGAACGTCTTCTTCCTGTTTTCCATTTGTTAAATACGGAGGACGAACAATAGTATAGTTTAAATTAGATTCCGTAATTCTCTTTTCCATTTCAAGCATATCTAAATACATATTTTTGAGAAAAAAAGGTTTTAAAATTCGTTTGAAAATAAATCCATCATTAGGATTATCTACAACACCTCCACTTGAAATCCAAATTACTCTTTTAGGCTCAGAAAATTGCGCCTCTCTTATAATTAAGTTAGTTGAATCACTGTATAAAGTCTTTACCTTTCTGGCTTTAAATAAATCGGATGCCCCAATAAAAGAAATCCAGGTGTCAGCATCAGAAATTTCTTCCCTTATTGAAGATAATTTAGAAATTCCATAGTTCAAGTAGGTTAAACCTTGATGTTTAAATAGTTTATCAGATTGTGATCTTATTAAACCATAAATTTCAACTGATTCAATTAATGTCAATTTTTTTAGCATTAATTGGGCTGTTGGACTATTAGCTCCAAATACTACAATTTTCATACAATTCGTTTTAAATTATTTTTATAACATATTTCTATTTATATTTGTTCAATATTGAACTAAAAAAATGCACGAACCTTTTCTAATAGATATTTTGAAATTTTCTTCCAATAGCGAAGAAACTAAACATGCTTTAATGCATTGGTTTTGGGGAAATATAGAAAGAAGAAGAAGAATTTTATTTAAACAATACTTCAAGAATTTTCCATTTACGACACTTGATGAATATGCACTTTTAAATTTAATATCAATTAATGGTAAAATCACATTAACCAGAGCTACGACATATCTTTATTTAGAGAGAAGTACTACAAGCGAAATGTTTAGGAGATTTTGTTCAAAATCAATTACTACAATGAACTATGATACCATTGATAAAAGGATAAAGTATTTTTCTTTAACTAGTTCAGGTATTGAGATAGTTAAAGAAGCTAACAAAAAAATGATAGAAATGAATGCATATTTATTTAAGGATATAGAACAAGATGCGTTATTTCTTGATCAATTAAAAGTTATACATGCTGAATTGATTAAAAAATCAGAAGCAAAGTATTGGTGATTTTGAAATAAATGTTTCTAAAATTTAGTTAACGAAGAAAAAACTCCACATTTTATATTAATGTGTAAACGATGTTTAATTAATAGTATATTCCGCACTAGCTTAATTTTTGTCACCTACACTAATAAAAATCCACAAAAAAAACCGCCCCAATTTCTTGAGACGGTTCGCTATATAGTCGCTTCGCACTATCCGAATAAATCGGGAAGATTGATGCGTTGAAGAGCCCGAAGGCTCTTTTTATACTATTTTGGATTACATCATTCCAGGCATTCCACCACCCATTCCTGCCATTCCAGCAGCTGAGTTATTTTCCTCTGGTTGATCTGCAATCACACATTCAGTAGTCAACAACATTGAAGCTATAGACGCTGCATTTTCAATTGCAATTCTAGTCACTTTTGTTGGATCAATTACACCAGCTTTGTATAATTTCTCATAAACTTCTGTTCGTGCGTTGTATCCGAAGTCATCTTTTCCTTCTTTTACTTTTTGAACGATAACAGCGCCCTCACCTCCAGCGTTTGCAATGATTTGACGTAATGGCTCTTCAGCTGCACGTTTTACAATTGCAATTCCTGTTTGTTCGTCTTCGTTATCACCTTTCAATTTGTCTAAAGAAGCAATTGCACGAATCAATGCAACACCTCCACCTGGAACGATTCCTTCTTCTACAGCTGCTCTTGTTGCTGCCAAAGCATCGTCAACGCGGTCTTTTTTCTCTTTCATTTCCATTTCAGTCGCTGCTCCAACATAAAGAACTGCTACTCCACCTGCTAATTTCGCTAAACGCTCTTGTAATTTTTCGCGGTCGTAATCAGAAGTTGTTGTTTCTATTTGAGCTCTGATTTGTCCAACTCGTGCTGAAATATCTGCCTTTTTACCTTTACCGTTGATGATAGTAGTATTTTCTTTATCAATTTCGATTTTTGCGGCAGTACCAAGCATATCAATTGTAATGTTTTCCAAAGTCATACCTCTTTCTTCAGAAACTACTTGACCACCAGTCAAAATTGCGATATCTTCTAACATTGCTTTTCTTCTGTCTCCAAAACCAGGAGCTTTAACAGCAGCA
Source organism: uncultured Lishizhenia sp. (assembly GCA_964506255.1). Classification (GTDB taxonomy): domain Bacteria; phylum Bacteroidota; class Bacteroidia; order Flavobacteriales_D; family Crocinitomicaceae; genus UBA952. Next base: position 21,336 of record CAZDKE010000048.1, on the reverse strand, counting down.
ACTTTCAAAGAACCACGAATTCTGTTTACAACCAAAGTTCCAAGTGCTTCACCATCCACATCTTCTGCGATGATTAACAATCCTTTTCCTGCTTGAACAACTGGCTCTAAAATCGGCAACAATTCTTTCATACTTGAGATTTTTTTCTCACAGATCAAAATCAATGGATTTTCCATTTCTGTGATCATTTTCTCAGCATTTGTAACGAAGTATGGTGATAAATAGCCTCTATCAAATTGCATTCCTTCCACTGTTTTTACTTCAGTTTCAGTTCCTTTTGCTTCTTCTACAGTAATAACACCATCGTTTCCAACCACTTTCATTGCTTGTGCTATTAATGCACCGATTGTCTCGTCGTTGTTAGCAGAAATTGTTGCGATTTGTTTGATTTTTGAATTATCCGAACCAACTTCTGTAGATAATTTTTTCAAGTTTTTAACTACTTCAGCTACAGCTTTATCAATTCCTCTTTTTAAGTCCATTGGATTTGCTCCTGCTGCAACATTTTTCAAACCTGCTCCAACAATTGCTTGTGCTAAAACTGTTGCCGTTGTTGTCCCATCTCCTGCGATATCAGCAGTTTTAGAAGCAACTTCTTTCACCATTTGCGCACCCATATTTTCAACAGGATCTGAAAGTTCGATTTCCTTTGCAACCGTTACACCATCTTTTGTAATGTGTGGAGCGCCAAATTTCTTAGCTATCACAACATTTCTACCTTTTGGTCCTAGGGTTACTTTCACTGCATTTGCCAAAGCATCTACACCTTTTTTAAGCTTTTCTCTAGCTTCTACGTCGAAAAAAATATCTTTTGCCATAATAATTTAATGTTTTAAGTGTTATTTAAATGATTTTATTAATTGTTTCAAAAAGAGTTTTCTCACTTTCGTTCGAAAAGACTTTTGGGAGGTAATCTATGCGACTTCGTCGCCTTTTTGCTACCTTGGAAAAGTCATTTCGACTAGAAGGAGAAATCTTCTTGTTTGTTAAAAAAATTAAAATATACCGTAAATATCAGATTCACGCATAATCAAGTAGGTTTTTCCGTCCAATTTAATTTCTGTACCAGAATATTGACCGTATAAAACAGAATCACCAACTTTTACAGTCATTGGTTCATCTTTTTTGCCTTCACCTGCTGCGATAACTGTTCCTCTCAACGGTTTTTCTTTAGCTGTGTCTGGAATAAAAATTCCACTTGCTGTTTTAACTTCTGCTGGAGCTGGTTCAATCAGAACTCTGTCTGCCAAAGGTTTAAAATTTACTGACATATTTTTAGTATTTATTTTAAGATTTGTTTCTGCTTTGTCCAATTTTATGCCAAGCAAAGAACTGCGACAATTTTGCCAAAAAATGGGTAGATATAAAATAAAAATGTCAGTATGCGTGACATACTGACATTTTGAAAAGTGTAAATAGGTTTACTATTTGTTGTTTTGTGTGTTTCCTTGACCTGCTGGTTTTTGACCTTGTTGTCCAGGTTGCTCCGTTTGTTGTTTTTGTTCAACTGGTTTTGGAGCTCTTGGTTGACGAACCGTCATAATAACGCTAGCAAGAACAATTGCAATTGCAAGGCCCCAAGTTGCTTTATCGATAAATTCAGTTGTTTTTTGAACTCCACCTAATTGGCTTGGTGAACCAAAATCAGAGCTTAAGCCTCCTCCTTTTGGATTTTGAATATAAACAACAAATATTAACAAAACACTTGCTAAAATAACGATGGTTGAAAGTATGATATCCATTTCTAAGAATTAAGTTTTTTCTTTAAATTTTTAATTTGGGTTGCAAAGAAACTCTTTTTTTCGGGAAAAATCAAGATTAATTGCTCATAAACGTAAATTGATTTTGGATAATTGCCTTGAAGTGCGAAGATTTTTGCCAAAGTTTCACTTACAGGCATATTGTTTTCACTTAAACTTTCCTTCGCTTTTTTAACTGGAGAATAAAATTCTCTCTTCGGTTTTTCGAAGTTGTAATATTGAGTTTTTTTAGGCTCCTCCTCGATTTCAGGCTGTTTGGTTTCTTCTTTAATTACCTTAGTTTCGATTGGATTTACAGCAGAAGTTGTAGCTCCTAAACTCAACCAAGAACTAAAACTTCGTTCACTTTTAGGCTCAATTTCAGTTTTTTCAACTTTTGTGATTTTTTCAATCTTTTTTTCTGCTTCAAAATCTGATTCAGGTGTTTTTTCAAATTCCGGTTCGAGCTTCGTTTCTTTTTCCTCTTCAAGAAAATTGGTTTCCATAAAGCTCGATGAAATTGCCGCGGCTTGAATTAATTGTTCTAACTGATCGTTTTCTTTCTTAAAATCTTCGCTTTTTTCTTTAGGAACTATTTCTTCTTCAACTTCATTTGTTTCTTGAATAGGTTTTTCAACTTTTTCAACAATCTCGGCATTAACTTCAGGAATTATTTCTTCTTCAACTTCAACCGTTTCTGAAATAGGATTTTCAATTTCTTCAACAATCTCAGCTTTAACTTCAGGAATTGTTTCCTCTTTAACTTCAATCGTTTCTACAACTGGTTTTTCAATTTCTCGAACAATTTCTTCTTGAACTTCTGGAGTTATTTCTTCCTCAATTATAATCGTTTCTTGAATTGGATTTTTAACTTCTTCATGAATTACAGTTTGCGTTTCAGGTGCAATTTCTGCCTCAAATCTTGGATGTAATAACTCATATAAAACAGCACGTGAAGAAATTCTGTATGCATATTTTTCAATTTCGCTTTCCAAACGTACATCTTTGCTGTTCGCAAGTGCTTTCAAATATAAAATCGAAAAAGAAGAAACGTAGGGATACAGCTCCATTAATTCAGCCAATTTCCGAACATCTTCGCTCGTGCAGGAAGTGGTATCTAAAATCTTTTCGTGGATATATTCTGAACTTAACATCACCAGTTACTCATCAATTTATTAATAACGTCTTGAACGATTTGCGTATTTATTTCCTCTAATAACTGAGCTTCAACACTAGCTAAGTTTTTATCAGCATTAAAATCTGAAAATCGGGTTGAAGTTACAGAAATTAATTCTTCTTTTGGCTTTGTTATTTCAATCGAAAATTGAACGGAAATTGTCAAACGATTTTGAGTAGCGTTATCATTTCCTTGAATGGCAATTGGAATAACATTGTAATTTGTAATTTTTCCATCAATGTTTACTTCGCCTTTTCCAAAATTGGTGTTTAACAAAAGTCGTGTATTGTTTTGAATTCCATCTTTTAATTGTTCTGTCAAATTTGCGCCATAACTTAAAGGTGCATTAGGAGCTAAGATTTCTAAAGTCTTCACTGAAAATGTTTTCCATTCTTCTGGCATTGAACCTTTATCTTTAAAGGAAACACTTGATGGCCAACACGATGAAAGCACAGCTAAAAGTAAAATTAGTGAGCCGAATTTCATAAGTCTATAAGCTTGTATTCCTTAATTTTTCTGTACAAAGTACGCTCAGAAATTCCCAATTCATTTGCTGCGTGTTTTCGTTTTCCGCGGTGTTTTTCTAAGGCTTTACTTATCAATTCTTTTTCACGATCTTCTAAAGACAAGGATTCTTCCACTTCAACGTGTGCTTCATACGGTTCAGTTGCAGTAGGGTAGTGGTAGTTTGATTCCACAATTGGCGCAGCAGCTGAAGGAAGTAACAAACCTGTATTTTTTACATTTTCATTTACTTCTTGATAAATACGATTAACAACAGCACTTTGGTCAGAAGTTAAAGAAACCGTATTTCCTTGTTGGAGAATTTCAACGACTAGTTTTTTTAGTTCGTTCAAATCCTTTTTCATATCGAATAGCACTTTGTACATCAATTCGCGCTCGGAGAAATTTTCCTGAGAGTTCTCCCCAATAATTTGTGGAAGTTTTTCGGTGTTTTGTGGTAAATAACTAGAAAGTATAAAACCATCAATATCTCTAGCGGTTTCAATTACAGATAATTGTTCCACTAAATTTTTCAACTGACGAATATTTCCAGGCCACGGATAATTTACTAATAATTGAACAGCGTCGTCATTCAATTTAATAGCAGGCATTCTATATTTTTCGGCAAAATCGTGTGCAAATTTTCTGAAAATCAAATGAATATCCTCTTGACGATTTCGTAAAGCTGGCAATTGAATGGGAACGGTGCTCAAGCGATAAAACAAATCTTCTCTGAATTTACCTGAAGCAATTGCACGTTGCATATTTTCATTGGTTGCAGCCACAACTCGAACATTCGTTTTGATAGCTTTAGAAGAACCAACTCGAATGAATTCACCGGTTTCCAAAACGCGTAATAAACGCACTTGTGTTTGCATCGGTAATTCTGCTACTTCATCCAAGAAAATTGTACCGCCATTTGCTACTTCAAAATAACCTTGACGGCTTCCTGCAGCTCCTGTAAACGAACCTTTCTCGTGACCAAATAACTCAGAATCGATTGTTCCTTCTGGAATTGCACCACAGTTTACAGCAATGTATTCACCGTGTTTTCGAGAACTCAAATTGTGAATTACATGCGGAATGATTTCTTTTCCTGTTCCACTATCACCTGTCACCAAAACAGAAATGTCAGTTGGCGCAACTTGAATGGCAACTTCCAACGCACGGTTGAGCAAAGGAGAATTTCCAATGATTCCGAAACGCTGTTTAACTTGTTGTACGTTCATAATTAGCGATTTAACATTTAGAAACGATTTCTCCCATTAAGGTTGCTGAAGTACATTCGTCGATGCGTACCATTACATATTGTCCTTTTTCACAATCTAATTTTGGGAAAATAACCATTGAATTTCTTCCGGTTCTTCCACACAAATGCTCATCTGAACGTTTCGATTTCCCTTCAATCAATACTTTTTGAACGGTACCAATTTGACGTTTATTCGATGCCAAAGAAGAAGCCAATTGTTTCTTGATGATTTGATCCAATCTTTTTCCTTTCACATTTTCGGGAACGTCGTCAGCAAAACGTCTTTCTGCCAATGTTTTTGGGCGCTCTGAATATTTAAACATATAAGCAAAATCATATTGAACGCTGTCCATTAAGCTTAGGGTCTCAGCGTGTTCTTCTTCCGTTTCGCCACAAAATCCAGTTATAATATCTGTAGAAATCGCACAATCAGGAATGATTCGTTTAATTGCATCAATGCGTTCCAAGTACCATTCTCTAGAGTATCCACGATTCATTCGGTATAAAACGTCGGTATTTCCCGACTGAACAGGCAAATGAATGTAAGGACAAATATTTTCGTATTTCGCCATGATTTCCAATACATCATCAGTCATATCTTTTGGATGTGAAGTACTGAATCGCACACGTAACTCGGGTGAAACTAATGCCACCATTTCCATCAATTGTGCAAAATTTGTTGTAGGTTGAGAAGCGTCTTTAATTTCTCCTTTCGAACTAATATTCCAGCGGTAACTGTCCACATTTTGACCCAAAAGTGTCACTTCACGGTAACCTTTTTCAAACAAATCACGGCATTCTTCTACAATTGTATGTGGGTCTCTTGAACGTTCTCTTCCACGTGTAAAAGGAACAACGCAAAACGAACACATATTATCGCAGCCACGCATAATTGTTACAAAAGCAGAAATTCCTCCTTGATCTAAACGAACTGGCGAAATATCAGCGTAGGTTTCGTCGCGCGAAAGCAATACATTCACCGCTTTTTGTCCTGTTCCAACTTCTTCAATTAAGTTTGGTAAATCGCGGTAAGCATCAGGACCAGCCACTAAATCCACTAATTTTTCTTCTTCAAGTAGATTTTTTTTCAAGCGTTCTGCCATACAACCCAAAATTCCAACCACTAATTCAGGATTGTCTTCTTTTTTCTTTTTGAATTCAGTCAAGCGATTGCGAACACGCGTTTCGGCATTTTCACGAATGGAGCACGTATTTATCAGTACAACATCCGCTTCATCTACATTGCGTGTGGTAGCGTAGCCGTCATTTTTCATAATGGAAGCAACAACTTCGCTATCAGAGAAATTCATCTGACAACCGTAGCTTTCAATAAATAATTTCTTTTTACCAGTTGAATCTTCTGAATCGTTTAGCATTGTTGCTTCACCTTGCATTGATTCATCGATTACTTTATTTTCGTGGGACATAGTTGTTCTTCTTTTGGTCGGCAAAAATAACAATTAATCAAGGACTGACAAAATGACACGTGAGTTAAAAATTAAGAATATTTAGGATTGCATACGGGTTAATTGCTAATTGCAAACGGAAAACCATAATGCTTAAAAATTGCGAACGATAGAATTGCTTCGCCGCGACGGATTGCGAACAGATTTGCACATCGCTTAGTAGTTGCGAATTATTCGGACTTCGGACTTTGAGAGCCTCAGTCCTCGAAACTTTGTCCTCGATTATTCTGCTAAAAAATAGTTTACGCAAAGCGCTCCCAAAATCTCATTCGCAGTTTTTAATTCGCAATTCGCAATTAATACGTTCGCAATTACAGTTTTTTTAGCTGTGTTTAACTTTTTTTCCCTCAGTCCACTTTTTTCCTTTTACATTTGTGCCCAAAATAAAATCCATGTCGAAAAATTTAGTCATCGTTGAGTCCCCTGCAAAAGCAAAAACAATAGAAGGTTATTTAGGAAAAGACTTCATCGTAAAATCTAGTTTTGGACACGTAAGAGACCTTGCGAAAAAAGGATTAGCTGTAGAAATTGAAAATAAATTCAATCCGCTTTACGAAGTTACTGCCGATAAGAAAACAGTCGTCGCAGAACTGAAAAAATTAGCAAAGGAAGCGGAGGTTGTTTGGCTAGCGACCGATGAGGACCGCGAGGGAGAAGCAATTTCTTGGCATTTATATGAGACTTTAGATTTAAAGAAAAAAGATACAAAACGTATTACTTTCAATGAGATTACGAAAACTGCTATCTTAAAAGCAATTGATAATCCACGTATTATAAACAAGCAATTAGTGGATGCACAACAAGCACGTCGTGTTCTGGACAGAATTGTAGGTTTTGAACTTTCACCAGTACTTTGGAAAAAAGTTCGTCCAAGTTTGTCAGCAGGTCGTGTACAATCTGTTGCAGTGAAATTAATTGTTGAACGCGAAAAAGAAATTGATGCATTCAATGTTTCTAACTTTTTCCGAATTACAGGGAATTTTGAGTCTGCAAAAGGAAATTTCAAAGCAGAATTTAGCAAGCAATTAAGTGATTCAGAAACTGCTAAAGCCATTCTTGAAACGTGTGCGACAACGAATTTTTTTGTAGAAGATATTCAACAAAAACCTGCAACTAAATCGCCTGCAGCACCTTTTACCACTTCAACTTTGCAACAAGAAGCGAGTTTGAAATTAGGTTTTTCAGTAACACGTACAATGAGCGTTGCACAACGTTTGTATGAATCTGGAAAAATCACGTATATGAGAACGGACTCTGTGAATTTATCAGATACAGCAATCAATGCTTCGAAAGCGGCAATTATTGAATTATACGGTAGCGATTTTTCGAAAACAAGAAAATACACTTCTAAGTCGGCAGGTGCTCAAGAGGCACACGAGGCAATTCGTCCAACTGATTTTATGGTTTCTAAAATAAACGGCGAAGCAGAAGAACAAAAATTATATGAGTTGATTTGGAAACGTGCAATCGCAAGTCAAATGTCGGATGCACAGTTGGAAAGAACTACTATTAAAATTGGTGGTTTACCAAACGGCGATGCTTTCAATTCTAAAGGAGAAGTGATTCGTTTTGAAGGATTTTTGAAAGTATATTTAGAATCGTCTTTGGATGATAACGAGGAAGAAAGCGACTCTGGTTTATTGCCAGCGGTTGTTAAAAATGAGAAATTAGAACTTGGAAGTGCAATTGCATTAGAACGTTTTACTCGTCCGCCTTCACGATATGTGGAAGCTTCTTTGGTTAAAAAATTAGAAGAGTTAGGAATTGGTCGTCCATCAACGTATGCACCAACAATTTCAACGATTCAAAAAAGAGGTTACGTTGAGAAAAAAGAACGCGAGGGAGAAGTGAGAAATTACTTGTCAATTGAGTTGAAAAAAGGAAAAATCACCGAACAAACGAAGTCAGAAACGACTGGAAAAGATAAAAACAAACTTTCGCCAACAGATATTGGAATTGTAGTAACAGATTTCTTGCAAGAAAATTTCAAGCAAATTATGGATTACCATTTCACAGCATCTGTGGAAGCACAATTTGACGAAATCGCTAAAGGAAAACAAGAATGGACAACAATGATGAATGGATTTTATAATCCATTTCATAAAGAAGTTGAAAACACGCTTGAAAATTCAGATCGTGCAACTGGTGAAAGAGATTTGGGAATTGACCCTATTTCGGGAAAGAAAGTAATCGCGCGTATCGGGAAATTTGGTCCAATGATTCAAATTGGAGATGAGAAAGTAGATGGTGAAAAAGCGCGTTTTGCTTCCCTTCAAGCGAATCAATCAATTGGCTCAATCACTTTAGAAGAAGCAATGGAATTATTTAAGCTTCCAAGAACTTTAGGTGAGTACGAAGGTCAAGCCATTAAAGCAAACAATGGACGTTTCGGACCTTATGTACAAGTTGGGAAATTATTTGTTTCCATTCCGAAAGAGGAGGATGCAATTTCAATCAGTTACGAAAGAGCCGTTGAATTGTATTTGAAAAAACAAGAAGACGATGCGAATAAAATGATAAAAGTTTTTGAAGAGCGTCCTGAAGTACAATTAATGAATGGCAGATACGGTGCATATTTGAAAATTGGAAAAGATAATTTCAAGTTGCCAAAAGACGTAACTCCTGAAAACTTGACATTGGAAGAATGTATCAAAATTTCTGAAAGCCAGGAAGCTAAACCGAAAAAGAAAAAACCATTCAAGAAAAAATAATAATTGTTTGATTTCTAGATTGTTTTAAAAGTCATTAACCGAGGCTTTTCAAAAATTTACACCGGAGTTAACCCTTGTTAATGAGGGTGTTAAGTTTTTGGAGTAACGATGAGAAATGGGTTTTGCAACGGTCTTATTTTTATTTTTATATATTTGTAATTATGAATGGAAGTGTAAATAAAGTTATTTTGATTGGAAATTTGGGCAAAGACCCAGAAATTCGACGCCTTGAAAACGGAGCTGTTATTGCAACTTTTTCATTGGCAACTTCAGAAGTTTTTACCGATAAATCAACTGGTGAGAAGAAAGAAATCACTGATTGGCACGATATTGTACTTTGGCGCGGTTTGGCTGAAGTTGCAGAAAAATACATTCGTAAAGGCGCAAAAATCTATATCGAAGGCAAGTTGAAAAAACGTTCTTGGCAAGATAAAGAGGGAAATACGCGTTATAGCACAGAAGTTGTTGGAGACGATTTAACGATTCTTTCTCGACCTGATGTTGACAAAAATCACACACCTTATTCAAGCGAAGGAAAACCAAATCCTCCTTCATCCATTCAAGATTTATCCCCAAGTGCGGACGATGACAATCCTTTTTAAGAAATGATTAAAACAGAACCTCCCAGTCAACCTTTAAATACTGTTATTGAAGCTGGTTTTAGCGAATCAACTTTTGTTTATCTAGCAATCATTGCTTTTTTATTGTTGATTTCAGCGCTAATGTCAGGTTCAGAGTCAGCGTTTTTTTCCTTAAAGCCTGCTGATAATGACGATTTAAAGAAAACAAACGATAAACAATCGAAGTTAATTCAAAATTTACTTTCTCGCCCGAAAGAACTGTTAGCAACGATTTTGATTACCAATAACTTTGTGAATGTTGGTGTAGTTATTTTATCAACTTTTGTTTTAGATGATATTTTTCCAGCAAAGCCAGGAACTGAACTACTACGATTTTTGATTGAGGTTGTTGGCATAACCTTTTTGATATTATTAACTGGAGAAGTTTTACCAAAAGTTTATGCTTCAAAAAATGCTTTGTCTGTAGTTAGATTTATGGCAAATCCTTTAACAATTTTAGGAAAAATGCCACCAGTTTCTTGGATTAAGTTTGGATTGGTTCACGGATCTTTTTTCATTCAAAAGCTTTCAAATGGTGGAGCGAAAGTCAATACGGACGAATTAGAACAAGCATTGGCCTTAACGAGAGAAGATTCAACTTCTGAAGAAGATCATAAAATTTTGGAAGGAATTGTGAAATTCGGAAAAACAGAAGCTTGTCAAATTATGACACCTCGAATTGAGGTAGATGCAATTGATAATACTTCAAATTTCAAAGAAGTCTTAGGGTTTATTTTAGAATCAGGTTATTCTCGAATTCCGATTTTTGAAGGTTCACAAGACAATGTAATTGGGATTTTATACATTAAGGATTTATTACAAAGTCTAAATCAAGATGAAAATTTTGATTGGCGAAAAGAAATTAGAAAGCCATATTTCATTCCAGAAAACAAAAGAATTAACGATTTATTACAAGATTTCCGAAGTATGAAAATGCACATGGCAATCGTTGTAGACGAATATGGTGGGGCAAGTGGTATTGTCACTTTGGAAGATATTTTAGAGGAAATAGTTGGTGATATTACAGATGAATTTGACGAAAACGAAGTGGTTTATTCTAAAATTGATGAAAGCACTTATTTATTTGAAGGAAGAACTTCTTTGAATGATTTCTATAAAATTGTGGAATGTAACGAAGAGTTATTTGAATCATTAAAAGGAGAGGCAGAGACGATTGGTGGCTTGATTATTGAACAAGCAGGACGCATTTTGAGAAATAATGAATTTATTACAATAGAGAATTACAAGTTAATTGTTGAATCTTCCGATAAGAAAAGAATAAAAACAGTAAAAATTAAGATACTAAACCATGATTAAACAAATTTATTCGTTTCTCTTTCTTATTCTGTTAGTTGCTTGCGATGAAACGACACCAGTTCCTAAACCACCTACTTATTTAAAATTAGATTTACCAAATCATGCTTATAGACAGGTTCAATCTGATTGTCCTTATTCATTGAAATTAGCTAATATTTTCAATTATAGAACAGCCCAAAAACAAGGTTCAACCTATTGCACACAAGAAATAGATTTAGGCCCAGTGAATGGTTCTTTATTTATGTATTACTTGAATTTTCCAAATAATGACTCGTTGGCTGAAATTATCAATTTTGCAAATGATAAGGTAGATGAGCATAAAATTAAAGCAGACAAAATTGACTTTGAGCAAATCATCGATAGTGAAAATAAGGTATATGGAACTTTCTTTGAATTAAAAGGAAATGTGGCAACAAATTTTCAATTCTATTTAACTGATTCAACTAATAATTTTGTTCGAGGTGAAGTGTTATTGAATTGTAAACCTAATTATGATTCATTACGTCCCGTTTTGGAGTATTTAAAAGTTGATTTATTGGAACTTGTTCATCATTTTAAATGGAGCAAAAAGTAAAACTTAATCAAGTTGTAATTGCGCTTGGAACAAATTTAGGGGATAAAGAATTAAACCTTAAAAATGCAATCAGTCAAATCAAATCCAAAGTAGGGGAGGTTTCAAAGATTTCTTCCATTCTTAAAAATTCAGCAGTAGGTTTTGAATCCGAAAATGAATTTTACAATGCTTGTTTGATTTGTGAAACGGAATTGAATCCCGATCAAGTTTTAAAAGAGTTACAAGAAATTGAAAAAAAACTTGGAAGAATAAAAACAAAGGAATCGTATGAAGATAGGTTAATTGATTTAGACATAATTTTCTACGCAGATTTGGTAATTAAATCAAAAAATCTTGAAATTCCACATCCAAATTATCACGAACGCAACTTCGTTTTGGTTCCTATGTTAGAACTTTCAGACTTCAGAGACCCCAAAAAGGGTATAAATATCAGTCAATTAGCAAGATAATTTAACTTAATTTATTTTTTCAACAATAAATATTAGGTTTTTGATGCTATTTGTATGTAAATTTGCCACGATTTTAAAAACACGATAAATGAACATGAACAAAATTCTATTAATGTCACTTGCAGCAGGAACGACTGCGCTTATGTCCTCTTGTGATTTAGTGAAAGATTTTACTTACAATGTGAATCCTAATCCACTAGAGATGCATGGTGATAATGTAAAATTTTCAGTTGTTGTTAACGTTCCTGAAAAAGGACTTAATAAAAAAGTGAAAGCTGAAATCACTCCGAAATTAGGAAATACTGCCATTGGTACTTGGGTTCTTCAAGGTGAGAAAATCACAGGTAATGGTCAAACTATTACTTTCAAACCTGGTGGTTCTGCAACATTCGAATTGGAAGTTCCTTATCGTCCAGATATGGAAGCTGCAGATTTGAAAGTTACTGGTAAGGTTATTAAGGGTACAAAAGAAAAAGGAGATATTCCAGAAACTAAAATAGCTGACGGAACAATCATTACTCCTTTGATGGTTCGAAAAGAATTCAAAGTTTTATTTGAAAAAGATGCGATCGTAAGAGAAACAGCTAAAAGTACTTCTGCGGTTGTAAATTTTGACAAAGCTAAGTCTGAGGTTAAAGCAACAGAATTAAAAGATAAAGATATCGCAGATTTATTAGTTTGGTTGAAAGCATCTGAGTCAAACCCAAAGATTCAAATTACATCAATTGAAATTAAAGGTTTTGCTTCTCCTGACGGTGTTGAAGACAAAAATACAAACTTATCAAACGAAAGAACAAGATCAGCTAGAAAAGCAATTGTTGATTTGATGAAAAAATCAAACATGTTGAATTGGGCTGACACAACAAAATATTCAATTGAAGGTAAAGGTGAAGATTTCGAAGGTTTCAAAGATCAATTAGCTGTTACAACTACAATCAATGAAGCAGACAAAAACCTTTTCATTCGTATTTTGGAAATGACAAAAGATCCAATTCAACGTGAAAAAGACATGGTTAATTTAGGTAAATCATACACGGAATTAGAAAAAGATGTTTTCCCTAAAATTCGTAGAGCAGTTATTACTGTTAATTATAAAGAATTAGGTTTAACAGATGACGAAATTATGGCTGCAGCAAAAAACAACCCATCTTCTTTAGGAATCGAAGAATTGTTATTTGCTGCTGAAAAAGTAACAGATTTAAACGAGAAAGCTGCAATTTATCAAGCTGCTGCTCAAAATCATTCTACTGATTACAGAGGACACAACAATTTAGGCGCCGTTTTATTCTTGCAAAATAAAGTTGCTGATGCTAAGAAAAGTTTAGAGAAAGCTAATGGTTTAAAAGATAATTCTTCTTCTAAAAACAATTTAGCTGGTGTTGCAATGTCTGAAGGTGATAGAGCAAATGCAAGAAAATTATTAAACCAATCAAAAGGAAACGGCGATGCTGCACGAAATTTAGTTTTTGGTTATAATAGCGCAGCTTTAGATATCTTGGATGGTAACTATGCTAGTGCAGAAAGTAACATTAAAGAAAATGGTTTCAATAAAGCGTTAGCTTATGTACTTCAGAATAAATTAGCAGAAGCAAAAACAGCTTTAGCAAATGAAAATGCGAGTGCAGATGTAGATTATTTGAAAGCAATCATTGCTGCAAGAGGAGGAGAAGGATCTGATGCTGTTGTAAATAATCTTAAAAATGCATTTGCAAAAGACAGCTCATTGAAAGCAAAAGCTGCAAAAGACAGAGAATTTGTAAAATTATTTTCAGATTCAAATTTCAGTTCTGCGGTAAGATAATTCTAAAAGAATTTAAATTAAATCCCGGATTCGTTCGGGATTTTTTTTTGTCCAATTTTTTCAAGGTATTTTTGTTCCAATTGGCCTGGGCTTGCTATTAAATATGAATCACAGTTTAATATTTCAACATCCATAAGTGTGGTGTAGCCAATGTAGCCATAAACTTTTTTCGTCCTTAATAATAATTCATCGGTTTCAATCCAATTATCGCTAGAATGAAATTTCTGGTTCAATTTTTCACTAATAATTAATTGTTGAACATCACTTGAACCAACAATAGTTTGAATTTCATTAGATTCAAGTTCTTTTGAAAATACCAGAAATAAATTGGTCCAATATTCTTTTGGTCCGCTAATGATTAGAACACTTCCATTTTTGATTTCTTTCTTTGGATAAAGCATAAATCGAGATAAATATCCTATGTATTTTGCATTGGAATAATGTTTATTTTCTGATAATTTTCTAGCTAAGGAATTTTCTTGCTTGTCTACAATCCAAATCGAATCGAATTTTTTAATCTGTTTTTTGTGATAAAGTTTAAATGGAAACTGTAACCAACTAATTGGTAAATTCAATTGATGTGTCATAAAAATGGAATAACACATTTTACTTCGAAAAGAATAACGATGGTCAGAAATAATAAAATCTATATTGAATTCTTTAATATAACTTTCAACTTCTTTAATTTCGTTCTTAGATCGTTTTAAGAGCGTGCCAATGGAAAAGGATAAATCCATCGTATAATTTCCTTTACCTGAAAACCGAAAAGGATAACCTTGATGTTCAATAAATTTTACTTTTTCACCAAAATACTGAATAAAAACACTTTTTTGTGCAGTATCACAAGCAATGAAAACAGAATTGCTATTTTTTAATAAGTGGTTTATTAATGGAATACATCGCGAGACATGTCCAAACCCCCAATTCAATGGAGATAAAAGAACGTTTTTGCTATGTATTTCAGTTGGCAGCATTTCTGTGAATAAATATTAAAAATACGCAAAATCAAGTTTTCTTTTCAAAGTTTATTAATTTTAGCCCCAAATAAAAAAATCAAACAATGATAGACGGAAACGAATTTAGAAAATACGCTACTAAACATCTCGGTATCAATAGCATGATGATGGATCATTATATCGAATCATCTATGACTCCATATATAATTGAAGAACGCCCAATGAATATTTCACAGTTGGACGTTTTTTCGCGTTTGATGATGGATAGAATTATCTTTTTAGGAACTGGAATAAATGACCAAGTTGCGAATATCATCAATGCTCAGTTGTTGTTTTTGGAATCGGTTGATGCTAAGAAAGATATTCAAATTTATCTAAATTCACCAGGAGGATCAGTTTATGCTGGTTTGGGGATTTATGACACGATGCAATATATCCGTCCTGATGTTGCAACAATCTGTACAGGTATGGCAGCGTCAATGGGAGCTGTACTAATGTGCGCTGGTGCCAAAGGTAAAAGAAGTGCATTAAAACACGCTCGAGTAATGATTCACCAACCTCTTGGAGGAGCACAAGGTCAAGCATCAGATATTGAAATTACCGCTAGAGAAATTCAGAAATTGAAAAAAGAATTGTATGATATAATCGCAACACATTCAAATCAACCGTTTGATAAAGTATGGGCAGATTCTGATAGAGATTATTGGATGACATCAGAAGAGGCAAAAGAATACGGAATGGTGGATGAGGTTCTTTTAAGAAACCCTAAATAATTTTAAATGGCAAAAAAAGAAGCAACCTGTTCATTTTGCGGGTCGAATCGTAGTGCTGTTAAAATGTTAATAGCTGGTATATCAGCACACATTTGTGACAATTGTGCTTATCAAGCAAATCGTATTGTTCAGGAAGAATTATCGCACCAAACAAAAACTCCAAACGGAAACGCTAAAAACAATAAAAAACTGCATCTACTTAAACCAAGTGAAATAAAGGCACATTTAGATGAGTACGTTATTGGTCAAACGGATGCTAAAAAAGTATTATCGGTAGCCGTTTACAATCATTTCAAAAGACTTAACAATCCCAATATAGCATCTGAAATCGAAATAGATAAGTCAAATGTTGTAATGGTGGGAAGAACTGGCACAGGCAAAACACTTTTAGCAAAAACAATCGCAAAGCTCTTAAACGTCCCTTTTTGTATAGCCGATGCAACAGTGCTTACTGAAGCAGGGTATGTTGGAGAAGATGTAGAGAGTATTTTATCTCGATTGTTACAAGCTGCTGATTATGATGTTGAAGCTGCGCAAATGGGAATCGTTTTTATTGACGAAATAGATAAGATCGCAAGAAAAAGCGATAATCCATCTATTACAAGAGATGTTTCAGGAGAAGGTGTTCAGCAAGCACTTTTGAAATTATTAGAAGGTGCAACTGTTAATGTTCCGCCCCAGGGTGGGAGAAAACATCCAGAGCAAAAAATGATTCAAATTGACACGAAAAATATTTTGTTTATTTGTGGAGGAGCATTTGATGGGATTGAAAATATCATTGCAAATCGCGTAAATCGTCAAACTATAGGATTTAGTTCATTTGAGCAAGAACGCATTGAACAAGATTCATTATTGAAATACATAAATCCATTGGACATTAAGACTTTTGGTTTGATTCCTGAACTTATTGGACGATTCCCTGTTTTAACATATCTGGAACCACTTAAAAAAGAGGATTTAAAACGAATTTTGATGGAACCTAAAAATGCTTTAATCAAGCAATATGTTCGACTTTTTGAATTAGATAACGTAAAACTTACTCTTGAAAAAGAAGTCTATGATTTTATTGTAACTAAAGCAGTTGAGTTTAAATTAGGAGCAAGAGGTTTGCGTTCAATTTGTGAGGCTATTTTAACAGATGCAATGTTTGAAATTCCTTCAAAGAAAACAGTTACATTTAATGTGGATGTGGAATATGCCAAATCAAAATTTGAAAAATCGAGTTTAGCATCACTTAAAGTTGCTTAGAAATTAAAGTTTACAACAAAAATATTAAAATGAAAACTATTCAATTTAGAGAAGCATTGCGAGAAGCAATGTCAGAAGAAATGAGAAGAGATGAGCGCGTTTTTCTTTTAGGAGAAGAAGTCGCAGAATACAATGGAGCGTATAAAGTATCTCAAGGAATGTTGGATGAATTTGGTCCTAAAAGAATTATTGACACACCAATAGCTGAGTTAGGTTTTGCGGGAATCGCAGTTGGCGCATCGATGAACGGATTACGTCCAATCGTTGAGTTTATGACATGGAACTTTGCAATTTTAGCAGCAGACCAAATCATTAACTCAGCAGCAAAAATGTTACAAATGTCAGGAGGTCAATATCATTGTCCAATTGTGTTTAGAGGTGGAAACGGAACAGCTGGACAATTAGCAGCAACCCATTCGCAATCATTCGAAGCTTTTTATGCACACGTTCCAGGATTAAAAGTGATTACACCATCAAATCCCGCTGATGCAAAAGGTTTGCTAAAAGCAGCAATTCGCGATGAAGATCCTGTTGTGTTTTTAGAGTCCGAAAAAATGTACGGTGATAAAGGTGAAGTTCCTGAAGGTGAGTACATCATTCCTATTGGAGTGGCAGCAGTTAAAAGAAAAGGTACTGATGTTACAATTGTATCTTTTGGTAAAATCATTAAAGTCGCTTATGAAGTTGCTGAAATCTTAGAGAAGGAAAACATTAGTGTTGAAGTAATTGATTTAAGAACAATTCGTCCAATAGATTATGGAACTATTGTTGAGTCAATTAAGAAAACAAACCGATGTGTTGTTTTAGAAGAATCTTGGCCTTTAGCTTCTATTTCAAGTGAAATTGCATATCATTTACAGCGTTATGCTTTCGATTATCTAGATGCACCAGTAGAGAGAGTAACACAAACAGATACTCCATTTGCATTTTCACCAACATTAATTGATGAAGCATTACCAAATAAAGAACGATTAATTGCAGCTGTTAAAAGAACGTTGTATAGAAAATAGAATTTTTAATTTGTTTATCAAAAAGCCCTTTTTAAGGGCTTTTTTTGTTTCTAAGAAGTTGAAAATAAATATACTAACATTATTTTGTCGAAAAAATCAAATATTTTCAACATAACTATTGCATACTAAGATAAATATAGTATCTTTGCACCCCTCAAAGTGCGTTTGAGGTAGTTTTTTATTTATTTAATTAAGAGTATTTTATGCCAACTATTCAACAGTTAGTTCGCAAAGGAAGAACTGCGGTGGTGAAGAAAAGTAAATCCGCTGCACTTGATTCGTGTCCGCAACGTAAAGGGGTATGTGTACGTGTTTACACAACTACGCCAAAAAAACCTAATTCAGCGATGAGAAAGGTAGCCCGTGTTCGTTTAACAAACGGCAAAGAGGTGAATGCTTACATCGGTGGTGAAGGTCACAATCTACAAGAACACTCATTGGTTTTAGTACGTGGTGGAAGGGTAAAAGACCTTCCAGGTGTTCGTTATCACATTGTACGTGGAGCTGAAGATACAGCAGGTGTACAAGGTAGAAGCCAAAGAAGATCTAAATACGGAACAAAACGTCCTAAGCAGAAATAATTTAAAAAAGCTTTAGAAAAATGAGAAGAAGAAAAGCCAAAAAGATTGCTATTCTGCCAGATCCAAAGTTCAACGATGTGGTAGTTACAAAATTTGTAAACAACTTAATGTTTTCAGGTAAAAAAAGTTTAGCATTCAAAATCTTTTACGATGCAATTGAAATCGTAAACAAGAAAAATGAAGAACAAGAAGGATTAGACGTTTGGAGAAAAGCATTGGAAAATGTTACTCCATCTGTTGAAGTTAGAAGCCGCCGTGTAGGTGGTGCTACATTCCAAATTCCAACACCAGTTAGAGAAGAAAGAAAATCTTCACTTGCAATGAAATGGTTGATTGGATATGCTCGCAAGAGAAATGAAAAAACAATGTCTCAAAAATTAGCTTCAGAAATTATCGCTGCTGCTAAAGAAGAAGGTGCTGCTTTCAAAAAGAAAGAAGACACAATGAGAATGGCAGAAGCAAACAAAGCATTTTCACATTTTAGATTCTAATTACAATGGCAAGAGATCTTAGATTTACAAGAAATATTGGTATTGCTGCTCACATTGATGCAGGAAAAACTACAACAACCGAAAGAATTCTTTTTTACGGTGGTGTAAGTCACAAAATTGGTGAAGTACACGATGGTGCTGCAACAATGGACTGGATGGAGCAAGAGCAAGAAAGAGGTATTACAATTACTTCTGCTGCAACGACATTGAATTGGAATTATAGAGGACAAGTTTACCACGTTAATATCATTGATACTCCAGGACACGTTGACTTTACAGTTGAAGTTAACCGCTCTTTAAGAGTATTAGATGGTTTGGTTTTCTTGTTTTCAGCTGTTGATGGTGTTGAACCACAATCAGAAACTAACTGGAGATTAGCAAACAATTATAACGTTCCTAGAATTGGTTTCGTTAATAAAATGGACCGTCAAGGAGCAGATTTCCTAAAAGTTTGTCAACAAGTTAAAGATATGTTAGGTAGTCATGCGCTTCCTTTACAAATCAATATAGGTGATGAAGATAATTTCAAAGGTGTTGTTGACTTAATTAACTTCAAAGGAATCGTTTGGAATGAAGATGATATGGGAATGACTTTTAAAGAAGTTGAAATTCCAGCTGAAATCATTGACGATGCAAGAAGACTTAGAAGCGAATTATTAGAAGCTGTTGCTGAATTTGATGAGTCATTAATGGAGAAGTTCTTTGAAGATGAAAATTCATTAACAGAAAGAGAAATTTTAAATGCATTAAGAGAAGCAACAATTTCAGGAAAAGTTGTACCGATGATGTGTGGTTCTTCTTTCAAAAACAAAGGTGTACAAGCAATGTTAGATATGGTAATGGAAATTCTTCCTTCACCAATGGACATTGAAGGTATTACTGGTACCAATCCTAAAACAGACGAAGAAGTCATGAGACAACCATCTTTTGATGAACCATTCGCTGGATTAGCATTTAAAATTGCAACCGATCCATTTGTAGGTCGTCTGTGTTTCGTAAGAGCATATTCTGGTAAATTAGAAGCAGGTTCTTATGTATTAAACACACGTTCAGGAAACAAAGAGCGTATTTCTCGTATCTTCCAAATGCACGCTAACAAACAGAACCAAATTCCTGAGTTAGGAGCTGGTGATATTGGTGCAGTTGTTGGATTTAAAGATATCAAAACAGGTGATACACTTTGTGCTGAAAACGCACCTATTGTTCTTGAATCAATGGTATTCCCTGAGCCAGTTATCGGTTTAGCTATTGAGCCAAAAACACAAGCTGATACTGACCGTTTATCAATAGGTCTTTCTAAATTATCAGAAGAAGATCCAACTTTCCGTGTTAATACTGACGAAGAAACTGGTCAAACTATTATTTCTGGAATGGGTGAACTTCACTTAGAAATCATTGTTGACCGATTGAAAAGAGAATTTAAAGTTGAGGTTAATCAAGGAGCACCACAAGTTGCTTATCGTGAAGCAATTTCAGGTTCTACAGAACACAGAGAGCAGTATAAAAAACAAACTGGTGGTCGTGGTAAATTTGCTGATATTTTAGTTAAAATTTCTGCTCAAGATAATCCGGAAAAAACAGGTCTAGAATTCATTAATAGTATCAAAGGTGGTAACATTCCTCGTGAATTTATCCCTTCAGTTGAAAAAGGATTCAAAGAATCAATGAAAAATGGTGTTTTAGCAGGTTTCCCTCTTGAATCTATGAAAGTTGAGTTGGTCGATGGTTCCTACCATAATGTCGATTCAGATTCATTATCATTTGAATTGTGTGCTAAAATGGCATACAGAGCAGCAGTTAAGCATTGTGCTCCAATCTTATTAGAGCCTATCATGAAATTAGAGGTGGTTACTCCTGAAGAGAACATGGGTGATGTTGTAGGTGACTTAAACCGAAGAAGAGGAATGATGAAAGGTATGGACGACCGTAATGGAGCGAAAGTATTGAAAGCAGATGTTCCACTTTCTGAAATGTTTGGATATGTTACTCAATTGAGAACAATCACATCAGGTAGAGCAAGTTCTTCTATGGAATTTTCACATTATGCGGAAGCTCCTAGAAACGTAGCAGAAGACGTAATTGCTAAAGCAAATGGTAAAATCACAGCATAATAATTAAGCAGATGAGTCAAAAAATTAGAATAAAATTAAAATCTTACGATCACAACCTTTTGGATAAATCGGCTGAAAAGATTGTAAAAACGGTAAAGTCTACTGGAGCAGTTGTAAGTGGTCCTATTCCACTTCCTACACACAAAAGAATATATACTGTATTGCGTTCACCTCACGTAATGAAAAAAGCGAGAGAGCAATTTGAATTATGTTCTTACAAACGTTTAATGGACATCTACAGTAGTTCATCAAAAACAGTTGACGCCTTAATGAAGTTAGAACTTCCTAGTGGTGTTGATGTCGAAATTAAAGTGTAAATTTTTTAATAACTAGAATATGCCAGGAATAATTGGTCGAAAAGTCGGAATGACTAGCATCTATAGTGCTGAGGGTAAATCTTTACCATGCACGGTGATTGAAGCTGGTCCTTGTGTTGTGACTCAGATCAAAACACAAGACAGAGATGGTTACGAGGCTGTTCAATTGGGTTATGGAGACCGTAAAGAAAAAAATACTCCAAACGCATTGAAAGGTCACTTTAAAAAAGCTAACACAACTC
>CAZDKE010000047.1:7150-26354 GCA_964506255.1 uncultured Lishizhenia sp. | reverse complement strand
ATGCTGAAGGACAACGACGCTTTATTGAAAGTATGTCTTCGTATGCACGTCAGTTTTTAGGAAAATTGAATAAACCCGAAGCTGATTACATCAAAGGAATTGCTCCATCCATTGCTATTCAACAAAAAGTAATTACCAATAATCCACGTTCTACGGTCGGTACTACCACTGAAATTTACGATTACTTAAAATTATTATTCGCTCGAATCGGCAAAACCTATTCACCCAAAAGCGGTGGGGAAGTCAAAAAACATACAACTACCGACGTTATCAATTACTTGAAAGCTTTACCTGAAAATAGTAAAATCGCTGTGCTTTGTCCAATTGATTGTGACTTGAAAAAACTGGATGTCATTTACAAGCAAGGTTTTACACGTGTTTATTACGACGAGCAATTCTATTTAATTGAAGACCTAAAGGAATTGAACTACTCTAAGGAATTGTATTTAGTGGTCGATAGAATTAGTACCAATTTCTCAGACGAGGACAATTTTTCACGCACAACGGATTCTGTTTCCATTGCTTTCACAGAAGGGAAAGGAAATTGTGGAATTCTACACGAAAACAACATCGAATGGTTCAACAATCGTTTTGAGTTGGATGGCATTGAATTTCAAGAACCTAATGTCCATTTCTTTGCTTTCAACAATCCTTTTGGCGCTTGTAAAACGTGTGAAGGTTACGGAATGGTACTCGGAATTGACGAAGAACTTGTTTTTCCAAATCGTAATTTGAGCGTTTACGAGGGAGCAATTGCACCTTGGAAGGGCGATTCGATGGGTGAATATTTGAAAGCTTTAACTTTTAATGCAAAGAAGTTTGATTTTCCGATTCATCGACCAATTAAAGAATTAACGAAAGAACAATTACAGCTTCTTTGGACTGGAAATCAATATTTTGAAGGATTGACTAGTTTCTTTAAATTTTTAGAAACACTAACTTATAAAATTCAATACCGTGTAATGTTGTCGCGTTATCGTGGTAAAACGTTTTGTCCGGAATGTCACGGAACACGATTACGAGGAGATGCTGCAAATGTAAAAATCAACGGATTATCGATTCAAGATGTGGTTTTGCTTTCCATTGAAGACGCACATTTATTTTTCTCCGGTTTAGAATTGAATGAATTTGACCGAACAGTTTCTAAACGTATTTTACCAGAGATTCAACAGCGACTTGGCTTTTTAAAAGATGTTGGTTTGGGTTATTTGACCTTGAATCGCGCAGCAAATTCCCTATCGGGTGGCGAATCGCAACGTATTAACTTGGCAACTTCTTTGGGTAGTAGTTTGGTGGGTTCGGTTTATGTTTTAGATGAACCTTCCATTGGTTTGCATCCGAAAGACACCGAACGATTGATCACTGTTTTACAACGTTTAAAAGCGCTTGGAAACACGGTAATAATCGTCGAACACGAAGAAGAAGTGATGAAAGCAGCTGACGAAATTATCGACATTGGCCCGAAAGCTGGAATTTTTGGTGGTGAAGTTGTTTTTCAAGGTGACTTTTCACAATTAACAAGTGCAACGAATAGTCTCACTGCTGAATATTTAACTGGAAAAAGATTCATTACGGTACCATCAAAACGCAGAAAATCAAACAATAAAATCACGATTGAAGGAGCTCGTCAACACAATTTAAAAAATATAACTGTTTCCATTCCTTTGAATAGTTTAGTTTGTGTCACTGGCGTTTCAGGCTCTGGAAAATCGACTTTGATTCGTTCTATTTTATACCCAGCTGTTCGAAAAGAATTAGGTTTGAGTAGCGATTTAATTGGGAAAATGGATGGAATTAGCGGAGATTTAAAACAAATCAAAAACGTAGAATTCATCGATCAAAATCCAATTGGAAAATCTTCACGAAGTAATCCGATTACTTATGTAAAAGCTTTTGACGATGTACGAGAACTTTATTCGCGTCAACCAATTGCGAAAGCGAGAGGCTACAAACCAGGATTCTTTAGTTTCAATGTGGAAGGTGGACGTTGTGAAATGTGCGAAGGTGAAGGAACAATTATAGTTGGAATGCAATTTATGGCTGATGTTCATTTGAATTGTGATACTTGTAAAGGAAAACGTTACAAATCAGAAACATTGGAAGTTGAATACCGAGGGAAAACGATTTTTGATTTACTAGAAACGAGTTTGGAAGATGCACTTCAATTTTTCAAAGAAGGAAAAGACAAATTAGATCAAAAAATTGTCGATAAAATTCAGCCACTTGTTGATGTTGGTTTAGGCTATTTGAAAGTTGGTCAATCTTCAAGTACAATGTCTGGTGGAGAAGCGCAACGTATCAAGTTAGCCTCATTTTTGTCTAAAGGAATTAATGCTCCTTCTACCCTATTTATTTTCGACGAGCCTACAACAGGCTTACATTTTTATGACATTGAGAAATTACTAATTGCCTTTAACGCATTGATAGACCAAGGTCATTCAGTCGTTGTGATTGAACACAACACCGAAGTTATTAAATGTGCTGACTATATTATTGATATTGGACCTGTGGGCGGAGAGAATGGAGGAAATATCCAATTTGAAGGAAATCCTGAAGATCTTGTAAAACTAGGACAGAATGCTACAGCATTGTTTTTGAAAGAAAAACTTTGATATTGGCCTAAGGAACTGTAAGTAACAACAAATTAACGAAAGAAATTAACAACGAAATAATAGCAACTGTAAGAGCTATTGTACTTCTTTTACTATGTTCTCTGCTCATGGTTTAAAATTATTTGTGGTAGTAAAGGGTAATTGACTCACAAAAATACATAAAGGTTTCTAAAGAAAATATTATTAGTATTTATTTTTTCATTAAAAAACTTTAAGAAATTGTTATCTAATCAAAGATAAAGTAATTAATATAAAATGCTGTTATTTAATTTATTAGGCTTAAAAGCTTTGTTATTATGAAGGAAAACTTACTTCAAAAGAATGTTTAAACTATCAACAACCATTTGAATTCCTAAAGAAAGCACAATGAACCCCATTATTTTTGACATAGAGCGAATACCCGTTTGTCCTAAATACTTTAAAATCTTTGGAGCAACATAAAACATAAGAAAAATAAGTAAACTAACCGCTAAAATAGAAAGTACAACAATAGATTTTTCTGGAAATGAACCAGTGCTCAGGGATAGATTTATTAATAGCGAAATAGAGCCTGGTCCAGCTAAAAGTGGCATTGCTAATGGACTAAAAGAAATATCTTCTTTAATCATTGATTCTTTTTTTACTTCTCCTTGAATATCATTTTTGTGTTGAGAATTCAATAATAGAAACCCTGAACGAGAAATAATAATGCCACCAGCTAATTTTAATGCATGGATTGAAATTCCGAAAAACTCAAGTATATAATTTCCGATAAAAAAAGAAACAACACAGATTATAAAAATATAAATAGCTGTTTTTCTTATGGTTACACGTAAATGACCTGGTGAATAGCCAGAAGTTAATGATATAAAAACAGGAATCGCACTCAATGGATTTATCAAAGAGAAGAGGGAAATACAACTTGTAATGAAGAGTGTTAGCATTGATTCATTTTTCGTTGAAGTAGGCTCAACGCATTTTGGTTACAAAATTACTATTTTAATACTCAAATACTGGTTAATAAAAAATTAACAAAGAAAATTTCACAATTATAATATGCTTAATTTTGTATAATAATTCACTTACAAAGAGTATGGCAGATATTTTCGAAAAAATCAAGGCGAACAGAGGACCAATTGGTCAACACGCGAAAGAATCACATGGATATTTTACATTTCCTAAATTGGAAGGAGATATCGGACCTCACATGTTTTTTAGAGGTAAAAAGAAACTTAATTGGTCTTTGAATAACTATTTAGGCTTAGCAAATCACCCTGAAGTTCGAAAAGCTGATGCTGATGCTGCTGCTGAGTTTGGTTTTGCTGCTCCAATGGGCGCTAGAATGATGAGTGGAAATTCAAACTACCATGAACAATTAGAAGCGGAGTTATCTGCGTTTGTAGAGAAAGAAGATACTATTCTGTGTAATTTCGGATATCAAGCAATTCTTTCAGCTATTGATTGTTTAGTCGATCGTCATGATGTAATCGTTTACGATGCAGAATCTCATGCTTGTATCATCGATGGTGTTCGTTTGCACATGGGTAAAAGATTCGTTTTCAAACACAACGATGTTGAAGATTGCGACAAGCAATTGCAACGTGCGACGAAGTTAGCTGAAGAAACCGGTGGTGCAATTTTAGTTATCACAGAAGGTGTTTTCGGTATGCGTGGTGATCAAGGAAAACTTAAAGAAATCGTTGAATTAAAGAAAAAATACAACTTCCGATTACTTGTTGATGATGCTCATGGAATTGGGACTTTAGGTGCAAAAGGTGGAGGAGCTGGACAAGAACAAGGGGTTCAAGACCAAATTGACATTTACTTTGGAACATTTGCGAAGTCTTTTGCTTTAATTGGCGGATTTATTTCAAGTGATGAGCAAGTTGTGGAATATTTACGTTACAACATGCGTTCACAAATTTTCGCGAAAGCATTGCCATTACCGTTAGTAAAAGGAGCTTTGAAGCGTTTAGAATTGATGCGCAATCATCCAGAATTAAAAGAAAATCTTTGGAAAATTACCAATGCTCTTCAGTCTGGATTGAAAAATGCAGGATTTGAAATTGGTGTAACTGATTCTTGTGTGACTCCTGTTTATTTAAATGGTTCTATTCCTGAATCAACTAATTTGATTTACGATTTAAGAGAGAATTACAATGTTTTCTGTTCGATGGTTGTTTATCCAGTTGTACCAAAAGGAATGATTATTTTAAGAATTATCCCAACTGCTGTTCACACACTTGAAGACGTAGAATATACAATTGATTGCTTCTCTAAGATTGTAGGGAAGTTAAAAGCAGGTGAATATATGTCAGATAAAATTGCAGCGACCTAGTCATTAAAAAAAAAATTAAGAAAGAGGTTTGGTACTAAACCTCTTTTTTTGTGTCCTTTTTTTAATGAATGAAAGTTTTGATCCTGTCAACTACAATTTTATCAATCGGAAATGTCAAAATGTTTGGAGATAAATCAGCAATTGAAATCCAACGCTGTTTTTCTGTTTCTTCTTGAAATGGAATTACGTAAGTCTCTACCTTAATCTTTGAGGTATCACATTGAACTAAATAGTAAAAAGAAACGATTTGGTCTTCTTTCCGAAATGTCGATTCTTGGTAAAAATCATTGAAATAAAAAGGAGTTGCGTCTTCAATTACTAAATTTAATTCTTCGATAAATTCACGTTTCAAAGCATCCAATATTCCTTCACCTGGTTCAACTCCTCCACCAGGGAATTTTGTAAAAAAATGTCCAAAACGATTTTCGTCAGACAACAGAATCTTTTTTTTATCATTGATTACGAGTCCATAAACTCGGAGGTTGAAGTTTTTCATAAAACAAAAATAAGGCTACCCTTTCGAATAGCCTTAGTAGAACTTAGAAAAGTTTAGTATTAAGGAGCTGCAGTAATTGTAGTAACCATTTTCTTTGTCACTTCTCCACTTCCTGAACTTGTTACTGTGAAACCTAAATTGTTTTCCCAATCACAATCAACATAATAAACCCCAGGTGTTAATTTTGAAAAAGTAACTTGACCTGATGCGTCAGTTGTTGCTAATTTTGAATAAGTTCCATTGTCAAATTCCGCTTGACTGTTATATAAATAAACTGTTTTTCCAGAACCGACTGAACTATTTAGACCGTCAACAACATTTACAACCAAATCACCAGTGTTATTTTTCTGACAACTTGAAGCAATTAGTAAAAAGAAACCCAAAGAAAGGGTAAGCATGAATTGAATTGATTTTTTCATTTGATTTATTATTTGATTATTAATTGATTACGATTAGTTTTTGTCTTTTGATTTAAAATTATCCATTAAAGGTTTTTTCTCTTTAGGGGCTTCAGACGATGTTGACTTTGCACTAGTAGGTCTTTTTGCTTTAATTTTAATAGTATGAGTTGTGAAAATACCGCCTGTTAAACTTGAGATAATCGCATCGCCAACATTGTATCGTGTTATCACTTGACAATTTCCATCAGCAGGAGTACTTACACTTGTTCGTCCAAGAGGAATCAATCCCCAAAACAACCACATTTGTTTTCCTTTAGCATAAGTATATTCTTCACCTTGTGTTTCACGATAAGCCCCAACATTTGTTTTCGTTGTCATGCAAGATGACACTGACACAAAAACGAAAATTGAAAATAATAGCACTTTTGCCGTTGAATAAAATTGATTCATCTGTATTTGGTTTTTAATTGTTACTTTTTTTAGTTATTTCTGTTTTCAATGGACTTATTTCCATTGAATTAAGACTTTTTCGAATAGCCCTAATTTCTATTAAAATCCCATGTAATAACAATGAATGATTCGAATCCAACTGATCGTTTTTTAATTCGGATGCTAAAAATTCATTGATATCTGTTCCAAGTATAATTGCGATTTTTTTTAATCTTTCCACTGGAATTTTAGACTCACCACGTTCTAAACGGCTGTAATTTGTCGGATCAATTCCGAGTTCATCAGCCATGTAGTTTTGTGTGTAATTCTTGCTCAATCGTAAAATTTTGATTTTCTGGTGTAAGTCCATTTTTTTGACGGTTCAAAATTGATAAGTTTTGTTTGGAATAAAAAGGCGATAAATGCAAAGGTTTTGCGAGAAACGCACGAAGTCAAGAGTTTAACTCCGTGCGTTTGGTTTTCAGCTGTTATTTTTTAACAGATGGGGTTGCAGGAATTACTGTAGTTCTCTTACTTCCAGATGGATTTTTCGTTGTACTAGGGCCTCCTGCTTTTGGGTACTTAACTATACTTTTTGCCATTGTAAAAAGATTTTTTGTTATGCCTACTCGATAAGCTTTTCGGCGTGGGCTCCTAACATTTCTTAAGGAAGTTTGGTTCACCTTTTATTAAATAAATGTAATTTGATTCAATACTGCTTCCCAATGAGGAAAATTGTCATTTCCAAAGTGAAAATGAGTTCCTTTAAAATCTTGAACTCCATGATCTAAAGAGTCATCTATCAATAGCTTTCCCTCATTAAGAGCTTTATTGTGAGTGAGTATCAACTTTTTCCTTGCCAATATTCCTAAATGTTTATCAACCCACAATCTTTTTTCTGTCCAACAAAATTCATTATCCCAAACTGGAGTTGACAATATGTAAACCTCACAATGTTGAGCCAAAAATTGAAAAGACTCAACTCCATTTGTAATTGGACATTTATCTAATAAAAGCCTTTTTTTAATCTTTCATTCTTGAAATTCACTTCTTTTTTTTCAACCAAAACACCATCCATATCAATGTAAACAATATCTGTTTTTAGTAATTTAATTTTCATTATCTATTTAATTTAAATGTGTTAACCTTTTGTTTTTTATACATAATTGCTGATTTCTACTGTAGCAAGTAATCACCCTTCTTCTTTTAACTACAACTACTATACATTGAGATTCTCTGCACTTTATACCAAAAGATGCTAGAAATTTGGGATGAAAACACAATTGGATTTCATCATTAAAGTTTACATCAATAGTTAAGAGAATTTTTCGGATTTCATTCGGATTTACATATCGATTCCAACATCGTTCTAAAAAATGTTCTGAGAACACAATGCTTCTTTGTTTTTCCATCTTAAGAATTCTAAGTTTAACCTAATTGATGTTCCCAATTATACAATCCACCTCTTTCTAAAAACTTATCAAAATCTATATTAATTTGACTATATGATTTTTGAATACCTTCTTTTAAAATTAGATCAGAGTAATTGTAGGCTCCTTTTGAATTATCAAAAAATCTTCCTGCAGGATCAACCATAGCATAAGAACCAGTCATATCATCATTGCTTTCTGAAACAATTTTAGTTAGAGAACTTAAGTGATTATGTCTATCAATAAACTTTTTAAATCTTTCTTGGCTAATCTCAAATTTCTCAAATTCAAAATCATTTTGACCTTTAATTGGTAAAACTTGGAAAATCTTCCATCTTTCTGGCTTTGAATATTCTATTATTGGAGTTAAGTCATCAGAAACGTTTTCAGAACAGACAACTGTATTTATTTTTAAACGATAGTTATACTTCTTGATTCTATCAATTAAAACTTTATAACCATCAATTGAAATTGCTTTTCGTCCTATAATTGCACGACCAATTTTAAGATTAGTTTGCTCATTAAGACTGTCTATACTAATTGTAATCCAATCTAATAAACCAACATTCATTTTTAAAAACTCATCTGATAAATTGCTCCCATTAGTCACAATCATTGTTGTCATTCCTGCTTGTTTTGCAGTAAGAATTAATTCTGACAACCATGGACAAAGTGTTGGCTCACCACCAACAAATGTGATTTTCTCAAATCCAAATTGAGCTAGTTCTTTTACAACCTGAATTGATTCTTCTTTTGGTAAATGACCTTTTGGAAGAATTGTCTTTTTGACATCTTGAAATGTTGCAAAGCAGAATTTACAACGCATGTTACAGGGTTCCCATAAATGGAAATTCACTGATTTAATTTTTGTCTTCATAATTTTTAAATTTTATGAGACAAAGATTGAATGAAGCTAAAACATAGGTTATTTTAGAACAACACTTCGGTTATTTGAGCAATAAGTGCGTTTTTTTGGGTAATAAGTGCTTTATTTGCTTTTAAGTATTTTCCTTACTTCTGAATAGAAGCCATCTGAAATTGGAATATCTTTCTTTACTGATTGTAATTTTTCATCCTTACAATTAACAAAAATCTTCTTTTTTACTAAATCATATTCATTTATTAAATTGAGATTAACCCTATATGAATTATGCGTTTTAATAAACAAATCTTGATTAAAACCCTTCTCTACCATTTTTGCAAAAGTGAAATTGAATAAAGTAGTTGGCTTCTCATCAATAAAGTAAATCCTTTTATTATTTGAATTATTTGTAATTGTCTCTATGTAAACTATCTTAGATTGGTCAATTTCCCTAGTAACTTCATCAATTTTAATTTTCACAATCTTGGACTTCATTTGATGCTTTTGCCATTCAATTTCATCTGCTAATTTTTTTAAAACTTTTCTCAGTTTATTTTCAGTTGCAGGCTTAATAATTGAATCTACAGGGAAATCAGAATCAAGATTAATATCTTCAATTTGTGATAAATAATCTACAGATTTACCACTTATAAAAAGAACTGGTTTTTTTAGTATGGTTGCAACTTCAATTCCATTTGTATTTTGACCGAATAACTCAATATCTAATATTAGTAAGTCAATTTGGTCTTTTTTAAATTTTACCTTTTCAATAAATAATTTAGCTTCTGCATGAGACTCAATAACATTAGCTATGTTTTTATCTTCAATTTCAGAATGTAAATCAAATCTCAAATCATCATTATCCTCTAAAATAGCAATATTTAATTTCCTCATAATTAAAAAGTTATAAAAAGTGTAGAATGATATTCTGTTTCATCACAACTTGTCTTCAATGAATATCGATTTGGAGTAAATATATCTAATCTTTTCTTCATGTTCTCCAAACCAATTCCTTTCTTTAGAACCATCGATAAATTAGGTCTTAATTTATTTACAACCTTAATCTCAAAAAACGTATCATTTGCTTTAACAAATACTCTTAAAAATTCTGGATGTGTTTTATCTCCATGTTTAAAAGCATTCTCAAGAAAGTACGCTGTAATTAAATGTGGTATTCGTTTATTCTCAGGATTGAGATTTACATCAACTAATGACGAATCGATTTTTACGGAACTGTATTCTGGTAGAAATGATTTATTTAGTTCAACATATTGTTTGATGAAATCTAACTCTTCTTCTATCGAGACAAAATTATCTGAACCTTTATAAAAAACGTATTCTAATGTTGTTGAAAGTGATTCCATTCCTTTGTGTAATCTACTTGCAAAACTTCTCATTTGTGCAAAGAAATTATTTACTGTGTGAGGCTGGAGTTGGTATTTAAGTTTAACAGCTTCCAAAATATTATTTTCTTTCGCTAATTGTGTTTTTTCGTTATTTAATTCTAATACTTCCTTTTCAAGTGAATTGATTTTCTTAATTAATTGCTTATTCATTTTATTAACCTCATTCAACTGATAGCCAATGAAAACCAATATCAAAACAAGAACAATTAAAATTATTGGAAGTAAGTTTTCCATGCTTGTTATTTTCTTGAAAGATAACAATTTTTTAAACTGTTCAATCTCAATTTAAACCAAAAAAATAAGGCTACCCTTTAGAATAGCCTTATGAATATGTAGAAAAATAAATTTCTTATTTAATGAATTTGAAGTCTTTGCCCGGATAATAAGCAGCTTCACCTAACTCTTCTTCGATTCTTAAAAGCTGATTGTATTTAGCCATACGGTCACTTCTAGATGCAGAACCAGTTTTGATTTGACCACAGTTTAAAGCTACTGCTAGGTCTGCAATTGTGCTATCTTCTGTTTCACCACTTCTATGACTCATAACTGATGTATAGCTGTTTCTTGTTGCCATTTGGACTGCTTCAATCGTTTCAGTTAACGAACCAATTTGATTCACTTTTACTAAAATAGAATTTGCAATTCCTTCTTTAATTCCTCTTGAAAGACGTTTTGTATTCGTTACAAATAAATCATCACCTACTAATTGAACTTTATCGCCAATTTTCTCTGTTGCTAATTTCCATCCTGCCCAATCGTCTTCAGCAAGACCATCTTCGATTGAAATAATTGGATATTTTTTTGTCCAATCTTCCCAATAAGCAACCATTTCTTCTGATGTTCTATCTTCACCTGTAGATTCAAAATGATAAACTCCTCTGTCCGCTTTGTAAAATTCTGAAGAAGCTGCATCTAACGCAATGTACATATCGTGTCCAGGTTTGAATCCAGCTTTTTCTACCGCTTCAATAACCACTTGAATTGCTTCTTCGTTTGATCCTAAACTTGGAGCAAAACCACCTTCATCACCAACATTCGTTGACATTCCTTTCGATTTCAAAACGCTTTTTAAATGATGAAAAACTTCTGTTCCCCAACGTAAACCTTCAGAGAATGAGCTAGCTCCGAAAGGCATTACCATAAACTCTTGAATATCAATTAAATTATCAGCATGTGAACCGCCATTTAAGATATTCATCATTGGAACTGGCATTGTTACTGCACCAACTCCACCAACATATTTAAACAAACTCAAATTTGCTTCTTGTGCTGCAGCTTTTGCAACCGCTAAAGAAGTTCCTAAGATTGCGTTTGCACCTAAATTTGATTTATTAGTTGTTCCATCTAATTTGATAAGTGCCGTATCAATTGCTTTTTGATCGAAGATATCCATTCCATTTAAAGCATCATTGATTAAGGTATTAACATTACTTACTGCTTTTAAAACACCTTTCCCTAAATAAATGGACTTATCTCCGTCTCTTAATTCCACTGCTTCGTGGATTCCTGTTGAAGCACCGGAAGGTACTGCAGCACGACCCAAAATACCATTTGTTGTAACCACATCAACTTCTACTGTTGGATTTCCTCTTGAATCCAAAATTTGACGAGCATAAATTCCTGAAATGTAACTCATAGTTTATTGATTTTTTGATTGATGCATATTAGTCACAAACTGATCGAATAAATAACGAGAGTCGTGAGGTCCAGCCGAAGCTTCAGGGTGATATTGAACAGAAAAAACTGGTTTATCCTTAATTTCGATACCAGCAATGGTTCCATCATTTAAATGGATATGTGTTACTTCAACATTTGATTGATTTTCAATACTTTCTTTTGAAATAACAAAACCGTGATTTTGAGAAGTAATTTCGCCTTTTCCAGTTTTTAAGTTCTTTATCGGATGATTGATTCCTCGATGACCGTTGAACATTTTTTCTGTCGAAAGTCCTTGACTTAAGCCTAAAATTTGATGTCCTAAACAAATTCCAAAAACTGGTTTATTCATTTTGACAATTTGATGTACAAGTTCTACTGATTGTGGCATAGCTGAAGGATCACCAGGGCCATTAGAAAGCATAAAACCATCGGGATTAAAATCATTCAATTCTGAAATAGAACTATTCATTGGAAAAACC
The DNA here is from genome assembly GCA_964506255.1 of uncultured Lishizhenia sp. GTDB lineage: Bacteria > Bacteroidota > Bacteroidia > Flavobacteriales_D > Crocinitomicaceae > UBA952. The sequence continues at coordinate 14,263 of CAZDKE010000047.1, read as the reverse complement.
TTCACATGACAATTTCTTTCAGTAAGGCATCTAACAATATTCTTTTTTACACCAAAATCTATCAACGCAACTTTTAAATTTGCAGACTCTGGTTGAACTTCATAAGCTGTTTTAGTTGAAACACGCGAAGAAAGTTCTAAACCTTCCATTGATGGAATTGCAGCCAATTTTTCTTTTAAAATATCTATGTCTAAAATTTCGGAGGAAATAATAGCATTCATTGCGCCTTTATTTCTAATGTGTCTAACTAAAGCACGAGTATCTATATCAGAAATACCAACGGTTTCGTTTTTCTCCATTAAATCTTGCAATGAACCAGAAGCTGAAGCTCTAGAATATCCATTGGAAAACTTTTTGGTAACCAAACCTGCTATTTTTATTGAATCAGATTCTATTTCTTCTTTATGAACTCCATAATTTCCAATATGAGAAGTATTCATAATTAATATTTGACCAAGATAAGAAGGGTCAGTAAAAACTTCTTGATAACCTGTCATACCAGTATTGAAAGCGATTTCACCTCCAGTGGTTCCAATTTTTCCAATTGCTTTACCTTGAAAAACAGTTCCGTCTTCTAAAAGTAAAACTGCAACTTGATTTGTGTCCATTTAGAATTTTGCACAAAAATAGAAACTTCATTCTATAAGTTGCTAGATAAAAACAAAAAAGGCGATCTAATGACCGCCTTTTTATTAACAAAATGTGAATTTCTATTTTTCTTTCTCTTCTGAATTTTCAGTAGAGTCAGTAGATTCTTCATTAGTGTTTTCAGTTGTTGTTTCTTCTTCAGCTTCAACTACTGCGTCAGATACTACTTCTTCGGTTGTATTTACAGCTTCTTTAGCTGCTGAAGAACCACCTCTTCTAGAACGACGAGTTGTTTTCTTAGCTTTTTCATTTGTGTAAATATCATTGAAGTCAACTAATTCAATCATACACATTTCTGCATTATCACCAAGTCTAAAACCAGTTCTAATAATTCTTGTGTAACCACCGTTTCTTTCAGCAATTTTAGGAGCTATTTCTCTAAACAATTCAGTTACTACATCTTTGTTTTGTAAGTAAGAAAAAACAGTTCTTCTAGAATGCGTAGAATCAGTTTTTGATTTCGTTAAAATTGGTTCAACAAATCCACGTAAAACTTTCGCTTTAGCAAGAGTTGTTGTTATTTTCTTATGTTCGATTAGTGAGCAAGCCATATTTGAAAGCATCGCTTTTCTATGACCAGTTTTTCTCCCTAAATGATTTACTTTATTTCCGTGTCTCATGATTCAAATTCTAATCTTTGTCTAATTTATATTTCGCTACATTCATACCGAAAGTTAATCCTTTATTATCTACTAAATCTTCTAATTCTGTTAATGATTTTTTACCGAAGTTTCTAAATTTCAACAAATCAGATTTAGCATAAGATACAAGATCACCTAAGGTTTCAACGTCTGCTGCTTTCAAACAGTTTAATGCTCTTACAGAAAGGTCCATATCAACTAATTTTGTTTTCAACAATTGACGCATGTGTAAAGAAGTTTCATCAAATTCTTCTGTTTCAGATTTCACTTCACTATCCAATGTAATGCGCTCATCAGAGAACAACATAAAATGGTGAATTAAAATTTTAGCAGCTTCTTTTAATGCTTCTTTAGGGTGAATTGAACCATCAGTTTTAATATTGAAAACTAATTTTTCATAATCTGTTTTTTGCTCAACACGAAAGTTTTCGATTGCATATTGAACATTAACAATTGGTGTAAAAATAGAGTCAATAAAGATAGTACCAAATGGTGCATTTGTAGACTTATTCTCTTCTGCAGGAACGTAACCTCTACCTTTAATGATAGTTAATTCCATTTCTATTTTTACAGAAGTTTCCATGTTACAAATTACTAAATCAGGATTCAAAACCTGAAAAGCACTTGTAAATTTACCGATATCACCGGCAGTCAAAGTATTTTGATTGCTTACAGAAATGATGACTGTTTCAGAGTCTGTTCCTTCGATTTGTCTTTTGAAACGAACTTGTTTCAAATTCAAAATGATTTCAGTAACATCTTCTACAACACCTTTCATTGTTGAAAATTCGTGATCTACACCATGAATTTTTATTGAAGATATAGCAAATCCTTCTAATGAAGAAAGTAAAATTCTACGAAGTGAGTTACCGACTGTGATACCATATCCAGGCTCGAGTGGACGAAATTCGAATTCTCCGTTGAACTCATCGGAGTGAATCATAATTACTTTGTCCGGTTTTTGAAAATCCAATATTGCCATTTTCTTACTTATATATTATTTAGAATACAACTCGACGATTAACTGCTCTCTGATATTTTCAGGAATCAATTCTCTAGATGGTGTGTTAAGAACTTTACCTGTCATAGATGATCTATCCCAATCTAACCAGTCGTATTTTTTTGAACTTGCAGACAATGAATTTGTAATTGCTTCTAAAGATTTAGATTTCTCTCTAACTCCTACAACGTCGCCAGTTTTTAATGTATATGATGGAATGTTTACCACCTCTCCATTCACAGTAATGTGTTTGTGAGAAACTAATTGTCTTGCACCTCTTCTTGTTGGTGAAATACCCATTCGGTAAACAACGTTATCTAATCTTGCTTCACATAATTGAAGTAAAACTTCACCTGTGATACCTTTCATTCTTGAAGCTTTTTCAAAAAGGTTAGCGAATTGACGCTCTAAAATACCATAAGTATATTTAGCTTTTTGTTTTTCTCCAAGCTGAATAGCGTACTCTGATTGTTTTCCGCCTCTTCTTTTAGATGGACCATGTTGCCCTGGACCGTAAGCTCTTCTATCCAACGCTTTGTCAGCGCCAAAAATTGGGTCGCGAAAACGACGAGCAATCTTTGATTTAGGACCTGTATATCTTGCCATATTATAAATTTAGTTGGGAATCATGAATTAAGGCATTCCTTCGATGATATGTTTCCCTTGATTGTTACTTAGTTAATTGATTATACTCTTCTTCTTTTCGGAGGACGACAACCATTGTGAGGAAGTGGAGTAACGTCAACGATTTCAGTTACTTCGATTCCTGTGTTATGAATTGCACGAATAGCAGATTCTCTTCCAGCACCTGGACCTTTAACGTAAACCTTTACACGTCTTAATCCAAAATCATGTGCCTCTTTCGAACAATCTTCAGCAGCGATTTGAGCAGCATAAGGAGTATTTTTCTTTGATCCTTTGAAACCCATTTTACCTGCTGATGACCAAGAAATAACTTGACCAGCATTGTTTGTTAAAGAAATGATAATATTGTTAAAGCTTGCTTGGATGTGAGCTTCACCAGCTGCCTCCACTTTAACATTTTTTTTCTTTTTTTGATTCGTTTTTGCCATAATACTATCTATTATTTAGTTGCTTTTTTCTTGTTTGCAACAGTTTTTCTCTTACCTTTTCTAGTTCTAGAATTGTTTTTAGTTCTTTGTCCTCTCAAAGGTAATCCAGCTCTGTGACGAATACCTCTAGTACAACCGATATCCATTAAACGTTTGATGTTTAATTGAACTTCAGAGCGTAATTGCCCCTCCGTTTTAACTTCGTTAACTGAATTACGAATCAAACCTAATTGATCATCATTCCAATCTTGAACTTTAATATTTTCATCAATACCGTTGTCATTCAAAATCTTTTTTGAAGTACTTCTTCCGATACCGTAGATGTAAGTTAAACCAATTACACCTCTTTTGTTTTTTGGTAAGTCAATACCTGCAATACGTGCCATATACTTATTAAATTAACCTTGACGTTGTTTTAACTTTGGATTTTTCTTGTTGATAACGTAAACTCTTCCTTTACGTTTAACAATTTTACAGTCAGCTGTTCTCTTTTTTACGGATGCTCTTACTTTCATTTTTTCTTGTTTTATTATTTATATCTAAACGATATTCTACCCTTTGATAAATCGTATGGTGACATTTCAACTTTAACTCTATCACCTGGTAAAATTTTGATATAAAACATTCTCATTTTACCAGAAATATGTGCTGTCAAAATATGACCATTTTCCAATTCAACTCTAAACATTGCATTTGGTAATGCTTCGAGTATTACTCCATCTTGTTCAATTGATGATTGTTTCGCCATTTTTTAAAACCCAGATAATTCGTTTGCTTCTCTTCTACCTCTAACACGTGTACCTTCCATTAAACCATCCATGTGACGGTTTAACTGATAAGTTTCAATTTGTTGTAATGTGTCTAAGACAACTCCTACCATAATAAGTATTGAAGTTCCCCCAAAGAACATTGCAAAACCATCATTGACTCCAGCTAATTTAGCAATTGCAGGTAAAACAGCAATTATGGCTAAAAATAATGAACCTGGGAAAGTAATACGTGTTACAACTGAATCTATATGTTCTGCCGTCTCTTCACCTGGTCTAACACCTGGAATAAAACCACCGCTTCTTTTTAAATCATCCGCAATTTTACTAGGATTAATCATAATTGCAGTGTAGAAGTAAGTAAAAACGATAATTAAAACACACAAAAGTAAATTGTAGCTCAAACCGTAAACATCGCCTAATGTTCTTTGTAATGCACCACCTTGGTCAGCAGGATCTGTTGCACTTGAATAAATCATAACTGGAATTGTCATAATCGCTTGTGCAAAAATGATTGGCATTACTCCACTAGCATTTACTTTTATTGGTAAATAACTTCTAGCAGCTCTTTCGTCAACATTTCTAGCACCTACAACACGTTTCGCTGTATTCAATGGGATTTGTCTCACTCCTTGTACAATTAATATTGTAACAAGAACAACCAACATAAATGCTACAATCTCTAATACTAATTTTATTAAATTACCACCTTGAACAGATTGACCAAATTCAGCGAAGAATGCTCCAGGCAATCTTGATAGGATTCCTACTGTAATTAGTAAAGAAATACCGTTACCAATACCTTTTTCAGTAATTCTTTCTCCTAACCAAACCGCAAACATAGAACCTGCTATTAATACCAAGATAGTTTGCGTCCACCAGAAGGTAGAATCATCAACAGGCATTGCACCTTTTTGTTGAACATATAATGATAAATAACTAGGAGCTTGTAAAGCACAAATAACAATTGTAAGAATCCTTGTGTAATTGTTTATTTGTTTGCGACCTGATTCACCCTCACTCTGCATTTTTTGTACAGCAGGAACTGCCATACCTAATAACTGCATTATGATAGAAGCACTAATGTAAGGCATTATGCCTAAGGCCATAACTGAAGCATTCGTAAAACCACCACCAGAAAACAATGATAACAAAGTTTCTAATGTGTTTTGGGTTGATTGCTTAGTTGATAAGGCATCATAGTTTACACCAGGAATGATGATAAACGAACCAACACGATAAACTAATATCAGTCCTAAAGTCAAAATTATTCGGTTGCGAAGTTCTTCAACTTTCCAAATATTTTGTATGTTTTGTATAAATCGTTTCATCTAAAAGTTTGCAAAGATAGTTAGATTTTTGAACATGTACCACCTAATGCCTCAATTGCTGCTACAGCAGTACTTGAAAATCCATTAGCTGACACTGTAATTTTAGCTTTTAGTTCACCTCTTCCAAGAACTTTAACTAGCTCGTTGTTAGACAATAAACCATTATCTTTAAATACTTCAGGAGTTATTTCAGTAATACCTTTAACAGATGCTAAATACTCTAAAATATCTAAATTAATTGCTTTATATTCAATTCTATTTATGTTTTTAAAGCCAAATTTAGGAACACGTCTTTGTAAAGGCATTTGACCACCTTCGAATCCAATTTTCGTTTTGTAACCAGATCTTGACTTAGCTCCTTTGTGACCACGAGTTGATGTACCTCCATGACCAGAACCTTGTCCGCGTGCAATTCTCTTCTCTCTTTTTACAGATCCTTTTGCAGGAGTAAGATTATGTAAATTCATTTCTAATTTTTTATTATTCTTATTCAACAACTAATAAAAGGTGCTTTACCTTGTTAATCATACCAAGAATCTGAGGAGTAGCCTCTTTTTCTAAAACTTGGTTTAAGCGGCTAAAACCTAAAGCTTTGATCGTTGCTTTTTGATCAGCTGGTCTTTTGATTGCGCTACGTACTTGTTTTATTTTAATAATGCTCATATCTAATATTATTAACCATTGAAAACTTTATCAACGGTAATTCTTCTTTTTTTTCCTCTTGAAATTCAATCTCTCATTTTTGAAAGAGCATCAATTGTTGCTTTTACAACATTGTGAGGATTAGATGAACCTTGTGATTTAGCAAGTACATTGTGTACACCAACACTTTCTAATACAGCGCGCATCGCACCACCTGCGATAACACCGGTACCTTCAGTTGCTGGTTTCAACAATACTTCTGCACCACCAAATTTTCCTTTTTGAGTGTGAGGAACTGTACCTCGAAGAATTGGAACTTTAATTAAATTCTTTTTTGCATCGTCAATACCTTTGGTAATTGCCTCAGTTACTTCTTTAGCTTTTCCTAAACCATGACCTACTACTCCGTTTTCATCACCAACCACAACGATTGCTGAAAAACTGAAAGTTCTACCTCCTTTTGTTACTTTCGTAACTCTGTTAACAGCAACAAGTTTGTCTTTTAACTCTATGTCTGCTGATTTAACTCTGTTTATTGTTTGAGCTGCCATTTCTTATTAAAATTTAAGTCCACCTTCTCTTGCAGAATCAGCCAAAGACTTAATTCTACCGTGATACAAGTAACCATTACGATCAAAAACTACTGATTCAATTCCTGCTTTTAAAGCTTTTTCTGCAATCGTTTTTCCAACAACAGCTGCTTGTGTAAGTTTTGCAACTTTTTGTGCTTCTGTCATTTTCAATGAACCTGCAGATGCTAATGTTTTACCAGAAGCATCATCGATTAATTGAGCATAAATTTGTTTATTACTTCTAAAAACAGTCAAACGTGGACGTTCCGATGTTCCTGTAATCTTTTTACGAACACGGAATGCTCTTTTTTCACGTAATACAAGCTTATTTGCGCTCATTTTATACCTTCATTACTTCTTGTTAGATTTACCAGCTTTACGAGCAATGTATTCACCGTCATAGCGAATACCCTTGCCTTTATATGGCTCAGGCATACGA
>CAZDKE010000047.1:4284-7140 GCA_964506255.1 uncultured Lishizhenia sp. | reverse complement strand
AATACCAGCTACTTTTTTGCGAATTCTTCTTTTAATTTTCGCTCTTCTTAAAACTTTATCTAGTGCCATACTAATTATTTTTTACCAGCAGATTTACCTGCTTTTCTTCGGATTTCTTCACCAACAAATTTGATTCCTTTTCCTTTGTAAGGTTCGGGTTTTCTGAATGAACGAATTTTAGCAGCAACTTGCCCTAACATTTGTTTATCAAAAGATTCTAAAGTTACAACTGGTGCCTTACCTTTCTCAGTAACTGCAGAAACAGTAATCTGTGTTGGCATTTCAAAAATGATCGCATGAGAGTAACCCAAAGCCAACTCTAATTGTTGACCATTAGTTGTTGCTCTATAACCTACTCCAACAATTTCTAATTGTTTTTTGAAACCTTCAGAAACACCTACAATCATATTTTGTACGATTGAACGGTATAATCCGTGTTTTGATCTATGATCAGGAGAGTCTGTACTTCTAGTAAAAGTGATAATATTATCTTCTATGCTAATAGAAATAGCTGGATCGATATCTTGGTGTAGTTCACCTTTTTTTCCTTTCACTTTTACAACGTTCCCTGTGAAAGTAACTTCTACTCCACTTGGAATTGTAACTGGTGCTTTACCTATTCTTGACATTTCTTAATAGTTTTTTAGTATACGTAGCAAATAACTTCACCACCAACATTTAATTTTCTTGCTTCTTTATCTGTAATTACACCTTTAGATGTAGATACAATTGCAATCCCTAAACCATTTAAAATACGTGGCATATCTTCTGCACCACTATATTTTCTTAATCCTGGTCTTGATGCTCTTTGCAATTTTGTGATAACTGGAACACGTGTTGAAGGATTGTATTTAAGTGCTATTTTAATAACACCTTGTTTGTCATCATCCTCAAATTTATAATTTAAGATATAGCCCTGATCAAATAGAATTTGAGTGATTGCTTTCTTAATATTAGAACCTGGGATTTCAACCATTTTTAAACCAGCAGAACTTGCGTTTCTGATTCTAGTTAAATAATCTGCTATTGGATCTGTATTCATTTTTTTGCTGTTTCTTAATTACCAACTTCCTTTTTTAACTCCTGGGATTTTCCCAGCCAATGCCATTTCTCTGAAAGTTACACGAGAAATACCAAATTGACGCATATAACCTCTTGGTCTTCCAGTCAAACCACAACGATTGTGCTTTCTGATCTTAGAACTATTAGCAGGAAGCTTTTGAATAGCCATCATAGCATCCCATTTTGCAGACTGAACATCTTCAGAAGCATCTGTTGATTTCAATATTTTAGTTAATTCTTCTCTTTTCTTAGCGTAACGAGTAACTAACTTTTCTCTTTTGCGCTCACGCGCTTTCATTGATTCTTTAGCCATTTCTAATTATTTTTTTGTAAATGGAAACCCAAATGCGTCTAATAAAACTTTTGCTTCTTCATCACTTGGAGCAGTAGTTACAAATGTAATGTCCATTCCAAGAATTTTGTTCACTTTATCAATATCGATTTCTGGGAAAATGATGTGTTCTTTAATTCCTAAATTGAAATTACCTCTTCCATCAAAACCTTTTGGATTGATTCCTCTAAAATCTCTTGTTCTTGGTAAAGCAACAGATAAAAGTCTGTCTAAGAAGTCATACATTCTATCACCTCTTAAGGTTACTTTAGTACCAATTGGCATTCCTTTTCTCAACTTAAAGTTAGAAATATCCTTTTTGGATAGTGTAGTGATTGCTTTTTGACCTGCGATTCTTGACAAATCAGCAGCAGCGCTTTCAATTAACTTTTTGTCAGCAACAGCATCACCCATACCTTGACTCAAAATAATTTTTTGAAGTTTAGGTACTCTCATTACGGATTTGTATCCGAATTTTTCAGTTAACGAAGCAATGATTTCTTCGTTATATTTTGCTTTTAATCTTGGTGTATAGCTCATTATTTAATCACCTCCCCTGATTTCTTTGAATAACGTACTAAATTACCCTTGTCGTTTAGTTTTCTACCAATACGACTAGCTGTTCCATTAACAACAACCATTAAATTGGAAATGTGAATGGTACCTTCTTTTTCAACAATTCCACCTTGTGGATTTGAAGCGCTAGGTTTATTATGACGCTTGATTATATTAACTCCTTCAACAACTGCACGCATTTTATTACGATCGATTGTTAAAATTTTACCTTCTTGACCTTTAGATTCACCGCTAATAACTGTAACAGTGTCACCAACTTTAATGTGTAGTTTCTTTTGCATGTTTAAAGATTTATAACACCTCTGGTGCTAGTGAAACAATTTTCATGTAATTATTCTCTCTTAGTTCACGTGCAACAGGTCCAAAAATACGTGTACCTCTCATCTCACCTGCTTGATTCAAAATAACGCAAGCGTTATCGTCAAAGCGAATGTATGAACCATCAGCTCTACGTACTTCTTTTTTAGTTCTTACTACAACTGCTTTAGCAACTGATCCTTTTTTTACTGCACCGTTAGGCATTGCACTTTTAATAGCAACAACAATTTTGTCACCAACGGATGCATAACGTCTTTTTGTACCTCCTAGAACTCTAATGCACAAAACTTCTTTTGCACCTGAGTTGTCAGCAACTGATAGTCTCGATTCTGTTTGTATCATTTCTCAGGTTATTTAGCTCTTTCAACAATTTCTACTAATCTCCAATTCTTTGTTTTACTCAAAGGACGAGTTTCCATAATTTTCACAACATCACCTGTTTGACAATCATTTTTCTCATCGTGAGCAACAAATTTGGTAGTTTTTTTCACAAACTTACCATACTTCGGGTGTTTCACTTTACGTTCAACAGAAACAACGATTGATTTCTGCATTTTATCGCTCGTAAC
>CAZDKE010000047.1:0-4274 GCA_964506255.1 uncultured Lishizhenia sp. | reverse complement strand
CCTCTTTTCCATAAATGCTTTTTAAATAACAAGCACTAAGCTTGAGATGAACGATTTGTTAATTCAGTGCTCAAACGTGCGATTAATTTTCGCATCTCTTTAATTCTCAATGGATTTTCAATAGGAGCCATTTTGTGAGTCAGTTTTAAACTTACGTACTGATTTTTAAAATCAATAAGGCGACTATTTAAATCTTCGATTGACAATTTTGCGATTTCTTGTTTTTTCATAATAATAAATTAAACAGGTAAAACATAATCGTTGCGAACAACGAATTTACATTTAACTGGTAGCTTCTGCGCAGCCAATCGCATTGCTTCTTTTGCAATTTCGTATGAAACACCATCTGCTTCAAACATGATACGACCTGGTTTGATAACTGCAACCCAATGACTTGGTGCACCTTTACCTTTACCCATACGTACCTCTGCCGGTTTAGAGGTTACCGGTTTGTCAGGGAAAATACGAATCCATACCTTACCCTCACGTTTCATGTATCGTGTAACGGCGATACGTGAAGCTTCTATTTGACGCGATGTGATCCATCCTGGTTCCAAAGACTTAAGACCGAAAGATCCGAAAGAAATAGTTGAGCCTCTATGAGCTATACCACGATTTCTACCTTTCTGTACTCTTCTAAATTTTGTTCTTTTAGGCTGTAACATTTCCTTTATTTTTTTTCAATTACTTTTTCTTTCTTTTTGCATTTGCTGGCTTACGATCGCTTCCGCTGTTGTTACCACCACCTGAAGTTGAAACTCCAATATTTGGTGCTAAATCTCTTTTACCATAAACTTCACCTCTACAAATCCAAACTTTAATTCCCAATCTACCATAAGTAGTATGTGCCTCTGACAATGCATAATCAATATCTGCTCTAAAGGTATGTAATGGAGTTCTTCCGTCTTTATACATTTCAGAACGTGCCATTTCAGCTCCATTTAAACGACCTGAAATTTTGATTTTGATTCCTTCTGCACCCATTCTCATTGTACCTGCAATTGCCATTTTAATTGCTCGTCTAAATGAAATACGAGCTTCTAATTGTCTAGCAACACCATCAGCTACTAAACGAGCATCAAGTTCTGGTCTTTTAACTTCAAAAATGTTGATTTGAATTTCTTTCTTAGTTATTTTTTTTAACTCTTCTTTCAATTTATCAACTTCTTGTCCACCTTTACCAATAATAACCCCTGGACGAGCTGTATTAATAGTAACAGTAACCAATTTTAAAGTTCTTTCTATGATAATTTTTGCAATGCTTGCTTTTGCCAAACGAGCAGTCAAATATTTACGTATTTGATCGTCCTCAACAATTTTATCTTTGTAATCATTACCCCCGTACCAGTTAGATTCCCAACCGTGGATGTAACCTAATCTATTTCCTATTGGATTCGTTTTTTGTCCCATTTCACCAATTATTTAGTACCATCAACAACGATGGTAACGTGATTTGACCTTTTTCTAATTCTATGTGCTCTACCTTGAGGTGCAGGTTGAATTCTTTTCAACATTGTACCACAACCAACTTCGATTGATTTAACAACCAAAACTTCTTGACTGATATCAGCTCCTTCATTTTTCTGCTCCCAGTTAGCGATAGCAGAACGAAGTAACTTACCAAGACTTGTAGAAGCCTCTTTACTATTAAAGTTAAGGATATTCAAAGCTTTATTAACTTCAACTCCTCTAATTAAATCAGCAACTAATCTCATTTTTCGTGGTGAAATCGGAGAATTCTTAAGTTGTGCAATCGCAATTGCTTTTTTTGACTTTTTAAGCTCTTCAGCTCTTAAACGTTTTCTAGCTCCCATGACTGTTATAAATTCTTAACGTTTCTTATCTTTTTTATTTCCACCATGTCCACGGAAGTTTCTTGTTGGTGAAAATTCACCTAACTTGTGACCTACCATGTTTTCAGTAACAAAAACAGGAATAAATTTATTTCCGTTGTGAACTGCAAACGTGAATCCTACGAATTCTGGTGTGATGGTTGATGCTCTTGACCAAGTTTTTATAACAGCTTTACTGCTAGAAGCTTTCGCATCATCAACTCTTTTCATTAATTTATAATGAACAAAAGGCGGTTTTTTTAATGAACGACTCATATCCTAATATCTATTTTTTTCTTCTTTCAACAATAAACTTATCTGAGTATTTGCTTTTAGATCTTGTTTTAAATCCTTTAGCTGGCATACCGTTTCTTGATCTTGGGTGACCTCCAGAATTTCTTCCTTCACCACCACCCATTGGGTGATCAACAGGGTTCATAACAACACCTCTTACACGAGGACGTCTTCCTAACCATCTTGATCTACCTGCCTTACCAGAAACAACTAAGTTATGTTCAGCATTTGAAACTGAACCAATTGTCGCAAGACATGTAGTTAAAATCATTCTAGTTTCACCTGAAGGCATTTTAATTGTAGCATATCTACCATCTCTTGCATTCAATTGAGCATATGTACCTGCTCCTCTTGCAATTGAACCCCCTTTACCTGGTTTCAATTCGATGTTGTGAATAACAGTACCTAAAGGAACATCTGATAAATACATTGCATTACCAATGTTTGGTGTTGCTGACTTTCCAGACACTACGATATCACCTACTTTAATACCTGTTGGAGCGATGATATATCTTTTTTCACCATCAGCATAAAACAATAGAGCAATGTGCGCTGTACGATTTGGATCGTATTCTACTGTTTTAACCGTTGCTGGAATATCAAACTTATCACGTTTGAAATCAATGATACGGTATCTTTGTTTATGACCACCACCTAAGTAGCGCATAGTCATTCTACCATCATTATTTCTACCACCAGATTTTTTCATACTAGCCAATAGGCTCTTCTCAGGTGCAGATGCGGTAATCTCTGCAAAATCAGTCGCAACTTTGTGACGCTGACCTGGAGTTGTTGGTTTAAACTTTTTTAGACTCATTATTCAGTCATTAATAATTGTTAAACAAATCAATGGTTTCACCATCCGCAACAGTAACTACAGCCTTTTTCCATTGTTTACTTTTTTGTTCAACAACGCCTTTATTGGTGTACTTCACAGAGGATACCCCACCGCCATAATTTAATGTACGAACATCTGTGACATGTACTCCATACATTTTCTCGACGGCATTTTTTATTTCTAATTTATTTGCCTTTCTATCTACCTCAAAAGTGAATCGATTCATTTTTTCGCTTGCAAAGGTAGCTTTTTCTGTTATAATAGGCTTTTTAATAATCGTTTGCATAACTTTTTAGTTAAGGATGTTTTCAATTTTGTTAACAGAACTCTCTAGTAACACTACTTTTTTCGCATTCAAAATATCGTAAGTGTTGAAAGAATCAGCAGTAACAACTTTGATTTTGTTTAAGTTTCTTGATGCTAAGTACACATTATCTGTGCTTTCTCCTAAAATCATTAAAACTTTTTGATTATCTAGTTTCAAAGCACTAATCAAAGATTTAAAATCTTTCGTTTTTGCAGCTGTAAAGTTGAAATCTTCAATAATCATTAAACCATCATTCTTAGCTTGGAAAGCCAATGCTGATTTTCTTGCTAATCTTTTTAATTTGATGTTCAATTTAAAGTGATAGTTTCTTGGACGTGGTCCAAAAATTCTACCTCCACCTACTCTTGTTCCAGATTTAGCACTACCTGCTCTTGCACCACCAGTCCCTTTTTGTTTCTTAAGTTTCTTTGTTGAACCAGCTACCTCATTTCTTTCTTTCGATTTATGAGTACCTTGTCTTCTGTTAGCTAAATGTTGTTTAACATCTAAATAAATAGCATGATTGTTTGGTTCAATACCAAAAACTGTTTCAGATAATTCTAAAGATTTAGATGTTACTGAACCTTTTGTGTCGTATATATTTACTTTCATTACTTTTTAATTGTTAGAGTTGAACCATTAGCTCCAGGAACAGAACCTTTAACAATAAGAATGTTTCTGTCAGCCAAAACTTTAAGGATTTCTAAGTTAGAAGCTAATCTTCTCTTATTTCCCATTTGTCCAGCCATACGCATTCCTTTAAATACGCGTGCAGGGTATGAACAAGCTCCAATAGATCCTGGCGCACGCAGTCTGTTATGTTGACCGTGTGTTGCTTGACCAACTCCACCGAAACCATGACGTCTTACAACCCCTTGAAATCCTTTACCTTTACTTGTACCGATTACGTCAATAAATTCTCCTTCTTGGAAAATAGCTACATCAACTAAATCACCTACTGAAACATTTTCAAAACCTTTAAACTCAACCAATTTTGCTTTTG
>CAZDKE010000046.1:25058-26988 GCA_964506255.1 uncultured Lishizhenia sp. | reverse complement strand
GTCGAGATTCCTCTTTAGAAGCTCGATTTATTGAATTGATAAAAAGCACTCATCCGCACTTCGAGGAACAAGAAACAGAATTTGAATTTTTCTATTTGCACAAACAGCGCTTTTTGGAAGATGGCTGGTTTTTAGATGCCTTTGAAGCTTGGCGCAAAGAAGGAGTTGAAATTCTTGGTTTTAACGAACTCAAAAATAACAATTACAGTCCGCATAAAATCTCGACTTCAGTTTCGATATCTAGTGGAATCAATTGGTTCGATACCTTGGTGGACATTAAGTTTGGCTCCGAAAAAGTGAAATTGCGCGACATTCAAAAAGCCGTTTACAACCAAGCAAAATTCGTCAAACTTGGAGATGGAAAATTAGGAATGTTGCCCGACGAATGGTTGGAAAAATATGCCAAATTCTTTCGTTCTGGAGAAATTCACGACAACGCAATCCGAAGTTCGAAAGCCAATTTCACAGTAATTGATTCCTTGTTTGAGGACGAAGTGTTGCCGTATGAGGTGAAAGAAGAATTGACACTTTTCAAAACGAAATTTGACCAATTCAACAATATCGATGCAGTTGCCGTTCCGAAAAAATTGAAAGCAAGACTCCGCGATTATCAAAAACACGGCTTGAATTGGTTGCATTTTCTTGATGAATTCAATTTTGGCGGTTGTTTGGCGGACGATATGGGATTGGGAAAAACCATTCAAATCATTTCGTTTATTTTGTCCTTGAAAGAGAAAAATGGCAAACGCACGCATTTAATTGTGTTGCCTACTTCATTGATTTTCAACTGGCAATCGGAGTTGGACAAATTTGCTCCAAGTTTAAAATACCACGTCATTTACGGCTTGAACCGCGAAAAAGACCACGAAAAAATCGACAAATACGACCTCATCATTACCACTTACGGCACGATGTTGAGCGACATTACTTTCTTGAAAAAAATCGACTTCGATTACATTTTCTTGGATGAATCACAAGCTATAAAAAATCCTGAATCGAAGCGTTACAAAGCCGTTCGTTTGTTGCAATCGCGAAACAGAATTGTATTGACAGGAACGCCAATTGAGAACAACACCTTTGATATTTACGCACAATTTTCCTTTGCGAATCAAGCCTTACTGGGAAATCAAACGCATTTCAAAGACAATTACGCCATTCCGATTGATAAATTCAAGGACAGCAAACGTGCGAAAGAATTACAGCAAAAATTGAGTCCTTTCTTATTGCGTAGAACGAAAAAACAAGTGGCGAACGAACTTCCTGACAAAACGGAAATCGTGATTCATTGTCCGATGGGAGAAAATCAGCGGCGCATTTACGAAACGTACCGCAACGAGTTCAAATTGTTCTTGGAAAAAGCAGACAAAAACGACGAGTTGACCAACAAAAACATGCATATTTTGCAAGGTTTAACGAAGTTGCGACAGATTTGTAATTCCCCTGAATTGCTGAACGACGAAGCTTTTTACGGCAACGAATCCAGTAAATTAGATGAGTTGTTGGCGCAAATTGAAGAGAAAGTGGGCGAACACAAAATCTTGGTTTTCTCACAATTTGTAAGTATGTTGGCACTCATTCGGAAACGTTTGGACGAGAAAGAAATTGCTTACGAATACTTGACTGGACAAACAAAAGACCGCTCAGCGCGTGTGCAATCGTTCCAAGAAGACGCTGAGAAACGCGTGTTTTTAATCAGTTTGAAAGCAGGTGGGACCGGTTTGAATTTAACCGAAGCTGACTATGTTTTCATCGTCGACCCGTGGTGGAATCCAGCGGTGGAAAACCAAGCCATCGACCGTTGTTACCGCATCGGACAGAAAAAGAACGTAATGGCGATTCGTTTGATTTGCCCTGACACCATCGAAGACAAAATCTTACAACTCCAATCAGGCAAAAAAGAACTCGTCGAAGACCTCATCAAAGTCGATGA
>CAZDKE010000046.1:14251-25048 GCA_964506255.1 uncultured Lishizhenia sp. | reverse complement strand
CTGATTGTGGACTCTTTGAATGAGCATAAGTTAATACTAGAATTTCTTAAAAAACTCTAGCTAAGACTAAAGGATACTGCCTACCAAAATTTTCTAGACACCAAATTTTCAAACGTTCAATGTCTTCTTTTTGTTGGATCCAAGTCAGAAGGACTTTACCCAGTATTGTATGTTAGTGATGGACAAAAGTTTCGACTGCACTACAAAGGCGATGTCTCATTAAAAGAGAAAATACTTTCGATGAAAATGCAATGAAATCATTAGCGAAGGAAGATTTGATGGAGCTATTTGGATAGTTACTTTTTAGAATTCCCCTCCAATTTTTCAATCCAATTGGCAATTTTTGTATTGCTTATTAAAATTAAAAATTATACTATTAATTCACTTTGAATTAGAATGGTTTTGCAAGCTTAATTCCTTTTGAAGTTAGTGATTGAATGGAAGTCTTTCCTTTTACATATGAACGAACAGCGTCTTTATCAGCAAGCATCTTTGTTACTGACTTCAAACCATCTCTTTTTTCAAAGCAAAAAGTATAAAAAAATCGAAAGAAAACAAACAACAGTTTTGGAGGTTAACAAAGCTTATCAAGTTCGAGCAAATAATGTTTACAAATGGATTGATAAGTATAGTTTGCAAGACAAAAAAGGTTTAAGTTTGGTAGTTGAAATGGAAAGTGAAACAAAACGAGTTTTAGCACTTCTTCAAAAAAAAAGTAGCTGAACTAGAACGCATTGTTGGTCAAAAACAAATTGTTATTGATTTTCAAGAAAAGATGATTGAGTTAGCTGAGCAAGAATAAAACGTAGATATTAAAAAAAAATTCGATTCCGAATAATCCTCTTCTACTGGTATCACAGAGAAAAAATAACAGTGAGTTTGAATAAGTTTTATACAGCAATCGGTATTACAAAGCAAAGTCTTCATCAACATTTGAATAGTCAATTAGAGCAACAAAGTATGTTTGAAAATCTGCTTAAGATTGTTGTACAAGTTAGAAATGATCACCCTATGCTTAGTTGCCGTGCTATGTATTATAAAATTAACCCAGATGGTATTGGCAAAGACAAATTTGAAAGTTTGTGCTTTGAATGGGGAAAGGTTCAACAACGTTTAATAAATAGAGCTAGAACTACATTCAGCACAGGAGTAATTCGGTACGATAATTTGTACAAAGAATTAATTATTACTTCTATTGACCAGGCATATGTAAGTGATATTATTTATTTCGATGTACAAGAAACTTTTTATTATTTAACCTTTATAATGGACGCTCATAGCAGATACATTTTAGGATATTGTGCTAGTAAAAGACTAACAACTGAACAGACAACTTTACCAGCGTTAATGATGATTTTTGAAGTACAAAAAGTATAAATTTAAAAAAGGAATTATTCTTTATTCTGATGGAGGCGGACAGTATTATGACAAAGAGTTTTTAAAACTTACAAAGCAATAAAATTTTTAATCATGACAACATAAGTGTGGTTTTAACCGATGAATTGATTGTTTATGACCACTTTGGTTCTTTTTTAAGCAATCTATCAAACCTAATTAATAGCTCCTTGCTTAACTTTTCTATATGAATCGAAGTTCGTTTGCTTAGATGTTTTAACTTTGCTAAAAATTCGATTCAAATGAGTTCATACGACGTAATTATCATTGGTTCTGGTCCTGGAGGATATGTGGCTGCTATTCGCTGTGCCCAATTGGGAATGAAAACAGCTATTATTGAAAAATACAATACTTTAGGTGGAACCTGCTTAAATGTAGGTTGCATTCCTTCAAAAGCTTTGTTAGATTCTTCAGAGCATTTTCACAATGCAACCCATAACTTTGTTGAACACGGAATTGAATTAAAAGGTTTAAAAGCGAACATCAAGCAAATGATTCAACGCAAAAACGACGTTGTAAGTCAAACTTGTGCAGGAGTTAAATTCTTGATGGACAAAAATAAAATTGAGGTGCACACTGGCGTTGGTTCATTTATTGATAAAAACACAGTAAAAGTTACCACTGCTAACGGAACATCAAACAACCTTACAGGAAAAAATATTATCATAGCAACTGGTTCGAAACCAAATTTCTTTCCTGGAATGGAGCCAGATAAAAAACGGATCATTACTTCTACAGAAGCTTTGAATTTACAAGAGATTCCAAAGAAAATGATTGTAATAGGAGCAGGGGTTATCGGTTTAGAACTTGGTTCAGTTTATGGTCGTTTGGGAACTGAGATTGAAGTAATTGAATTTGCACCAACAATTCTACCAACAATGGATGCATCAATTGGTAAAGAATTCACTAAAATTTTGAAAAAAGAAGGATTCAAATTTCAAATGGAACACCGAGTTCAAAAGGTTGAAAACAAAGGAAAATCAGTTGTTTTAACTGCCTTGAACAAAAAAGGAGAAGAAGTCACTTTTGAAGCTGATTATTGCTTGGTGGCAGTTGGTAGAAAAGCTTACACAGATGGTTTAGGTCTTGAAAATGCAGGCTTGACCGCAAATAGTCGTGGACAATTGGAAGTGAATGATCATCTGCAAACCGCTGTTCCAAATATTTACGCAATAGGGGATGTCGTTCGTGGAGCAATGTTGGCACATAAAGCGGAAGAAGAGGGAGTTTATGTAGCAGAATTATTAGCTGGACAAAAACCACATTTAAATTATAACTTGATTCCAGGAGTAGTTTACACATGGCCTGAAGTAGCTGCAGTTGGTAAAACAGAGGAAGAATTAAAAGCTGCAGGAATTGAATACAAAGTTGGGAATTTCCCAATAAAAGCATTAGGAAGAGCTCGTGCAAGTATGGATACTGGTGGATTTATCAAAATATTAGCTGATAAAACTACAGATGAGGTTTTAGGTGTACATATGATTGCAGCTCGCGCAGCAGATTTAATTATGGAAGCAGTTACAGCAATGGAGTTTAGAGCTTCCTCTGAAGACATGGCAAGAATCTGTCACCCACATCCAACCTATTCTGAAGGTGTGAAAGAAGCTGCATTGGCAGCAACTGAAAATAGAGCTTTACATGTTTAATGTACAAATGTTAATTATAAATACAAAAAGACTAATCTTCGATTGGTCTTTTTTTTTTGATTAAAGTTTTAACAATCCGATGCTTTCAATTTTTAACAAGAATCTAATCTTAATTTTCTTTGAATAACTATGATTAAAACAATTAAGAGTGTTTTACTTTTTTTTAGATTGAAAATTAAAATATTGGATTTACATAATAACTACTTTCTTTTTTAGGCCACCCAGAAAACAACAAATAGAAAACACCTAACATTTCGAATATTTGTATGTAGTCTCCGATGGATTTTATCCAAAAATTTAATCAATTTCACCTTTATAAATTGATCTACTTCGCCAAACTATTATTTGAAAAATTTAATTGTAATCAATAAATGGGTTTTCACTTTTTTCAATTTAATCTAGTTGGGAAAAATGTTAAGAAAAATCTAATCTTGGAAATAATGCTTAATTTAATTGAATTGTTAAAATTAAAATTATTTCTATTTGATTTTTAACAAAATAATTCAATTTAATCTTAAAAAGAAGTAATGACAATATCTATAATAATTCTAATTTGCGTTTTATCATTAATTGCTTATGTATTTGATGTCAAGTCTTCAAAAACGAAAATTCCATCCGTTATTTTGTGGCAATTTTAGGATTAACTTTTTTGTTGAGTAAAAAAAACATCATGTTAAATTTTTACCAATAATTTTAATGGTTATTTTGATCTATTCAGTAGCAAAATTTTACCATTTATCTGCTTTGATTTTTATCTTACTTTTCGGTTTATTTTTGGGCAATTTAAAGCAAATAAATTCTTATTGGTTGATTACAAAAGCTACAACCTGAAATTTTAGAACATGAAGTTTTCAAAATTAAAGAGTTAACCACCGAGTTTGCATTTTTAATTCGAGCATTGTTTTTTATTCTTTTTGGTTTTTTAATCAACGTAAATGATCTTGCAAAAAAAACTACTAATTATTTTAGTGTGTAAAATTAATTTAATACAAGTTCAAAAGCGTTTACTCCAAAAAAACTATTTACTTTATAATCGAAATGAATTAAGAAAACTATGGCTTCAGGCTTTTTTGCAATTTTGGACGACATTGCAGCATTAATGGATGGTGTTTCTACTAACGTGAAAATTGCAACAAAAAAAACAGCAGGAATTTTGGGTGACGATTTGGCTGTTAATGCAGAAAAATCAACAGGCTTTGTTTCTTCACGTGAAATTCCAGTTTTATGGGCAATTACAAAAGGTTCTTTTTTAAATAAGTTAATTATTGTCCCAATTGCATTATTACTCAATGGTTTTTTTCCTTTTGCAATTACAATTATTCTTGTACTAGGTGGTTTTTTTCTTGCTTTCGAAGGGATTGAAAAAATAGTTGAATTCTTTTTTTATAAAAAACAGACCAATAATCAGCAAAAAGATGAAATTCAACAAGACGATGCAACATTAGAAAAATCTAAAATTAAATCTGCAATAACAACCGACTTTATTCTGTCAGTAGAAATCGTAATTATCGCGTTAAGCATAGTGGTTGACAAAAGTTTGGGTATTCAAATTTTGACCGTATCGATTGTTTCCATAATTGCTACAGTTGGTGTTTATGGAATTGTAGCTTTAGTTGTCCGAATGGATGATTTTGGTCTTTTACTGATTTCTAAATCGAAAAACAAAGGATTTTTAAATTCTACAGGTTTGCTTTTGATAAAAATGCTTCCAATTATTATCAAAGTTTTTGCAGTGGTAGGTACGATTGCCCTTCTATTAGTATCTGGAGGTATTTTTTCTCATAAAATTGAATTTCTACATCATCTTTTTCACGAGTGGCCCGACATATTAAAAGAGTTTGTTTTTGGGGTAATTGGTGGAATTTTAGTAGTAGCTCTAGTCAGCCTTGTGAAGATTATTCTTTCGCTGTTTAAGAAGTAGAATTCTTTATTCAAATCCATTCTTTTTCAGATTTCTAAACGCTGTTTTCAACATTTTTAGATACCTTCGCGACCATGAATTTTGTCATCGTTGATGTTGAAACTACTGGAGGAAGTCCCAAGAATTCTAAGATTACTGAATTGGCGATGTACAAATACGATGGCGAAAAAATCATCGATGAATTCGTGACGTTAGTCAATCCGGAGCAACAAATTCCAGAATTTATAGTTCGTTTAACTGGAATCACGGATGAAATGGTGGAAAATGCCCCCAAATTCTATGAAATTGCAAAGAAAGTATTGGAATTTACTAACGATTGTATCTTCGTAGCACACAATGTCGCCTTCGATTATGGAATGTTTCGTCACGAATTTAAAAGTCTAGGTTTCGATTTTCGCTTACCTCATTTGTGTACCGTTAGAGCTTCGCGTTATGTGATTCCTGGTCACGCTTCTTATAGTCTAGGCAAATTAAGTCGAGCACTTGAGATTGAAATCGTTGGGAGACATCGTGCAGGTGGCGACGCTTTAGCAACAACTAAATTGTTTGATTTAATTTATCACA
The DNA here is from genome assembly GCA_964506255.1 of uncultured Lishizhenia sp. Classification (GTDB taxonomy): domain Bacteria; phylum Bacteroidota; class Bacteroidia; order Flavobacteriales_D; family Crocinitomicaceae; genus UBA952. The sequence goes on along the minus strand of CAZDKE010000046.1, from coordinate 19,522 downwards.
AAGACCCCAATAACCTGTCGACTTTTATTCAGCAAGAGGTGAATCCAAAATCGGTACATCCCAATTTAAATATAGAAATCATTGATGAACTACCCAATAAAGCTGGAATTTATAAGTTCTTGAATGAATTTAATCAGATTATTTACATCGGAAAAAGTATCCACATAAAAAAACGAGTTGAACAACATCTTCGCAATAATTCTACAGCTAAAGGTTTGAAAATGATTCAAGAAATTGTGAGGGTTGAATATGAATTAACTGGTTCTGAGCTGATTGCAATGTTATTGGAGTCAGAATTAATTAAAAAACATCAACCACTTTACAATCGTAAACTGCGTAAAAGTTCTTTTCCGTTTGGATTGTTTGATGTCGAAGATGCGAAAGGCTATTTGAATTTAACTATTCATTCTATTGCAAAAACGGAGAGTGTTCCTTTGTTGCATTTCACAACCCGAAAAGAAGGAACGGATTACATGACGCATATCGTTGAAAAATATCAGTTGTGTCAAAAATTATGTGGACTTTACCCTACGCAAACTGGTTGTTTTCATCATTCCATCAAGCAGTGTAAAGGTGCTTGTGTAGGTGAAGAATCAGCTGAATCGTACAATGAGCGCGTTTCGGAATTAGTGAAACAATTGTCTTTTGAAGGAAAATCTTTCTACATTTTGGATAAAGGTCGCAACAAAGGTGAACGAAGTATGGTGTGGATTGAAAACGGTGCGTATAAAGGTTATGGATTTGCTCCTTTTCATTTTAACGGCAAAGAACCTGTGGATTGGAAACGTTATATTGCGCCTCAAAATGAAAATCGCGACATAAACACCATCTTAAATTTGTTTCTAAGAAAGGATGCTTCACTCAAAATTGTTCAATACTAAATTTGTCTTTGAAAAACTATACTTAATTTCGTAAGAATGGTAGGCTTCGTTACAATTTTAGGTTCTGGAACTTCACAAGGTGTACCTGTGATTGCTTGCGATTGCTACGTTTGTAGTTCTCCAGACGCTAAAGATAACCGAACGCGTTCTTCGATAATGATCAACGTTAAAGATGAAAATTACGTAATTGATTCTGGTCCAGATTTTCGAAATCAAATGTTGCGCGAAAAAGTGAAATCCTTGAGAGGCGTTATTTTTACCCACGAACACAAAGACCATTTAGCAGGTTTGGACGATGTACGCGCTTTTAACTACAAAGAAGAGCGCCCGATGGAAATTTATTGCACTTCTCAAGTTGAGTTTGCCTTAAGACGAGAATTTCATTACGCTTTTTCAGAAGAAAGATATCCTGGCGTTCCAAAATTTGAGTTGAAAAATATTGATTTAAAACCATTTATTCTCAATCATAATTTGACTTTAATTCCGATTGAAGTACTACATTATAAATTGCCCGTTCTTGGTTTTCGCTTTGGAGATTTCACCTATATCACTGATGCAAAAACAATTAGCGACAATGAAAAAGAGAAAGTGAAAGGGACAAAAACATTGATTGTGAATGCCTTGCATCGATCCACACACATTTCACATTTTAATTTAGAGGAAGCCTTGGCTTTTATCGACGAAGTAAAACCTGAAAAAGCGTATCTAACCCACATATCGCATTTATTTGGTCGCCAATCAGAAATTGAATTGACTTTACCTGAAAATGTATTTCTCGCTTATGATGGTTTGAAAATCCCGTTTCATTACTAACATTTTTAATGTGGATAATTTAATCCTTTCAATTCAACTTGTTTCGATTTAAATTTTAATTTCGTTAACGTGAAAAGTGAAAAATTTATAGATGTAAAAGGCTTAATTGGAAGTAAAAATCCGAAGCTTTTGCGTTGGTTACCTTCATTCGTAATCAATTATTTACGCCGTATCTTACACGAAGATGAAATCAATGAATTCTTGATAAAAAACAAAGACAAATACGATCAAGATTTTTGTGTGGCAGTGATGGAATATTTCAACATTACCGTTGTCATTAAAAACAAAGAATTGATTCCAAAAGATGGACCATTGATAATTGCGATGAATCACCCTTTAGGAGGAATGGATGCCATTGCTTTGATTGCTGGTTTGAAAGAACACCGCAGAGATTTGCGTTTCATTGTCAACGATTTACTGATGAATTTGAAAAACATTAGTAATCTTTTTATAGGTGTCAATAAGCACGGAAAAAACGACAATAGTGTGCGCATTCAAATTAAAAATGCGTTTGAATCAGATAATGCAATTTGTATTTTTCCAGCTGGTTTGGTGAGTCGAAAGATTGATGGCGAAGTTCAAGATTTAGCTTGGAAAAAAACATTTATGTTATATGCACGCTCTTTGGATAGAACCGTTGTTCCTATTCATATTGAAGGTGAGTTGTCAAATTTCTTTTATCGATTATCGAAGATAAGAAGTGCTGTTGGTATCAAGGCGAATATTGAAATGCTTTATTTGTCCAATGAATTGTTTAAACAGTACAATCGAACCATCACTTTTACAGTTGGTGAGCCAATAAAAGCAGGAGAAATTGATAAATCATTGAGTGACCAAGATGCAGCTGAAATGTTGCGAAAAAACGTTCATTCACTAAAGAAATAACTATGAAGGAAATTATTGCCCCACTTCCAAAATCGATTATTGAAGAAGAATTAGTAGCCTCAGGATTAGTGCGTTTGACGCGAAAAGGAGGAAACGAAATTTACATTGTCGATAATAAAAATGCGCCGAATACCTTGTTGGAAATCGGTCGTTTGCGCGAAGTTACTTTTCGTGCCTCAGGCGGTGGAACTGGCAAAGAAATGGACTTGGATGAATACGACACAGGTGAAATTTGTTACAAGCAATTAATCGTATGGTCGCCAGTTGAAAAAGAAATCATTGGTGGTTATCGTTTTATTTTATGCGACGAAGCGATTGATTCTGAAGGAACTATACATTTATCAACAACCCATTATTTTGACTTTACAGAACGGTTTTTAAGTGATTATTTACCACACACCATTGAATTAGGACGCAGTTGGGTACAACCAATGTTTCAACCAAGCGTTGACCCAAGAAAAGGTTTATTTGCTTTAGATAATATCTGGGATGGATTGGGTGCTTTGGTGCGTTTTTATCCAGAGAAAAAGTACTTTTTTGGTAAAGTAACGATGTATCCAAATTACAACACCGATTGCCGAGATTTCTTGTTGCATTTTATGCATCATTATTTTCCAGATACTGAAAATTTGATGCAGCCCTTTCATCCTTTGGTTCAAAATTATGACAGAGAATACGTTGAAAGTCAGCTGCAAGGATTAGATTTTAAAGATGGTTTCAAAGTGTTGAATGGACATATTCGCGACAAAGGAGAATTTATTCCGCCATTGGTAAATATTTATATGAATCTATCGCCATCGATGAAAACTTTTGGAACGGCTGTAAATCCTGATTTTGGAAACGTTGAAGAAACAGGAATTTTAGTAACAATTGCAGATATTTTCCCAGACAAAAAAGAGCGCCACGTAGATTTTTAACGAGAAACAATTCTTTTTTTTAAGTGTTTTTTTTTTTTTTCAAATCAAGAGGATATAATTTCAGTTAAACATATAGCTTTCATTTACTTGAAAAACCATTTAATACTTCAATTAAAACTATTGAAATTTGGGAAAATAAAAAATAGTTCAATCGAACTATTTTCTTGTGGTAAATTGCAATAATTGATATTGATTTTAAGCGGAAGTTCTGTCAGCTTATCAATTGGTATACTTAGACCATATCCTTAGGTAAATGCATTTTTTCATTTAAGTAATTGTAAATTTTGTTCTATGTCTTTACTTCTGCTATAATAACCAATTCTTGCAGATAAAAAATCAAATATTTCCAATTGACAGCCTACATTATTAATCGAATAATAATTTGAATTCAATAAAAAGGAATAATCAGCAACAACAGAAATTTTAAACATATTTAGAGAGTTAATTAACCAATTTTTAGAGAGCGTAAAGTCGCTATTAATTCTATATCTGTTAGTCACTGGTAAATAGTCTGTAGAAACATTATTGTTATAGTCAAATTTGGATTCTGAATTTTTAAAATTTGAAATAATTGCACCAAGGTTGATTGTATGCTGCTGAAAATTATTTTTAAACAGGCTAAATTTTTTATCGCATATTCAGAATTCTTGCGCACTTTTAAATCGCGTAATATTTTAACTTACCCAATAATGGTTCCATCAATATCTTTTAACGGAAATACCAACCCGATGGCATAAAACAAACTTTTGTTTTTAGCAATGTGTCCATCTATTATTTGTTGTTCTTCCTTCCGTTAACGCTAGTTCTATCTCTTTTCTTGGGATGCCATTGCTTAAATCTTCTTCCGAAAAAATTAAGTCAAATGGTTCGCCTAAAACTTCATCTTTTTCATAACCAACTATTTTTGTAGCACCTGAACTCCAACTATTTATGACAAAATCCTTGTCAAAAGTGAATATTGAATAATCTTGCAGGCTATCAATAATTTGATTGTAAAATACTGTTGTGGGTATAATCCTACTTTTGAGAATTTTGATACCATGTTTTTTGTCTTCCATTTGGAAGTTTGTTTTAGCGTGTTGTAAAATATAATATTCAATAGGTTAACGCTAGTCTATTTAAATAAGCACAAGACTTTAAACTAAAAACAACTTTTTTTTTGTTGAAACTAAGACCGATATCAGAACGCGAAAATCAAATAGAGAATTGAAAATGTGAAATGAAATTAGCTTTAATAGCTTTGTTTATCAAAGAAACTCAATCCTTTCAAAAGACTTCAGTTTAATTTTTACATAATTATGGTTTTAATTTACATAATTCCTATATAATTGGACTTGAAATTTACATTTTTTTTAGAGATTTAATATATCAAAATCGGAGACATCAAGTATCATTTTTTTTGATTTTTTTTCAATTCTATATTTTTATTAAAAAGTTGATTTAGAGTGAAATAGAAGAGTAAAACAAGATTAAGTAAAGTAGATTGAAATCCAAGATTTAACTATTAATAAACCAAATTAATTACTTAAACTTATTTTCCACGAAGTATAAAATGTTCTTTCACTTGTTGTTTTCTAGGAATCAAAATTCCCATTCGAAACAAATCAATTGAAACATTGTATTTTTCAGAATTTAGTAAAATATTCCACGCTTCAAACATATCATCACTCCAACGAATATCATCGAGTAAAAAAATAGTATCGTTGTGAGAATGGCTTTCTAATTTTCGCATGTAATCTAGTGTGGCCTTACCATCATGATGCCCATCCACAAAG
>CAZDKE010000046.1:0-14241 GCA_964506255.1 uncultured Lishizhenia sp. | reverse complement strand
ATTAAATCATATTTTTCGGTTGAATTTTGATTCAAAAAATCACTAAAAGTGGATTCAATAAAATTGACATTGGTAACTTTATCCTTTAGAAAATCTCTAGCAAAATTTAGAGTTTCAGGGCAAGCTTCAATTGTTGTTATTTGACTATCTGGATTACCCAAATGAAAATGTAAAGTACCAATTCCAAGTGAAGTTCCAAATTCTAATATTTGCATAGGTTGAAAATGATTGCTTAACTGGAATAAAATCTTGCCGTAATGACCTTTGCTTGAACTTACTTTGAAAATTTCTTGAATTGAACGTTGGCTTCCAAGTTTGTGAGAACCAGCGCCAAAATCTTTAATCGTTATTAAATTTTTATTTTTTTCTAAACTTTTAAAAGATTGTTTAAGCACCATTTGACTTGAATTTGAGAAATCAAGTTTAAATACTTTATCAACTAAATTATAAACGAAAGGTGAGTGAATTCCATGTCTTCCCTTTGCGTTCCATTTATATTTTATATATTCGAAAACTAAATTCACAGCACAAAGAAACAATTTTAGATTTAATTATTAATGACTACTACACAAGAACAACAAATTAATTCGCAACGAGAAAAAGTTGGCCAACCAAATCCTAAGCTCAATATAATTGCTCCTTGTAGAATTGGAAATGGTATATTGAAATTATCAGAATCTGAATGGAATGCATACAATGATTCATTTAAAAACTTAAATTGTAAAATAGGTGTTTTTATTCCAGCTTCTGGGTCAGGCTCAAGAATGTTTGAATTTTTATTTGATTTTTTAAGTAATCCAACAGATGAAAATCGAAGTTTGGTGGAGCGTTTTCTTAATCGAATTCAAAAGTTTGCGTTTTTTAGATATCTGCCTTTAGAATTACAAACTAAACTTATCAATTTCGAAGTTTCTTTAGAGGATTTTGCTAATTTCTTACTTCAAAAAGAAGGAATGGCTTATGGTGAAATACCTAAAGGTTTGATTCCTTTTCATGTTTTGGAACCATTTGTTTTGAATCCAATACAGGAACATATTGTTCAATCTAATTTATTGAAAATTAATAATTTACACTTTCATTTTACAATTCAAAAAAAATTTGAAGACCTTTTCAAAAAAACAATCAATCAAATGGAAGGGTTGACAGGAACGAATTTTCAAGTTTCTTATTCAGAGCAAAATCAAGATACCGATTCTTATGTTTTCGATTTAGATGGAAATTTAGTTAAAAACGAAGAAAATCAACCACTTAGACGACCAGCTGGTCATGGTGCTTTGCTACATAATTTACAAAAAATTGAAAGTGAATTAATATTCATTAAAAATATTGATAATGTTCAGCATTATTCGAAATCAAAAGAATCAATTAAGGTTTGGAGTGCAATTGGAGCCTTGCTTTGTGAATTCAAGCAAGAATTAATAAAAATTGAAAAAGATTTAAATATTGAATATCTTAAAGAGTTAAATAAGAAGTACGACGTTTTTTCTAGTTCAGAATTAGATACACTAGAAAGCGATGAACAATTAATTCAACTTTTAAATCGTCCAATTAGAATTTGTGGGATGGTAAGAAATGAAGGGCAACCTGGTGGAGGACCTTTTCATGTCGAGGAAAATGGAATAATTAGAAAACAAATTGTTGAAAAAGCCCAAATATCAAACAATCCAGATCAATATAAGCAAATGGTTCAAAGTACTCATTTTAATCCTGTTATGATGGTATTAAGCACAACAAACTTAAAAGGAGAAAAATTGAATCTGACTGAATTTTGTGATGATTCAAAATATTTTGTGGTTTCCAAAAAACAAAAAGGAAAAGAGGTTAGATTCATTGAATTACCAGGATTATGGAATGGTTCAATGGCTAATTGGACAACTTTATTTATTGAGGTTCCAAACGAAACTTTTAGTCCAGTCAAAACAGTTTTAGACTTACTAAATGAATCTCATATCCACTAATCTAACTTTATTGTCCTAAAAAATATTAAAACGTGATTCGTTAGCATAAGTTAGCCTTTTAAACAAACATTCTTATTAAATTTGATTAAAAAAAAGAAATGAACGTACCAGTTACTGTTTACACAGAAATGACCCCTAATCCGACAACGATGAAATTCGTTGCAAATAAATACCTTTTAATATCTGGAGATTCTGTTGAGTTTGTATCAAGAAAGGACGCCAAAGGATTTTCTCCAATCGCTGAAGCTTTGTTTGATTTTCCGTTTGTGAAAAATGTTTTCATAGCAGCAAATTTTATAACCATAACTAAAACTGACAATGTTCCTTGGGATTTTATCACAATGGAATTAAGAGAGTTTATTAAAGAATGGATAGCTGCTGGAAAAGATGTTTTAATTCAAATGCCACAAGCTAAAGTTACTGAAAAAGAAGCAACTGCGGGTGAAAAAATTGAATTTAACGCAAGTGATTTTGATGACCCTATCAAAGCATTATTAGATCAGTACGTTAGACCAGCTGTTGAAAATGATGGTGGTGCTATAGATTTCCTTGGATTTGAGGATGGTAAAGTTACCGTACAATTAAAAGGTTCATGTGCTGGATGTCCTTCTTCAACTGCAACTTTGAAAGGTGGTATTGAGAATTTGTTAAAAAATCATTTACCAGAAGTTAAGGAAGTTGTAGCCATTAATGGATAAAAAAAATAATTAAAAGATAAAAAATCTATTGATTTATTATCCTTTTTCTTTTGTACTCTCTTTTTTATTACTAAATTTAACAGAACAACACTACAAATTTTTGTTTTTCTGATATGGAAGAAATTATCGTGAATAATACAATTAGCAAAAATCAAGTTGATTTAAAATCAGCTTTAAGAAAATATTTCGGTTTTGAAGTATTCAAAGGTCAACAAGAGGCAATTATAAAAAATGTACTTGATGGTAGAAATTCATTCGTAATTATGCCAACAGGAGGAGGTAAATCAATGTGTTATCAACTTCCATCTCTAATTATGGATGGAACTGCAATAATTGTTTCACCGCTCATTGCATTAATGAAAAACCAAGTAGATGCTATTAGAAATGTAAGTGAAAACGATAGCGTAGCTCATTTCCTTAATTCATCATTGACTAAAACTGAGATTACACAAGTACGTAAAGATATTCAAGAAGGTAAAACAAAAATGCTTTATGTTGCACCGGAATCACTGACAAAACAAGAAAATATTGACTTTTTAACTTCTGTTGAAATTTCATTCTTTGCCATTGATGAGGCGCATTGTATTTCTGAATGGGGGCATGATTTCCGCCCTGAATATCGAAGATTACGAGATATTTTTGAGAAGATTTCAAATGTTCCGGTTATAGCTTTAACTGCTACAGCAACTCCAAAAGTCCAATATGATATTCAGAAGAATTTGAATATGTTGGACGCTGATGTCTTTAAATCATCTTTTAACCGCGATAATTTATATTATGAAATTCGTCCAAAGCGTGAAGTTGAGAAACAAATCATAAAGTATATTCGAAATCATCAAGGTGAAAGTGGAATAATTTACTGTTTGAGTCGCAAGAAAGTTGAAGAAATTTCAGAATTGTTGCAAATAAACGGAATCAATGCCTTGCCTTATCATGCTGGTTTAGATGCTGCTACACGTGGGAAACATCAAGATATGTTCTTGATGGAAGAAGCTGATGTAATTGTAGCTACCATCGCATTTGGAATGGGAATCGATAAACCAGATGTTCGTTATGTGATTCATCACGATATTCCTAAATCATTAGAAAGTTATTACCAAGAAACTGGACGAGCAGGTAGAGATGGTGGAATAGGGGAGTGCGTCGCTTTTTACAGTTATAAAGATATTGAAAAATTAGAAAAATTCTTACAGGGTAAACCAATAACTGAACAAGAAATTGGACGACAATTATTGAATGAAATTGTTTCCTACGCTGAAACTTCTGTTTGTAGAAGAAAGTTTATTTTACATTATTTTGGGGAAGTTTTTGAAGAAAAAAAATGCAATGAACAATGCGATAACTGTAGAAATCCGCGTGAACGAACAGAAGGACAAGATTACATTTTGATGCTTTTGGAATCGGTGAAACTTCTAGACGAAACTCAAAAAGCAAAACATTACTGTGCATTTTTATCTGGCCACGTTACTTCAGACATCAAAGCTTATAAACACGATAAATTACCAACTTTTGGTATAGGACAAGAAAAAGATGAACATTTCTGGAATGCTGTTATTCGACAAGCAACAGTTGGTGGATTATTGTACAAGGATGTAGAATCTTTTGGAACACTTAAACTTACCGAAAACGGAAAAAAATTCATCGAGAAACCAGAATCATTTATGCTGATCAAACAGCATGATTTCTCAAACACAGATGATGATGATTCAATTGTTCAAAGTGGAAAAGGTGGAGCATTTGACGAAACACTTTATAATTTATTGGTTGATTTAAGAAAGTCCATTTCAAAACAAAATAACATACCACCATTTGTTATTTTCCAAGAACCTTCTTTGAAAGATATGTGTTTTCAATATCCAATAACGATTGAAGAGTTGACTAATATTCAAGGAGTTGGAACAGGAAAAGCACAGCGTTATGGGGAACCATTTGTTGCTTTAATTGCGAATTATGTTGAGGACAATGATATTGAACGTCCACAAGATTTAGTGGTAAAATCGCTTGTAAATAAATCAGTGCTAAAGGTTCAGTTGATTCAAAATATTGATAGAAAATTACCGCTGGAGGATATTGCAAAATCACAAGGAAAGACCTTTGATAATATTCTTGATGAAATAGAATCAATTGTTAATTCTGGAACACGTGTGAATATCAATTACTATATTAATACTTTACTCGATTCAGATAATCAGGAAGAGATTTTTGAATATTTCTCAAGCGCTGATACTGATGATTTGATTACTGCCTATCACGAATTTGATGGTCTATACACGGAAGAAGAACTGCGTTTAATGCGAATCAAATTCATGAGTGAGGTTGCCAATTAAAACTAGTTTCTTTAAATCGTGATTTTTAAACGGAGAATCTGTTTCGGAAGTAAAAGTTGTAGGCTTACCTACCGAACAAGTGATTGAATATCAATTCTTTGATTTAGAAACAACAATAATTAAAGGAATTAATTTAATTGTAGGAATATTGTTGCTTTTAAGATTTATTATTTGACAAAAAAATAGTAAGATTGATTATCAACCCGTAAAAGGAACTAAATTTCAACTTCTCAACAATTGTTTATAAAGCCTTTTAGCAACTTTTAATAAACTAATCCAAAAGGGTAGAGGGCAACAAATTCTCATTGTGTATATTTGCTGTATGGAAACACCTGAAAATAATCGTAAACCAATTTCTCGAGTAAAAAATCCTTCTGTCCTTACAGGAGATATCGGTCGTATTCCTCCACAAGCAATTGAAACAGAACAAGTTGTTTTAGGAGCAATGATGTTGGAGCGTAATGCTGTTAATGAAACTATCGATATTTTAAATCAAAATAGTTTTTACGATCCGAAACATCAATATATTTTTAAGGCTATTAAAGAACTTTTCGCATCAACAAACCCTGTTGATTTAGTGACTGTTACTGCTCGATTAATGAAAAATGGTGAATTGGAAGCAGCAGGTGGAGCGGCATATATTTCTTCATTAACAAATCGTGTCGCATCTTCCGCCCACATTCAATTTCATGCTCGAATTATTGCAGAGAAATTTATCAAGAGAGAATTAATTCGTGTGAGTAGCGAAATCATTCGTGATTCCTTCGATGAAACAAAGGACGTCTTTGAGTTATTGAATGCAGCTGAGCAAGATTTGTTTTCCATTGCTGAAAACAATATGAGTAAACAGGTAGCTTCAATGTCAAATGTAGTACGTGAAGCGATACAAGAAATTGAAAAAGCAGCTCAAAATTCAGATGGTATCTCAGGAGTTCCAACAGGTTTCTTTGATTTGGATAAAGTAACTTCAGGTTGGCAACGTTCGGACATGATCGTTTTAGCAGCACGTCCAGGTATGGGAAAAACAGCTTTTGTACTTTCAATGGCAAGAAATACAGCTGTTGATTACAATTTAGGAGTTGCGGTTTTTTCATTAGAGATGTCTGCTGTTCAGTTAGTTAAACGTTTGATTGCAAGTGAAGCACGAATTGATGCACAGAAATTGCGAAAAGGTGATTTGAAAGATCATGAATTTCAACAAATGCATTCACGTATCACAAAACTTTCATCAGCTCCACTATTTATAGATGATACGCCAGGTTTATCGATTTTCGATTTCCGTGCGAAATGTAGAAGATTAAAGCAACAACATGATATTCAGTTAATTATTATTGATTACTTGCAGTTAATGTCTGCTAAAGACGGAAAAGGAGGCGGTAATCGTGAACAAGAAATTTCAACGATTTCTCGTTCGATTAAAGAAATTGCAAAGGAGTTAAATGTTCCAATTATCGCTTTATCACAGTTGAGTCGTTCGGTTGAGCAAAGAGGTGGTGATAAACGCCCGCAACTTTCAGATTTACGTGAATCGGGTGCTATTGAACAAGATGCAGATATCGTTTCGTTTATTTATCGCCCTGATTATTATGGGATAACAACGGATGATGAAGGTCAATCTTACAATGGTATCGGAGAAATAATCATTGCAAAACATAGAAATGGTTCATTAGAAAGAGTGCGTTTACGATTTGTACCAGAATATGCACGATTTGAAAATCTTCACGAAATGCCAGCCATTGAAATGTCATCACCATTAACTAATGGAATTGCTGGATTTAATCATAATTTGGAGCAAAATACAGTAGTTATTGCAAGCAAAATGAATAGCAAAGACTTTATTGATGAAAATGATGGCATAGATTTTAATAGAGATGGTAATGATGATAGTCCTTTTTAGATAAAAGTTATGAGTTAAAAGTGAAGTCTCGATTGCTCTTGGAAAAAAGTGAAGAGTGATTATTTTAAGAACGGACTTTTCAATTGTAAATTATTGATTTTACGAGTAATAATAAATTCAAAACAGATTAAAAAATATAATTCCTATATGAAGAACTTACTTTTTGTCTTTTTCCTTTTGCTTGTTGTTCCTTTAAAAGCAACACAGATTTTAATTCCCATGGATGAGGCACAAAATAACCACCTCAAAGCGTACGGAATTGCATTTTGGACACTTGAAAATGAAGTAGTTATTGAATGGTTGTTAAATTATCGAGGAGGTTCATTTTTAATTCCTCATTTAAAAACGATTGAAGAAGAATTAATTATTCGCGGTGTTCGCTATGATATTTTGACTGATGGTCAAGTTAATAATATTCGATCTCAAATTGCTGACCCAGAAGTAAACATGGAGATTGTGCAATTAGAAAAAGCACCTAAAATTGCAGTTTACACCCCACCAAACAAACAACCTTGGGATGATGCTGTGACATTAGTATTAGAATATGCAGAAATAAAATACGATAAAATCTATGACTCTTCAATTGTAATGGGAATGTTGCCTAAATATGATTGGTTGCATTTACATCACGAAGATTTCACAGGTCAATATGGAAAATTTTATGGAAATGCGCGCTATCAAGCTTGGTATCAAGAACAAGTAATGATTGCAGAACGTGATGCTAAAATGTTAGGCTTTAAGAAGGTTTCTGAATTGAAATTAGCTGTTGCGAAAAACCTAAAGAATTTTGTAATCGGAGGAGGATTTCTTTTTACAATGTGCAGTGGAACGGATAGTTTTGATATCGCATTAGCAGCACAAGGGGTAGATATTTGTGAATCGGTTTTTGATGGTGACCCTTCGGATGGTAGGGCACAAGACAAATTAGATTTCTCGCAAACATTCGCTTTCAAGGATTTCCATATCAACAAAGACCCGATGATTTACGAATATTCTGATATTGATGCCTCTGATTTACGTATTAATCGTTTGATAACGGAACCAGTTGATCAATTTACATTATTTGATTTTTCTGCTAAATGGGATGTGGTTCCTACGATGTTGACACAATGTCATGTTGATGTAATCAATGGCTTTATGGGGCAAACAACTGATTTCAGAAAAGAATTTATTAAGTCGAACGTTTTAATTTTGGGAGAAAATAAAGCTGCTGGAACTGCAAAATATTTACACGGAGAAATGGGGCAGGGGACATGGACTTTTTATGGAGGACACGATCCGGAAGATTATCAGCATTTTGTTGGCGACCCTGTTACTAATTTAAGTTTACATCCAACTTCTCCAGGTTATAGATTGATTTTGAATAACATACTATTTCCAGCGGCAAAAAAGAAAAAAAGAAAAACATAGAAATTAAAAAAAATCATTGCTAAATCAATAGTTTTTGTTAAACTTGCGTCAATTCTTTATTACTAATAGGTTTTCTCTCGAATTCCTATCCAATCAAAAAAAAATTATACAATCTAAATGGATCGTAAAACATTAGAGACAAAAAAAATCTCAGACTTGAGAGTTATCGCTGAAACTTTTGGAATTGAAAACGCAAGCGACTACAAGAAAGCCGAATTAATTAATCTGTTAATGGGCGAAGATAAACCAGTTGAAAAACAAAAAGCGGAAGATGTTCAAGAAAAAGTAACACTTTCACTTTTTGAGAAAACAACTGAAAGTAAAGAGGAAAACAAAGCTAAAAGGAAGCGAAAAACGGTTACCCTTGAAGCTCCAGTAAAAGAATCAAACCCAATTTTATTTGAGGAAAAACAAGAGATTGTTGAAGAACCCAAATCGGAGAAACCAAATAAAGTAAAAAAGGAAGAGGTTGCAGAAGATGTTATAGAAGTTCCTCCGCATATAGAATCGATAGAGGAAACAGAAGAAAATCAAGTCAGGAAACCACAACATCCAAAACATGACCAGAATCTGAAAGCTAATCGCAACAACCCAAACCAAAATAAACAAAGAAACCAAGTTCTAGCTATTGATTCGACTGAAGAAGTTTCTGAAAATCAAACTTCAAATCAAAACCAAAATCCGAATCAGAATCCAAACCAAAGAAAGCCACAACATCAAAACAAACCCGTTCATAACCGACCTCAAGGAGAAAACGGAAATAACCAAGTAAACGGGGAGAATTTGAATCTGAATCAAAACCCTAACCGTAATCCAAACCAAAACCCAAATCACAATCCAAATAGGAATTCAAACCAGAATCCAAATCAACACAGTAATCAGAATGTTGAGAAAACAGAAGAAAAGGTTCAAGAGGAAAACTATGATTTAGTTGGAATCGTTTCTGCAGAAGGGGTTTTGGAGGTAATTCAAGATGGATATGGATTTTTAAGATCATCTGATTATAACTATTTACCTTCTCCAGACGATATTTATGTCTCTCAAAATCAAATCAAATTATTTGGTTTGAAAACAGGCGATACTGTAAAAGGTACAATTCGTCCTCCAAAAGAAGGCGAGAAATTTTTCCCTTTAGTAAAAGTTGAATCGATTAACGGAAGACATCCATCTTATATTCGTGATCGTGTTCCTTTCCAATATTTAACACCACTTTTCCCTTCCGAAAAATTCAAATTGACAGGTCACAAGCAAGAAACACTTTCTACGCGTGTAATGGATTTATTTGCTCCAATTGGAAAAGGTCAACGTGGAATGATTGTGGCGCAACCAAAGACTGGTAAAACAATGTTATTGAAAGATGTTGCAAACGCAATCGCAGCAAATCATCCAGAAACATATTTAATTGTTTTATTAATTGACGAACGTCCAGAAGAGGTGACAGATATGGCTCGTAGCGTTAAAGCAGAAGTTATTGCCTCAACTTTTGATGAACCAGCAGAACGTCACGTAAAAGTAGCAAACATGGTTTTGGAAAAAGCAAAACGTATGGTTGAATGTGGACACGATGTTTGTATTCTGTTAGATTCAATTACGCGTTTAGCGCGTGCATATAATACCGTTTCTCCAGCTTCAGGAAAAGTACTTTCTGGAGGTGTGGATGCAAACGCACTTCATAAACCAAAACGTTTCTTTGGTTCTGCTCGTAAGATTGAAAATGGTGGTTCGCTTTCTATTTTGGCAACTGCTTTAACAGAAACAGGTTCTAAAATGGACGAGGTAATCTTCGAAGAGTTTAAAGGAACAGGTAATATGGAGTTACAATTGGATCGTAAAATCTCAAATAGAAGAATTTACCCAGCTATTGACATAACAGCATCTGGAACGCGTAGAGAAGATTTATTAGTTGGAAAAGACGTATTGCAACGTATCTGGTTGATTCGTAAATTCATAGCTGACATGAACCCAGTTGAGGCAATGGAATTCATGAAATCGCACATGGAAAACACCATTTCAAACGAAGAATTTTTGATTTCAATGAATAGCTAATGAAGCTTCCTGTAAAAGTTGGTATTGGTGCAGCAATCCTTTGGATTGTGTTGAAAATGTTAGGTTTAGCAATAAACTTTTCAGTAGATGATATCAAGTTTTTTGTATTTATCAATATGTTTTTACTTACTGCTGCAATTGCGTTTTCGCTTTATAAAGTGAAAAGAAAAGAGGTAGAAAGTAATTTATTGAATGATAT
This sequence comes from uncultured Lishizhenia sp., assembly GCA_964506255.1. Lineage (GTDB taxonomy): Bacteria > Bacteroidota > Bacteroidia > Flavobacteriales_D > Crocinitomicaceae > UBA952. The sequence continues at coordinate 3,706 of CAZDKE010000046.1, read as the reverse complement.
TAAAAATGGAATGCTAGCTGGAGTACCTTACACCTTGATTGTTAGTGTGTTTCTGTATTTCTATTATGAAAAAATTTACCCTGAATTCAACGATAAGAAAATTCAAGAAATTGAACTAAAATTGAAGGATCCAAAGGTGATTAAAGAAATACAAACTTCAAATCCAGCTATGGAAAACAAGAATCCTCAGGAAATTAAACGAGAGGTCATGGCGAATACACGTTCAATGTACAGCGCAAAATTCACGATGATTATTACCTTGTTGGCTTTGATGGTTTATTCTACCTTAAATTCAATGGTTATCGCAATCATTTATCGTCGGGTTGTTTTTAGAAATTAAATCTTTTCTCTAAAGCAATTGAGTTAACTAGAATTGCTATCTTACTCATTTTCAAAAGCTTTTTTCTCGTGAAATCAATCACATAAATATATGACGCTTATCATATAAAACACTCTTCTTTTGGTTGAAATTTGCATTAACGTCAAAATTCATTCATCATGGAAAAAGCATTTATCTACGATCAACATCAAATTCACCAAGATTGGCTAAGTAGATTACAATTTTACAAAGAAGAAATTCAAATCTTAAAAGAGCGATTACAAGAAATTGTTTCGAAAAATAACTCAAAAGAAGCTTTAGCTAAAGCAGAGCATTTTCAAAATCAATTCATTATTCAACGCAATAATATTGATGAATTAACGCATTCAATAAAAGTTCATGAAGCGAAAATAATTCAAGAAATTAAAAAAAATCCTGTAGCTATTGAGCATAGAAAAGTAGAAAATCACGTTGAAGAAGACTTCATGACTTATTTCGAGAAAAACTTCAGTGAGTTAAGAGCAGAATACAATCGTTTCTCTGCAGAGTGGATGTAATCTATTTGAAAGTTTATTCCATACAATAAACAATATGATATGCAGGAGAAAAGCCTGCCCAAATTCCTAAAGCACCTCCGCTAATGTTTGTTTTAGCATTAACGGGGGTTGCAAATGGATTACCGTTACTTTCTAATTGTTCGCGCTTAAGTCGAAAGAAATCATAGGTGTTTTTATCCAATTTTGAAAGCTTGACCAATACAGAATCACCTCTTCTGAAGTAACGTTTGAAGTCATCATTGATAGTACTGTCTTTCTTCTTTTGCGGATTTCTAAATGTTAAATCAACAGTTAAACCATCAAAATAGCGGTCTCTGAAAATTCTTCCACCGCCATTACCAACTCGAAATGTGTAATCTAATGGTTCTCCATTTTCTTGGGTATTTATTCTCCTTGAATCGTATTTGTAAGCGTCAAATTGACCAGCAGGGTCACTAAGTTTAGCCTTAATCAATCCATATTCATCGCTTCCTTCCTCAAAAACCCATTGTAGCGAATTTAGGCTTGTTGGCTGTAAGATAGAAGTAACTGCGGTATATGTTTTTCCTTTGTGTAAAATGATTAATTCATAGTTTTTACCTACTTCACCTTTTAAGGTTGAGGAAGAATAGACCTTTATTGGTAATTGTTGTACTTCATCATATTCAACGCGCAACATCTCTGCAAATCGAATTTGTGTCGAAACAGGAAATTCACTTAATAAACGATACTCCAATAAAGTTGTGTCGCCATCAACAACGATTTTAACTGTTGCATCCGCTACAAACGATTCAATGTAAGTTTCTACGTAAGATTCTGAATAAACATTTGCTGATTGCGATAATAAAATTACCGGATGACCATCAGTTTCTATACTTCCATCAACAACTAATTCTGCTTTATATCCAGGAATATCAATATTGACTTCTTTCGTACAAGAAATCAAAACCAAGAAAAGATAAAAGGATAGAATTAGTTTTTTCAAAGTTTTATTTTACGCGATTTAATCCCATAGCCTTCAACATCCAAGTCGGTAGGTATTTTCCTGGTTTTCTATTTTTTAAATTAATATACCATCCAATTTTTTTAATTACCGGAACTTTGTGTGTTTCTACAAACTCAATGAGTGTTCCATCTGGATCCTCAATGTATGAAAATCTTCCACCAGCTTCTCCCATATCAAATGTATCAGAGCTATCAACAGTAAATGGAAATCCTTTGGCTTCACATTCTTTGCGCAATTGCTCCATTCCCTGAATATCAAAACACAAGTGAATGAAACCCCAATCGCCCCAGAATCTGTTTTCAAATATTTTTCGGCACTCACTTCGATCAATAGCTTGAACTAATTCAATTTCAGTTGGCCCAAGTAATTTCGCAAAAGCTCCAATTCTTTCTTTACTGTGAGATAGACGCACTCTTCGGAATTTATTTTTACCACCATTTAAGGTTTGTAAATCGGCAAATTCACCTGTTACATCAAAATCAATTTTATCATATCCAAGAATATCCTTGTAAAGGACTAAAGATTTTTCGATATCAGATACACCAATCGTTGTACCACCAACACCTCCGCAATTTGATGGGTGATTTGTTTTTGAAAACCAGCCTTTTCCTTCAATTACTTGAAATACATTTCCATTTGGGTCTTGCACAAAATAAGAAAGTTCGCCAGCTGGATTTTTTGTAGGTGCATTTAGTAAGTTGGCACCATTTTGTTTCATATAATCGTACGATTTTTGGACATCTCGTGATTTTATTTTACACGAAAACATTCCATAGTCGCCTAATTGAATATCAAATGTTGCTTTTTCAGTATTCCGACTTGTGAATTGCCAAATTTCAAAACCACCACCGCCGTCCATACTCAATGCTAAGGTTGCTGTTCTTTTGTGTACTTGACCTCCAGTGTAGTTGATCATTAAAGGTGCTGGTGCTGCCTCTTCAAAAATACGCACATCAATACCAAACATTTTGCGGTACCAAACCCAAACCTCTTGTACATTTGGAACTCCAATTCCCATTTGTTGAATTCCACAGATAATTTTTTCCACGCTAATTTAATTTTGAACAAAAATAGAAAATCAATTAACGTAGAGGTCATTCATTGATTAAAACATGATTAAATCTAAATCAGTAAACTTAAAAATCGTTCATTTTTAATGAATTCAACGTTTTTATTTTTTTTAATCTGTTTTTCGGAATCTAGCACTTCAACTGTATTATTCTTTGAAATAAATTTTCTAACTAACCATTTATAAATCAACAAAATAATTACCACAAAAGCAATTGTTAAAATCCCATCATAAATAAAGTGGTTCATATTTGAACCTTAGAATTCAAAGGATTCAGTAAAATAGTAAAAATCATAGGGATACCCGATTCTTATAAATTAGACATGTTGAACGCTTTGAACAATTATTTGAATTGCAATTATCACCAAGTTAGTAGCAATTGACAAAGAAACGAGCCAAGTGATTATTTTAGAAATTTTTAAAACTATATTCATTCTACAAGAAATAGAAACTACTATTCAGATACGCAATTTTTTTTATCCTTTCAATTACTTGTAATGCTTCATTATCAGTAGTAAGTTTAATTAAAGTAACTAGGAAACCAACTAAACACATCAAACCCCAAAAAAAAACTATAAACAAGCCAAGAAATAAGGTTTGTATGACTAGAAGTTTCTATTATTTCCATTCATTGGGGGATTAATTGATGATTGATTTATGATGATGATTATTGATTAGAATTAAATGTAGAATGTAGAATGTAAAATGTAGAATTGATGAATGTATGTCCCTGAAATAGGTTGACCGAAAAAGTCAATTTATTATGGATAAAAATA
>CAZDKE010000045.1:0-27931 GCA_964506255.1 uncultured Lishizhenia sp. | reverse complement strand
ATTAAAACTAAAACCAAAAAAACTCAAAATTTTGTAGCAAAATAAAATCTAATTACTTTCGCAACTACTAATTATTTAATTCAACATAGCATGCAACTGTGGAATACATTAAATAAGGAGGAATTAGAAGCTCATTTGCGAACAGTAGGACATAAATATGTCACTATTTCTTTTTATCAATACGCAAATATTGCTCATCCTCGCTTATTCAGGGATCATTTGTTTTTAATGTGGTCAAAGCTTGACATCGTAGGTAGAACGTACGTTGCTAAAGAAGGAATCAATGCACAAATTGCAGTTCCTACAGAAAATCTAAGTCAATTTAGAGAAGAATTATAACAAATCGATTTTCTAAAGGGGATACGTCTAAATTTTGCTGTAGATGACTCGGAAGCTGAATTTCCGTTTTTGAAATTGAAAATTAAAGTACGCGATAAAATTCTAGCGGATGGCTTAAACGACGAAACGTTTGATGTTACCAATAAAGGTAAACATTTGAATGCCGAGGAGTTTAATAAATTGACCGATCAACCTGATACCATTCTTATCGATTTTAGAAATCATTATGAATCAGAAGTTGGGCATTTTAAAGGTGCAATTTTACCAGATGTTGACACTTTTAGAGAATCGCTTCCTTTTATTGAAGATGAATATTTAAAAGGTAACGAAGATAAAAACATCGTAATGTATTGTACAGGTGGTGTACGCTGTGAAAAAGCTTCTGCGTGGTTCAAACACCGAGGTTTCAAAAATGTACATCAATTAGAGGGTGGAATTATTAAATATGCCAATGATGTTAAAGAAAAAGGTTTAGAAAATAAATTCATCGGAAAGAACTTTGTGTTTGATGAACGCCGTGGTGAGCGAATTTCTGAGGATATAATTGCTGTTTGTCATCAATGTGGAGAACCTGCAGACACGCATACAAATTGTGTAAATGATGCCTGTCATTTGTTGTTTATTCAGTGTGAAAGTTGTAAAACCAAAATGGAAAATACCTGCTCTGATGAATGTTTACATACGATTCATCTTTCGGCCGAAGAGCAAAGAGAATTGAGAAAAGGCAAAGAAAACAGCAATAAAATTTTCAAAAAAGGTCGTTCTGAGAATCTGAAATTTAAAATGAATAAGGCAAAACCGATTTCATTAATAAAAATGGAAGCTCAATAATATGTTTTAGATACTCCAGTTTAAGATCCTGACGATTAAAATTGATTGTCAGGCTTTGTTTTTTTAATCGACATATTCGTCACGCTCTAAACGTTTTAAAACACTAATTAAGTTTTCTTCTTTCTTCTTTTGACGTGTTTTTTTAGCTGTTTTTGTAAAGTACTGGTGCTGATTTAGGAACTTAACTTGAAGATTATCCCAAGCTCTATCGCTATTGATTTTATTCATTTCTCGAAGTTCCAAACGCAATCGATCTGCAATTTTTTCAAAGTCATCTCTTCCTAAATAATCTAAATCGGCATCACAAATAATTTCTTGCAATTTATTTATTGGTCGATGTGGAATTTCGGTAACGTGAATTAATTCTACAATGGTTTTGATGTGTTGCTCTGTATATCCATATTTTGGTAAAATTTCCGTTGCCATACGTGCACCAATTGTCTCATTGTGTTCATACCGTTCAATAAATCCTGCATCGTGTAAAATTGCTGCTGTTTTTAATAAAAACAATCCTTCATCGGTTACACCTTCCAATAGTGCAATTCGTTCCACAGCTTTCACCACATCTTTTGTGTGGTTGATAGAATGATAATATAGTTTGTCTGAGAGGTTTTTTTGAAGAATATTTAGTACGTGACGCTCGGTTTTGTAGTATTTAATCGAACTGAAATGGTGTAAACGTACAATTTCACCAAAGCGAGAATTTGGAATTAAACCTTCACCATTCACAGAAAGCTCTGGTTTTATGCGATGGACACTATACATGTCAACTTGTGTGTTGGTTTTAGTGGTGACTTTTCCAATATATTCTCCCTCAAAGTAGGGCTCAACATATTGAAATGTATTCCCACTAATTGCAACATGTCCAGCTTTTCCAAGCATTTCCATTTGCTGAGCCAAATTCACTGTCGAGCCCCAAATATCATAAGCCAAACGTAGATTTCCAATAATTCCGGCAGTGACCGGTCCAGTGTTTATTCCAATTCGAATTTCCCAATAATCTTTGTGATTGGCAATAGCTTCAAACTTTAATTTTGACATATAAGCCTGAATTTGAAGCGCAGCAATACAAGCATCTATTGGGTTTGTCGAATTTTCAATTGGTACCCCTCCAGCACACATGTAGGCATCACCGATTGTTTTGATTTTCTCAAGTTTATTTGCCTCAATTATTTCATCAAATTTTTGGAAAAGAACATCCAATTTATGAACTAAGCGATTAGGAGAAGTGCGTTCTGAAATTTTACTAAAGCCTACAACATCTGTAAATAGAACAGAAACGGTTTTAAAAGATTGGGCTCTAACTTTCCCTCTTTGTTTTAACTCACGAACTGCTTCTGCAGGCAAGGTATTATTGAGCCATTTTTCAGCCTTATCTTTTTCAACTTGCAATAATTTTTGCTGCTCTTCTAATTTAATTCGTTTTTCCTCAATGAGCCTATTTTGCTCTTCAATTTGTGATTTTTGAAGACGAATTTCGCGCGTACGTTCTGCTATTTTTATTTCCAAGCGAACTTGTTCTCTTCTCGAAAGCTCGATTCTACCTTTGATGTATAGAAAAACGATGAAACCAAATACGACTAGAATAATTGCCCAAAACCAAACTTTTGCCCAAAACGGAGAATTAATTTTAATCTGTAAAACAGTTGGTGTTTTGCTCCATTTACCGTCGCCAAGTCGTGCATAAATTTTTAACGTATAATCTCCAGGAGAAAGCGCATTAAAAGTTAATTCATTATTGGAGCCTAAAAGTTGTTCACCTAAATCAGAACCGATAAGTTGGTATTTGTAGTTGATTAAAAGAGGGTTACTTAAATCATCTGCATGAAAACGAATCGTAAAACTGCGATGTTTATAATCGAGTTCAAGGTTTTTAGTTTTAGAAATCACATATTTTAAAGGAGAATCTTTATCACTAGGAACTTGCCAATCATTCCCTGTTTTAAAATGGGTAATCCAAACTTTTAGATTATCGGATTCTTGCGTGAGCTTGGAAGGATGGAAATGGTTAAAGCCTTCAATTCCTCCAAAGAACATTTCTCCATTTTTAGTTTTAAATACAGCATTTGAATTAAATTCATCACTAACTAGGCCATTTTTTTCAGTGTAGATATGAATTTTACTTGTTGCCAAATTGTACGAGCCAATTCCTCGATTGGTACTGAACCACAGTCGTCCTTGGTCATCTTTCAATAAGCCATATATGACATTGTTGGGTAATCCATCTTTTTTTGTTAAAACACGGATGTAGTTGTTTTCTAAGTTGGCAAAAATTAATCCCGAGCCAAAAGTACCTAGCCAAAGTTTGTTTGGTCCAACAGAACAGATCGTTGAAACATAATCCTTTGAAGTTCTTATGAGTTTTTTACTAAAAGGATGTGAAACAATTTTCTTATTTCCGTTTTTAATACTTAAATAATTAATTCCTCCACCACTTGTTGCAAACCAATATTTACCATAAGGGTCTTTGTAAATCAAACGACAAACTCCAAGTGATATTGAGTTTTGTTTATCGTTAGGATTGTGTTCAAAAACTTCTGATTTTTTCGTTTTATAATTATAAAGAACAACGCCTCCATTGGTAGCTAGGAAATATTCGTCTTTTGAAAAAGGAACGATTGAGTAAACCCTTTCGTGCTTTTGGACTTGAGTTTTACCTATGAATTCAATTTTTTTATATTGAAATTTATTATCTGCAAGAATATTAAGTTCGTATAATCCATCAAGTGAACCAACTAAAAGTTTGTTTTTAGAAAGTTCGTGAATGCATAAAACGACTTCTTTTCCAGTTGCACTATTTGTTGTTTTGCCAATGATTCGATTGAATTGATCAAAAGTTCCAGTTTGTTTATTCCATCTAGAAACACCAACATCGGTACCAATAAATAGGTTTCTTGAATTTTTGGAACTAGCAAAACTCCAAACGTTGGGAGAAGGAAGACCTTTGTTCAAATTTGCACTTGGACCAATACTTAAAAATCCAGTTCGGTATGGGTCAAAAGTTGAAATTCCTCTTTCACTTCCAACCCAAATTTTACCAGTATTATCTTTGAATAAGTAAGTTAAATTGTTTGAAATTAGCGAGTTTTTTTGAAAAATATCAGAAGTACTGAAATACTTTTTATCATTTTTATCAATTGTTATTAGACCATCAGATGCCGTCGCAATGAATAACTTATCGTTTGTTTTTACAATATCTGTAGCAATGATTGTATTTAAATTTTCACTCTTTTCAAAAAGAGGTTTGGCTTTTTTTTGTTGAATATTGAGTGAAAAAACACCTTTATTTGTTCCGATATAAACGGCTTTATTGTAGGCAACAAGTTTAAGTATAGAAATATTTTCATAACGGTTTTTATAAAAAGAAATTGGCTCAGTTTTTTTCTCTTTTATCTGGTAAAGTAATAATCCTTTATCCTCCGTATCAATCAGTAAAGTGTTGTTCCCAATAGAAGTAATGAGATGCGTTTTCTTTGTAGGTAAATTTGGGATGGCTTGCGAAAAGGTTTTGGTTTTACTGTTAAATTGCACAACGCCATATCCATAAATACTGACCCAGATTCGTTCTTTTTCATCTACAGAAATACTCTCAATTTGAAGCAGAACTGAATTTTTAACTTGAAAAGTGGTGAATTTTTCTTTGTTGGGTTCAAAAAGTAATAATCCACTTGCTGTACCGAACCATAGATTACCATTTTTTGTTTTTGCTGAGCATTTGATATAACTATTCTCAACTCCAGGTGTATCATCGGAACTATAAATCTCAAAGTTTTTACCATCAAATCGGTTTAAACCATCTTGTGTTCCAATCCATAAAGCTGCAGTGTTATCTTGAATGATACAGGTTACAAAACTTTGAGATAATCCATTACTTATGGTAAAGCTATTAAAACGAAAATCTCCTTGTCCTCTAACTGAGAAAACAAGGAGAAATATCGAAAAGCAAAGTAAAAATTGCTTCAAAACCAACTATTTTTTAGCATCAGCTGCAGCAGTTGGAGCGGCCAAAACTGAAGCTTCTAAGTCGCGATCAAACATATACATTCCACCGTTGTCATCGCCAATTAATTTTAATTTATCCAAAATAGTTCGTGCTAATGCTTCCTCTTCTAATTGTTCAGAAACGTACCATTGAACAAAATTATGGGTAGTGTAATCTTTTTCTTGCAAACAAATATCAACTAAATTATTAATTGATTCTGTTACACTTATCTCATGTTTCAGTAATAATTCAAAAACACTTTTAAGATTGTCAAATTCAATTGGAGGTTGACTAATAGCAGGGATAATCGCTTTTCCGCCACGTTCGTTAACAAATTTCACCAATTTCAACATGTGAAAGCGCTCTTCGTCAGAATGTACATACATAAATTTGGAAGTACCGTTTAAGCCGTTATTTTCTGCCCATGATGCCATAGCAAGGTAATATTGCGATGAGGATGCTTCTTTTAATATTTGGTCGTTTAATGCTGTTTCAACTCTTGGATTCATAGTTTTGATTTTTTACAAAGTTACAATTGTTCGAGTCAATTTGTTCTGTTATGTACGTTAAAAAAGTGATTAAAGTCTTACTAAATGTTTAATTTAGAATCGTTACTAATTAGAATCAAATTTTAGTGAACGAAGTTCTAATCATTTAAATTTTTGGAAAAGAGGTTCAATTGCTTAATTATCCATCGGATTCACAGGGAATTTTGAAATCATTCTAAAGCGATCGCCTTGTAGTTCTAAACAATTCGACCAAAGTTTGTTATTTTCAGTGTTAAAAATCATTTCCAAAGAAATATTGCTAACTGGAATCCACGATTTTTCTTTTAATTCTTCGTTTAATTGCCCAATCGACCAACCTGAATAACCGATAAAGAAACGAACTTGATTCCTTAATTCAGGTTGGAGTGCTAGTTTTTTAGATAATTCATCAAAATCTCCTCCGTAGTAAATTCCTGGGGCAATAATTGTGGCACCTTTAATTTCTTTTCCCAATGTATGAATGAAAAACAAGTTTTCTTTGGACATTGGTCCTCCAATACTTATTCTAGCTGCAATATCAGGAAATTTATCATCTAGTTTATGAAGGTCCAATTCGAGGTAGTTGTTCAGTACAAATCCAAAACTTCCTTCATCGTTATGTTCACAAAGTAAGATTACGGAGCGCGCAAAATAATGATCATCCAAAAATGGATCAGAAATCAATAAACAACCTTTTCTTGCGACTTCGTTGTTCTGAAAAGAAAGATTTAACTTTTTCATAGTTCAATTACAAAGAAAATACATTTTTGTTTGTAAACGAATTTATAGCAAAGTTGGAGGTGAATTTATTAAACTTCGCCTTAATCCAAAGCAATTTTTAACTTTGTAGTAATGAATTATGCAGCGATAGATGTTGGGACAAATGCAGCGCGTTTATTGATTGGTGAAGTTGTTCACCAAGATGGTAAATCGTTTGTAAAAAAGGTTTCTTATACCCGAATTCCTTTGCGATTAGGAGAAGAAGTATTTGAAGATGGGAAAATATCCAAGAAAAAGGTTCAAGATTTTATCAATACCATCAAAGCTTTTGGTTTAATCGCAGATATTTTTGAAGTGAAAAGATTGCGTGCTGTGGCTACTTCTGCAATGCGTGAATCGAAGAACGGACAAAAAATCGTTGACAAAATCAAAGAAGAAACAGGAATTACCTTAGAAATTATTTCGGGTGAAGTGGAAGCAGAATTGATTTTTGGGACTTTTTTCCTTTTAGAGATTGAAAAAGAAATGCCTTTCATCGTAATTGATGTGGGAGGTGGAAGCACAGAAGTTAGTGTATTTGAAAAAGGGGAACGAATTGCTTCTAAATCTTTTGAGATTGGTACGATTCGTCTTTTGAAAGAAAAAGTTGATAAAAACATTTGGGCTGATATTCACGAATGGATGCAGCAACACGTTGATTTATCCGACCATCATCAATTGTTCGGAACAGGTGGGAATATCAATAAAGCGCACAAAATCATTGGAGTAAAAGACAATAAACCTGTTCGACTCAGTCAATTAGAAAATTTGAAACGCGATTTATCTGCTTTAAGTTTAGACCAAAGAATGTCTGAATATCAATTAAAGCCAGATAGGGCAGATGTCATTGTTCCTGCGCTTGAAATTTTCACTTACATAATGAAGGAGATGGGCGCAAATGAAATTATCGTTCCAAAAATCGGTTTGTCTGACGGAATGATTTACGCAATGTATAAAGAAGATTTAAAACAATAAAATGTCACAAAAACCAGCAATACCAAAAGGTACGAGGGATTTTTTACCTCAAGATGTTGCCAAAAGAAACTATATTTTTGACACTATAAAATCTGTCTTTCAATTGTATGGATTCGCTCCAATTGAAACGCCAAGTTTTGAGTTATCCTCCACTTTAATGGGGAAATATGGAGAAGAAGGAGATCGTTTGATTTTCAGAATATTGAATTCTGGGGATAAAATGAAAAAGGCAAATATTGAAGCATTACAAAATGATAATTTACCAAGATTTGCTAATTCATTAGCTGAAAAAGCGTTACGCTACGATTTGACAGTTCCTTTTGCACGTTTTGTAGTACAGCACCAAAATGAATTATCTTTTCCTTTTAAACGCTATCAAATTCAACCAGTTTGGCGCGCAGATCGTCCACAACATGGAAGATATCAGGAATTTTACCAATGTGACGCTGATGTAGTTGGAAGTGATTCTCTTTTGTATGAAGTGGAATTGATTCAGATTTTTGATGCTGTTTTAACAGATTTGAATCTTCCTGGTTTTACAATTCAAATGAATAATCGTAAGATACTTTCTGGAATTGCAGAAGTGAGTGGTGAATCAGAAAAATTGATTGATATTACTGTTGCGATTGATAAATTGGATAAAATAGGTGAGGAGGGAGTTGTAAAAGAACTAGCTGAAAAAGATGTTTCTGCATCAGCAATTGAACGCATTCAACCTTTATTCAGTTTATCGGGTTCAAACGATGAAAAAATTGCACTTTTGACTGAATTTCTTAAAGATTCTGAAATTGGTTTAAAAGGAATTGAAGAATTAAAAGTGGTATTAAACCACATCAATCGAATAGGCTTGCGACGCGGTGAATTGCTTGTTGATGTTACACTTGCTCGTGGTTTGAATTATTACACAGGTGCCATTTTTGAAGTAAAAGCCAAAGATGTTAAAATGGGAAGTATTTGTGGCGGTGGACGTTACGATGATTTAACTGGACTTTTTGGTTTGAAAGGAGTTTCTGGTGTTGGAATTTCGTTTGGTGCCGATCGCATTTATGATGTACTGAATACATTGAATTTATTTCCTTCTGAAGTAACGAAAGGTTTGCCTGTTTTGTTTGTGAATTTTGGTGAAAAGGAAGCTGAAAAATGCTTGGATTTGGCAAATGAAATAAGAGCGAATAAAGTGGCTTGTGAAGTTTATCCAAGTGCTGCGAAATTGCAAAAACAAATGAAATATGCCAACGATAGAAATGTTCAATTTGTAATACTTATTGGCGAAAACGAGTTGAATACTAGTTCATTTGTTTTGAAAAATATGGAAACAGGCGAACAAACATCTTTGAAATTTGAGGAGCTTTCTTCCATCTATTCACTTTTAAAATAAAACAATGAAGAAAATTATCGGCTTTACTTTTTCATTCCTTTTTTTAGTAGCTTGTGGTAGCAAAAAAGGCGCTTGGACAGAGGAAGAAAAGCAAAAAGCTATTAAATCTTTGGATAATCACAAAGCGGAAATTGCTGCTTTTGGTAAAGATAAACAGGCATTTATTGATTGTTATATTGAGACGATGGAACAGCGCTACGAAAATTTCGATGCAAGCACAGAAGCAGGTAGAAATTTAGTTGTAGTCAATTGCATTAATCCAATTGTTCAAAAAAGCATTGAGGAAACAAATCGAAATTTAAAATAAAATTCATTTCAAAAAAAAAGCCCAGTAAAACTGAGCTTTTGTAGCGAGACCGAGAGTTGAACTCGGGACCTTTGGGTTATGAATCCAACGCTCTAACCAACTGAGCTATCTCGCCATAATTGAGGGTGCAAAGATAATGAGATTTTTAAATTTCAAAAGGAATTGTTTTAAGATTTCAAAAAAAATATCTAGAGATTCTAAACCTGCTGTATATCAGGGAGAAAAATCAAATCAATGCACCATTGTTAGCATAATTAGACTTAATAAATCCAAAATTCCGTGCAAAAGTAAAAGGTAAGAAAGAGAGTTTTTAGTTTTTTGGTAAATAACATAAGCTGCAAATAGCGGAATACTGATATACGAAAACCAATAAGTTTGCTCAGTAAATCCAGCGAAATGAATGATTGTTATTACAGTTGGAACTAGAAACTTAAACTTTAGTTTTTCAACAAAACTCCAAGTGAAAACGGAAATTACAAGTAACAATAAGTGAATTAATTTTAAACTATCTAACACCAACGTTTCGGAGAAAATGGCTAAGTCTTTATCATCAAGAATAACACTCCAAAGAATTTGGTTGGTCAATAACTTGAATAAAATGGCAAAGAAATAAAAATAGAAATACCATTTTCTAAAAGTCAAAATATCGCGCCAGTTCCAGACTGCAAATTGGAGTGCGATAATGATTAGAATAAAATCAAAAATTGGAAAAGGTAAAATGAATGAACCTTGATCCTTAAATATTGAAAAACCGTAAGCTAGAAGTGTAAGAACAACAAGAAAGATGGTTCTTTTTTCGCGATTCATTTATTTACCAAGTGCCTCGTAGATGTAATCAAATGTAGATAATATTTCAGCCTTTCCATCAATCACCGCAACATCATGCTCAAAATGGGCGCTAGGTAATCCATCAGCTGTAGCTATTGTCCACTTATCGTCCAAGGTAATTACTTTTTCAGTTCCCAAGTTAATCATTGGCTCAATTGCAATAGTAAGTCCATTTTGAATTCTTTTACCACGACCTCTTCTACCAAAATTTGGAACTTGTGGTTCTTCGTGAAGATTTTTCCCTAAACCATGTCCAACCAAGTCTCTAACCACTCCGTAACCGTGTTTTTCAGCATGTTGTTGAATTGCCCAACCAATATCCTCAATACGATTTGCGGTGTTACACTGGTCAATTCCAATGTATAAACACTCTTTGGTAACTTCACATAATTTTTTTACTTCTGGTCGAACTTCACCTATTTCAAAAGTGTAGGCATGGTCACCGTAATATCCTTTGTAAAAAGAACCACAGTCAACAGAAACGATATCACCTTCTTTAAAAGGTCGATCCGTTGGCAATCCATGGACAACTTGCTCGTTAACAGAAATTAAAAGCGTACTTGGACAACCATATAAACCTAAAAATCCCGGAACCGCATTTTGAGAACGAATATAGGCTTCTGCTATTGTATCCAATTCTTTTGGAGTTGTGCCTGGGTGCATTTTTTTTGCAATTAAACCTAAAGTACGACTAACAATTTGAGCTGCCTCACGCATGATAGCAATCTCTTCTGAAGTTTTATAACGAATCATGAATTTTCCCAAAAGTGACATAGAGCGCAAAAGTAGTCATTCCAATTGAATTTGAAAGCAGTACGAATAATGCTCTTGTTTAATATTATTGATAAAAACGTTAAAACTTTTTTAGATTTTTTAACTTTTATTCTATCTTTGAAAAAAAAATATACAAAAAATGAAAAAAGTATTAATGATGGTTGCAGCAGTTGCTTTTTTAGTGGCATGTAACGGCAGTAAAAAAGGAGCTTGGTCTGAAGAAGATAAACAAAAAGCTAAAGATGAAGTAAAAAAAGTTGAATCAACTTTAGATGTTTTGGGTGACAAGAAACAAGCATATATTGATTGTTACTTAGAGAAAATCGAAGACAATTACGATAATTTCGATGCTGCAAACAAAGATCAAAAAGGATGTGAAAAACATGCTATGGATTGTGTTCAAGATGTTTTTGCAGGAAAATAATTAGTAAAGTTATAAATTAAGATAAGAGGCTGTCTCAAAATACTGAGCAGCCTCTTTTTTTTGAAGTCTATTTTGTTTTTCGTATTTCGGGTGATTTATTTTAAATTTCAATTTATCGTTTGAAAAATAATTTTAAAAACACTCAAAAGGGAGTTTTTTTCGCTTTTTCAATTCATTTTTGGCCTTCATGCGGCTTTTTTTCTGATATTTTGTGTTATTGCTAATTATCCCAATTCTATTTCAACTTTTTTTTCTACGAAGCATAAATCTTTTAAAATTGTGGTTGTTTTTAATATTCCCAAATACAGGTTAAACATCGTAACAGCGTTTTTTTCTTTTTTCTATTCCTTCTTCGCTATTCAGTAGTTGATGAACTTTATTAAAATTTCAAGCAAGTGGATCAGATAAAAACTGCACATAGATTTAGTTACGAATTGTATTGATTTATATCATTTTCATACCTGCATTTCAGGCAATAATTAATTCGAAGAAATCCGTTACAAACTTTTTCGTAAATATAGTATTAGAGAGTTTTTAAAAATCAACCAATTCCGAAGTGAGATAAAAACTTTCAGTTCTCAGTTATCAACTTTCAACTTTCAACTTTAATTTCACTTCATCCCCCTAAAAAACTCCTCTAATAAATTAGAAAGGTTTCCAAAGGCGCTGAAACTAAGTTCTTGATAAGTGTCGTAAATATCGTGGTAGTGTTTGTTTGGCCCCATTGTGTAGATGTAGAACGCTGGAACTCCCGCTTGTGTAAAGAAATAATGATCTGAATTGGCAGCAGGACCGCGTTTTTTTATTTGAGCAAGGTAATTTTTATCCTTGTTGATGCTCTCCAAACGTGTAAATTCATCAGGGAAAAGCGTTGCATTTACAACTGTAATTCCTTCTTCGCCGCTTCCCATAATGTCTAGGTTCAACAAAAGCTGAACGCTTTTCAAATCAATTGGTGGATGCGAAGCCATATACATTGAACCTAACAAACCGATTTCTTCTCCAGCAAACGCAACGAAAAGTAGATTGTAGTTTTTCAAACCTTTTGCTTTGAACTTTTCAGCGAGTGAAATCAACATTCCATTTCCACTTGCATTGTCATTGGCACCTGGGAAATAAGTCGCAGCACCCATTCTTCCTAAGTGGTCGTAATGCGCTGTAATCATTATGGTTTTCTTCGATTTTTTAGTTGCAGGAAGATAACCAATTACATTGCGAGCTGTGTGATTTTTGATTTGTGCATCTATCGCGTAGGTAATCGTAGAATTGGAAAGGAAATAATTTCTAAATGCTGCTTCTTGCACCTGAATAAACGGAAACTTGTGGGCTGTTCCAGAAACCGACCACGTAAATTTCGTGTTTACAACTTCCATCACAGGCGCATATTTCGCAATTTTCACAAGATTCTCTTTCACTTTCGTAAGCGTATCACCACCATAGCCAAGATTTAAGAAATAGAACACTTTATTCTTGTCGAGCTTCGAAAAACTATATTTTCCAGTGTAAAGCTCATAAATTCCTAAGGTTTGAAAATCATTGGTTCCGCTACCTTTTCCAGAGGATGGATCGACTATAAAATCAACACCTGGCGTCAATTGCTTGTCTCCGATTTTAACTTCCATTTTATTTGGAAAAGTATTTACCGGAAATGAAAACGATTGAAAATAAGTTCCATTAAGAGCTTCTAGACCAATTTCTTGGAAGGTTTTGGCAATGTAGTTGGCAGCAATGGAATCACCACTGTTTACGTAGCCTCGACCGTGAAATTCAGGCGAGCAAAGTTGTTGCGTGAAGTTTTTAACTCGAACGCTCTGAGCTACAAGTTGTAAACTAAAAAAAAGACTAGTTAGAAGGACTATTCGCATAACGTCGGCAGATTTTAAGGATGAATTCTTCAGTTGTCTCACTCTCCAAATCCCAACGTTGATTTTCTGCCATATCAGCTAAAATTGAACGCGCACTCACTAAGTTAACTTGCGAATCCAAACGCTTGATTGAGGATGAAAATTCATCACTTGATCCACCAAATAATTCGTTGATTAATTGTAATTTTTCATTCAAACTAAACGATCCAATCAAGGTATCTAAAGGAACGATTGAATAATTTTGGCGAACGTTTGTTTCGATTTTTTTAATTTTTCCAGCTAACGGATGCTCATTTTCAGCGCTGTAATTCGATGGTGCAACTTGCTCAACAGCTGGTGCTGCATTACTTACAGGCGTTTCTACAACTGGTGCTTCTACAACTGGTGGAACTACTTCGGGTAGTATTTCTTCAATTGGTTCTGCCTCAGGTGTTACTTCAATCGGAGCATTTGCAAAAACAGGAGTTGGGAATTTTACTTCGTTGAAATTACTTGTTGTAACTGGTTTTTTCTCTGTTTCAATTTCTGGTTGAACATCTTCGATAGTTAGAGCTGGAGTTGGCTCAGCGAATAAAGAAACGGGTTCTGTATAAGAAGGTGTGTCAATCAATTCGTGCGTTTCAAGTGTTTCTTCAGCAGGTGTTTCTTCAATCGTTTCAATCGTTTCTTCCTCTTCTGCATGAATATCAAAGTCCATCGCGATAGTTTCCTCTTCTTTTACTTCGACAAGTTCAACTACTGCTTCCTCGTTAGTAACTTCTTCGTTTGCTGCTTCGTCGAATAAAGAGAAATCAAAAGGTGTTTCTTCTGCTTTTTCTACTTCTTGAATTGCTTCAATTATTGGCGCATTGAAAACCACTTCTTGCTCATCGATTAAAGGCGTTTTTGTACCCAAAACTGAATCAGCATAAACTTTGTAGCGAACAACAACAAGTCTTTCATACAATTCTCGGGATTGATTCACCATTGTTTCCAATTCAGCTAATTCAATGGATCCATTTTCAATTTTTTCAAGTGAACTTTCAATGGCAGTAATCAAAGACTTCATATTTTTAATTTTTAGGTAATTTTTCAACAAAAATGTAAAGTTGCTAACGTATTTGCAACGGGGTTAAACTTAATAACGATTTTTAAATCCCAAAGTTAAAAACAACACAAGTCATTGAGCGAAAAATTCTCAATTACTTATTAAAATAAATGTTAACAATTTAAAGAACTATGTTTTTAGAACAATTTCCTGGTGAAGGACGCCAAAATGGATGGATTGAAGTGATTTGTGGATCGATGTTTTCTGGTAAAACTGAAGAGTTAATTCGTCGAATGCGTCGTGCTGAATTTGCCAACCAAGCTTTTGTGATTTTCAAACCAGAAATCGATAATCGCTACTCAAAGAAAAAAGTGGTAAGTCACCAAGGAAATGATTTTGAAGCTGTAGTTGTAAAATCTTCCGCTGAAATATTAGAGAAATGGAACGGCGAAAAAGTAGTTGCTGTAGATGAAGCACAATTTTTCGACGAAGGGATTGTTGAAGTTTGCAATAAATTAGCAAACAAAGGTGTGCGCATCATTTTAGCAGGTTTAGATATGGATTACAAAGGAATTCCGTTTGGACCTATGCCTGCTTTACTTTCGATTGCAGAATATGTCACAAAAGTGCATGCGATTTGCGTTTCTTGTGGTAATTTAGCTCAATTTTCACATCGAACGGTCAAAGAATCGGGACAAGTATTAGTTGGCGCTGTCGAAAAATACAAACCGCTTTGTCGTTCGTGTTTTAATATTGTACAAAATTGAAACTAAATTTAACGTTTGACGAGTTTTGCTTGGCTATTAACGGTCAGCATTTGCATGGTTCCAAAGAAGAAATCATTCAACAAATTCAATTTGACACTCGAAAAATTTACCCTTTACCCAATCAAGCATTTTTTGCATTGAAAGGAGCGTATCGCGATGGACACGATTTCATCAGCGATGCTTACAAAAAAGGAGTGCGAACGTTTGTTGTTTCGGAGCCAAAATTGCCTGAATTGCGCGATGCCACTTTTATTTTTGTGAAAGATACTTTGCGAGCTTTGCAAGATTTGGCGTGTTATCACCGTAAAAAATTCAATTATCCAATCATTGGAATTACGGGAAGTGTTGGAAAAACTACGGTTAAAGAGTGGTTGTTTCATATTCTTTCCGATAAATATCGAATTGTTAGAAGTCCAAAAAGTTTCAATTCGCAGTTGGGAGTTGCACTTTCACTATTGAATTTACACGAAGAATGTGACCTTGCTATTATCGAGGCGGGTATTTCAAAACCCGGAGAAATGGAAGCTTTGGAACGAATGATTCAACCCACAATTGGGATTTTAACATCGGTAAGTAAAGCTCACGAAGATAATTTTCCTTCGTATGAAGTGCATTTAAAGGAGAAAATGGCGCTTTTCAAAAACGTTAAAACAACCGTTTTAGGCACTGGGTTTTTGATTAGTCAAGAACAAATGCGTTCCATCAAAGCTTATCAGCCAACGGTTGGAGAGTTTACCAAAGAATTACAATTATTACCTTTTCAAGATCGTGGAAGTGTTGCTTCGGCTTTATTGGCGATTGCCACAGCGAAAATTTTAAAAGGTTTAGAAATTCAAAAAATTGCTTCGCTTCCGAGATTGGCGATGCGATTAGAAATCTTTGAAGGTCGCGAAAATTCTATTATAATAAACGATACTTACAATCTAGATTTAGATGCTTTAAAACTTTCTTTGGAATATCAATTGGCATTAGCTGAAGGAAAAAGACGCATAGTGATTGTAGGTTTAGAAGAGGAATGGACACATTTAGAAGATAAAATTCGTTTGACAATTGACGATTTCAAACCTGATTTATTAGTTTTTTCTCGTAAACCAAAAATTACTGATGCCGAGTTGAAAGATGCCATTGTTTTGGTGAAAGGTACACGCGGTGCGAAAATGGAAAAAATTGCTCGTTCGTTTAAATCAAAACAGCACAAAACAGAAGTGATTTACAATTTGTCGGCAATAAAGCACAATTTGTCGGTTTTCAAAAATCAGTTGCAAACTAGCACTAAAATACTTGCGATGGTGAAAGCCCAGTCGTATGGTGTTGGTTTGGAGAAAATCGCTTCGTTTTTAGAAAAAATCGGAATTTCATATTTAGGAGTTGCCTATTCGGATGAAGGAGTAGAATTGCGAAAAAGCGGGATAAAAATCCCAATTTTAGTAATGAATCCTGAAGAGGAAGGTTTTGAAGCATGCATCAAGTACAATTTAGAACCTGCGATTTATTCCTTGAATCAATTAGATGATTTGATTTCAACTTTGATTTCGATGGAGAAATCGAATTTTCCGATTCATATTAAGTTAGACACAGGAATGCGCCGTTTGGGTTTTGAACGTGAAGAATTGTCGAAATTGATGGAAATAATTCAAGCACAACCTGAGGTTAGAATTGCTGGTGTGTATTCCCATTTAGCGGATGCTGACAATCGCAGAGACAAGCGTTTTACCCAATTACAAATCACTCGTTTTCAAGAAACATGTACTTGGATTTCCAATAAAGTACCCTATCCATTTATTCGCCATTTGTTGAACTCAGAAGGAATTGCTAATTTCAGTGAAGCACAATTTGATATGGTTCGCATTGGAATTGGAATGTATGGTATTTCTTCGAATCCAACTTTACAAAAGAAGTTGCAAGCTGTAATTAATTGGAAAAGTGAGATTTCGCAAATAAAAACTATTCAAGTAGGAGAGAGCGTTGGTTATTCTAGAACGTTTATGGCCAACGAAAAAATGAAAATTGCAATCATTCCTGTTGGATACGCCGATGGTTTCAGAAGAAGTTTGAGCAATGGAAAAGGAGGCGTTTTTATTAAAAATACGTATTGTGCAATTCTTGGAAAAGTGTGCATGGATATGATTATTGTGGATGTAAGTAAGTTGAATGTTACTGAAGGTGAAGAAGTTGAGATTATTGGTGAAAATCAAACGATAGAAACTTTCGCAAAAGCAATGGATACAATTCCGTATGAGGTGATGACTTCTATTTCTAAAAGAGTACACAGAGCTTATAGTGAGGAGGAATAATTAATTTGTCAGTCAGTTGACGGATGAGGATTAGTTGATTTGAAAATGGATTGATTTAAAAATAATTAGTTTTATTAAATCAGAAATGAAATTTAGTCCAATAGAACGGATAAAGGTTGTTTTACCAGACATATTCGATTCAGTCAATAACATTGATTTTGATGAATCAATAGAATTTGGAACACAATCTACAATTAGTGGATGCCTCAAATTTTCAAATTGAAGCTGTTTTTTTTGGTCCGTGAATTTAGGAATACAATATTCATCAACACTTTTTCGCAATGAACAAATAGAAATGTAACTATCAACTAAACCGACAAAATTGAAAATGTTTTCTATGTCAGTTGTTTTGTTTTTTAATTTATCAAGTGAACTAAAATAGAGTAGGGGTTCTAAAAGAAAAATAATCTTTATAAACTCCACTAAAAACCAGTAAGCGACTTCCATATCGCTTGCTATTTTTTGTTCTAATTTGAAAAAAGACATCTTTCTTTTGATTGCTGAAATAACCTTCATTGATTTTTCAAGCTCCGGATTCGATTTAGTTAAAATTGGATATTTAAAAAGAAATTTAGCAACTGCGCCAAGACTTAACAAGGAAGGAATTGCGTTTATAAAAAGTGTTGTTTTACGTTTAAATCCAAAATGAATGAGTACGTGAATCGGAATTAAAAGCAATAAAGAAAAAGCTGCAATTGATGAGAAAAACGAGAGTGGAATTAGGGCTAAAGCAGCAAAAGAAAGTATTAGAAAAAACGAATGCCAGTTTGATTTTTGTTCAAGTTCTTCTTGAAATAAATCAACTAAATAGTAAGCTTGTTTTTGATTTAATTTTTGAAGTTGGAGCTGAATTTCTATTCTATCAGCCGGATTTTGAATCAAAAAGTCAATGATTTTTTCTTGATGTTTAAAATCAACAGATGTGTAATTAATAGTCCTTAACTTATTGTAAAGATATTGCTGTCCAATTTTTGAGTTGGTACGGTCTATTTAGCAAAAGAATAAATTGAAATCTAAATCATTGCAGGTTTGGTCAGAAAGGATTTGTTGAGGATAATCAGTTAATTTGTTGCCCTTGTATCTTTTGATTAAATCAAAATTAACCCCTTCCTTTTTTATCCTCCCAAAAGAATCATTTAAATTTTTAAGTTAGCGATTTTTTCGTTGAAAAAGCATTATTACCTTTTATTAGTCAAGGAGCAAAAGTAGGATTTAAAAATCGTTTGCAATTTAGTTTATGATTAAATGCTCAGTCTTTCTTAAACTCAAATCATTGTTAAAATAGATTTCAGTTGGTTAATAATTTAATTTTCACTGTAATTCCACGACCTAAACCTTCGTCTGAAAGTGTTTTGTCGTCGAGTGCATCGAAATAATAAAGAATTAAAAAAGGCTCACAATCTAAATCATGAGCCTTATAAATAAGTATAATTTTAGTCGATTTAATCGATTTTCACCTCAAACGGCATTCTCATTTGAATTCCGCTCATTGCTTCGATTTTTTTCAATTGTTTGTAGTATTCTACTAATTCTGAAGGCATTGAATTTGCTTTTATTTTCGTGTCAGCTTCTTCATCATCACCTGTTTCACTTTCAATCATTTCAAAGATTTCAGACAATTTATCTTCTTTCTTCAACGGATAATACAAGACTTTAGCATCTTTTATTTTCGCCAAATTCGCAGCGTAAGAAATCGCATCTGTCAAACCTCCTAATTGATCCACTAAACCAATTCGAAGTGCGTCTCTACCAGTCCAAACACGGCCACGTGCTACGAAATTCACTTCTTCTTTGGTCATTTTTCTACCTTTAGAAACACGTGTTAAAAACATATCATAAATCTGATCGACTTCCATTTGTGTTGCCTCTAATTCCTCTTTTGTCAATTTGCGGTTGGTAGAAAGTACCGAATGTTTATTGGTACTAATTCTGTCGAAGCTAATTCCTAACTTGTTTTCAAACATTTTTCCAGTGTAAGGAATCATTCCAAAAACGCCAATTGAACCTGTAATTGTTGTTGGTTCTGCAAAAATCTTATGCGCTGGAGCCGCAATGTAATAACCACCAGAAGCAGCAACGTCACCCATCGAAACGATTACTTTTTTCACTTTGTTAGTTAATTCAACTTCTCTCCAAATTTCTTCACTTGCCAAAGCACTTCCTCCAGGACTATTAATTCTGAAAACAACAGTTTTGATGTGTTTCGCATTTCTAACTTTTTTGAACAACTTACAAATTCCTTCTGAAGTAAGTCCTTCACCTGAGGTAGAAACATCACCTTCTGCTAAAATTACAGCGATTGAAGGTTTTTCTGCTTTTAATAAAACTTGGTCTTGATAGAATATTTTTTTAGCGTATTTCTCAAAATTTTGAAGTTTTAAATCTTCTTCATTTTCAATCCCAACTTTTTTCATTAAGTAAGTAATCATTTCGTCGCGGTATTTCAATCCATCTAATAGTTTGAATTTAACACCATCATCAGCGCGTTTGATTTTTAATGAATCAGCAAGGGTGTTCAATAATTCAGGATTGATTTTACGGTCCGCAGCGATATCATTTCGCATATCTTCCCACATTGAAGTAATGTATCTTTCCATTTGAACGCGACTTGAATCACTTATGTCAGTTCTGAAAAACGGTTCTACGGCACTTTTAAAATCGTTGTTTGAACCACGAATGATTTCAACTTCGATATCTAATTTATCCAATAAACCTTTGAAAAACATTAATTCACCACCTAAACCTGTAATTTGAAAAGTCGAAGTAGGGAAGGCATACGATTCTTTCGCTGCCGAACTGATGTAATATTCTTTCTGAGAAATGTACTCACCAGAATTATAAGCTACTACGAATTTTCCACTTTTTTCGAAGTCATTGATTGCATTTCTGATTTCGCGAGCTGTTGCCATTCCGCAACAAACATCACCAATATCTATGAAAATCCCTTTGATTTTATCGTCTTTTTTTGCTTCGCTGATTCCATAAAGAATGTCAGGAAGTCCCATTGATTCGTTCACGTTGAATGAACTTGGGTCAAATTCAGATTTCCCTTTGTTTAAAATTTCTCCATCTAATTGCATGTGAAGAATTGTTTTGTCTTCAATTGATAATGGCTTTGGACCAAAATCACTGAATGAACCAATAACTCCTCCAAGAATTAGGAAAAAGAAAATCATTCCTACAATGCCTGCAATGAATACAGCTAAAAAGCTTGGCCAAAATATTTTCCCGAAGGTAATTTTTGGTTCCGTTGGTTTGTTTTCTGACATAATCGTGGTTTTAATTTAATAAGTTGTTAAGGTTTAGTCCTTTATTTACAAGGTTTAATTTTAAAGTGAATCTAATTTTTTGTCCGTAATCAGTGAACAAATCACCAAAGTAACTCGATTGATAAAGCGGGAAGAATACGCCAAGAGTGTTAGATAATTTCACTCCTAAGCCAAGATTCACAACCGTTTGTGTTGTACCGAATAAGTCTTCAAATGCCCCAAAATCTGCAAAAGCTCCGAAGATTCCTGGTTTAAGTGGTAATTGCATATAAACATTTGCCGCAGACATCCAAGTTGTTGAACTTCCAATCGCCATATTGATATTGTTAGAGTGGAAATTTCCGAAGTTATCCATTCGATTTTGACTCCAAAGTCCAGTTGCTTCAAAACGTCCGAAATTGTATTCTTCAACAAACAAATCTTGGTAACCTCTTGCACCAAATATAGATAGTTCAAAGTTTGGATTACCAATTATGCTTTGAGTTTCATACAAAACATTGGCTGCTCCAAATACACGCAGTTCAATCCAACGTTCCATTTTGTTTTTAAGGTATTTGTATTTATAAGTTGCTGATGCTGAGATTCTACCAAGTCGATCAAATTTTTGATTTCCTTGAATATAATCTCCACGCAAACTCATATTAAATTGATGGTCTGGTAAGTTAACATTGTAGTTGTAGCGAGCAAAAGCACCACCTTGAGCGACATCAACACCCATTCCACCACTTTTAAAGTTCTTTGACATTCCTTGAATAAGAATATCGTGAGAAGTTGCTTTAGCTTTTCCTCTATTTCCTAGTTTTGCGTACCAATATGGAGTAATTACTTGGAAGTTTCCGTTATTTGGCATTCCAAACGTTTTTGCTGAAGCACCGAATTTTGAGATTTTCAAGCATTTTTTAGGAAGAAATGTGTAACTCAATTCAGCAATTCCAGCAACTTTTGTTCTTCCAAAAGCAAACTGTGGTGCTACTAAAAATTGAAAAGGTTTAAATGGAATTCCCATATTATGAACCGCTGCACCTAACATAAAACCATCGTATTTATTACCTCCAATTGTTGGTGTCCAAAATAAATTGGTTTTTGACGCTTCGTTATCTCCAATTAAAAATTCTAATTTCAGTGGTTCAATTCTATTGATTTTTGATTTTTTTGTCCAAGAATTATTAGTTCTAATTATTTCAGGAATATGTCTTGAATCATCAATCGTAATTCGAGTATAACCTGTTGATTTTAAAACAACCTCCCCTTTTTTAGTTGGCTCTAGCCATACAGTTTCTACTAGTGTTGTATCCTTGAAAGCATTTACTTCAATCGGGCCGTTTACTTGTCCAACGTTTTTAACTTTAACTGTAGATGTATTGTTTGATTTATTGGTTTTTACACTTTTCAATTTATAGTCAATGTGATTGGTAGTTTTGATCAAATCGTCGAATAACCAAGATAAATCCTTACCAGAAGATGCTTCCATTGATTTACGCATATCCTCAGGTTGTGGATGTTTGAATTTCCACTCTTCGTAATAGGTACGCATTACTTGATTGAATTTTTCTTCTCCCAAATAGTCCATTAAATAAAAGAAAACCAATCCAGTTTTTTGATACATAATCATTCCATAGTTAATAGGAGTGAAGTCTGCAGAATGTGTTTCAATAGGTTGATCAATTCCTAACATCGCAATTGCACGGTAAGAAACATCGCCCATATCGTGGTGATCTAAATCGTCAAAGTGGAATTTTCCATTTGCAACCATATCTGAAAGTCGCGTGTTGTTAGGATATTTGGTTTGAATGTAGCGCATTTCATTCAAGGTATTCATTCCTTCATCCATCCAGCCGTGTACGCGCTCGTTTGTTCCTAAAATTCCGTAAAACCAGTTGTGACCAACTTCGTGTACAATAACAACTTCCAACTCTTCTTTCGAACTTGCATTTCCAATTACAGTTACGTTAGGATATTCCATTCCGCCACCTGCACTAATTGTTCCATCGACTGCAGTAACTTGGTTGTAAGGGTAATCGCCATTCCAAAGTGAATAATAATAAGTTCCATCATTAAGGTATTCTATTGCGTGTTGCCAGTTAATTGTATTGTGAGGAACAAACATTGCCCAAGAAGTAACTTTTCTTTTTGACTGAGGCAATTCCACTTCGCCTTTCAAAACTGCAAATCGTTTGTCGGCAAACCAAGCAAAATCGTGAACTTTAGATTGGGTGTATCGAATTGTTTTCAATTCACTTGAAGATTCAGGAAATGCAGTTTTTCCACCACGACCTTGTTTGGTCATTAAGAAATCAGCAATTTTTCCTTCGGTAGATTTAGCCAAGTTGTTTAAAAATTCAACTTCAGATTGTGTTTGTAAATCACCAGTTGCACCAACTACGTAGTTTTTCGGTAAGGTAATTGAAACATCAAATGAACCAAACTCAGAATAAAATTCTCCTTGATTCAAATAAGGAATAGCGTTCCAACCATTTTTGTCGTAAACTGCTGGTTTTGGGTACCATTGTGTAATTTGGTAAGATTCATCAATATGACCTAAACGAGAAATTTCACCTGAAGGAATTTTAACTTTAAACGGTGTTGAAATACGAACACGTTCTCCACTTTTTAGAGGAGTGTTTAAGGTGATAATACAAATGTCAATGTGAGTTGGGTCGTATTCCCATTTTAATTTTTGACCATTTGATTTAAAATCTAATGAATCAATTCCGCCTTTATCTTCTTCTTTTCCGAAGCGCAGTTGTTTTTCTCCGTCTTTGTATTTCTGTTTAGCAAGAGCAGTATTTCCATTGCGATAAGCATTTGGCCAAAGGTGAACGTAGATTTTATCTAAGGTATTTGGAGAATTATTGACATATTCAAACTCTTCAAAAGCAGATAAAGTATGGTTTTTATCGTTCAATTTTACTTGAATCGTGTAATTCACTTCTTGTTGCCAATAGGTTTGTCCGAACAACTGGGTTGAACAAAACAATGCAAAAAATAGATAGATTGTATTTTTCTTCATAATAACTATTTTAACAAATGTAATTTGTAAAAGTGTCTGTTTGACAATTATGTGATAGAAACAAATCTCATCGACATTAACGACACTAATAAAGGATAAATGGAAAACAAAAAAGCTGTTGATTCTGATTGAACCAACAGCTTTTGAATTAAGGTATTTAATTATCTAATAACCATTCGCTCGATAGCGATTGAATTTTCAGATTGAATTTTCACGAAATAAATTCCTGAAGTTAAAGAAGATAAGTTTGCTTCAAAAGTAGCAGCTGTAAATATTGAACTTTGAATTGCTTTTCCGTTAACATCTTGAATAGTTACGGTAGCGTTTGAAACAATAGTATTCATTTCAATTATAAATGTTCCATTGTTTGGATTTGGTACAATTTTGAAAGTAGATAATGTTAAATCTTCAACACTTAAATATCCATCAACACCATCACAGTTTTCATCAATTGAGTTGTCTAAAACTTCAGTTGCTCCCGGGTAAATTTGGTTGTTGTTATCATTACAATCACCACCAACTGTAGCAAAACCTGCACCTGGATTTGAACATAAACTTTGACCTGTTCCTATTCCGTAAGTATCATTGTCAGCATCAACATAATAAGTCACGAATGTTAAACCATTGTCGATTCCACCAGCACAATCATTATCAATTCCGTCACAAATTTCAGGCGAATCTGGGTTGATTTGGTCATTTGAATCATTACAATCTCCTGCTACAATCGCGAAACCTACACCAGGGTTTTGACATAAGCTTTGACCTGCACCCGTACCAAAACCGTCTAAATCAGCATCTGTATAATAAGTAACGAAGGTTAATCCATTATCAATTCCACCAACACAATCGTTATCTACTCCGTCACAAATTTCAGTTGCACCTGGGAAAATCGCATTATTTGAATCATCGCAGTCAGTACTGTTTGTAACATAACCTGCACCTGGGTTCGTACAGAAAGGAGCTCCAGTTTCAAAGTCACCAAAACCATCTAAATCTTCATCAACATAATATATAATTGAACCTGTAATTTGATTGTCGTTATCATTACAGTCAGTACTATCTAAAACATAACCAGCAGGTTGTGTACAAGAAACGATTGAATTGGAAGCATCACCAAATGTATCTAAATCAGCATCTAAAAACCAAACTGTGTTTGGATTGATTAATGAATCAGCATCATTACAATCTGTACTATTTAATACATAACCAACAGGGTTTGTACAAGATAATGAATCAACAGCTAAATCACCAAAACCATCATTATCTGTATCAGCATAATAAGTTTGAGTTGGTAATGCAATAGCATTTCCATAAAGAGAAACGTTATCAAATCTAAAAGTAGCTCCTGTTGTTCCAATTCCTGTCAAATAGAATCTAAAAGTTACGTTTGAAACAGCGTTAAAAGCAGCTCCAAGTGTAACTGTGTCATCTAAATTTTGATTATTGTTATTTCCTGAAATTCCAGTCCCTAAATCAGTTGCGTAATTATCTAAACTTGAACGAACATACCAAGTTGGCGTTCCACCTGTTGCACTACATCTATGGTTAAAAGCAATTCTATCTAAATCTAAACTTTGACATTCATTTGCAGTGATTGAAAACTCAGCATATTCCGTTAAATCAATCGTTGTTGTTGTGTTCCAGTTACTGTTGTTGAATACATTTCCAGCCGCTTGACAATTTACACCTGTTGATGAAAAAGTTCCAAATATTGCTGTCATTGGTTGAGTTGTTACAGCTGTTGCAGTCACAGGACACCCTGAAGGTTGAGTAAATTCATAAATTCCTAACATTAATGGAACCAATGGAGCATCTGCACCTGAACAATCTTCATCGATGTTATTCGCTGGAATATCGGTTTCATTTGGATTAATTAGGTTGTTAGCATCATTACAATCTAAGCTGTTAACTGAATAACCTGCTGGTACTGAACAATCTGTTGTTGTGAAATTTAAATCTCCAAAACCATCGTTGTCAGCATCTAAATAATAAGTAAATGTTGGAAGGTTTTCGTCGATGTTTAAATCACAGTTATTATCAACTCCGTCACAAACTTCTGTTGCATTTGGATTGATTAAGTTGTTATTGTCATTACAATCACCAGAAACTAATGAGTAGCCAGCACCTGGATTTGTCACTGATTGAATAGAAACAGAGCTTCCGAATCCATCATTGTCTAAATCTTCGTAATAAGTTGTCAAAGTAAAACCTTCATCTATTACTAAGTCACAATTGTTATCAAAACCATCAAAAACTTCAGTAGCATTTGGATTAATTAGATTGTTCGCATCGTCACAATCTGCACTATTTGCCACATAACCAACTGGCTGACCACAGTTTTGAGTTGTCATACTTAAATTTCCAAATCCATCATTATCTGAATCTAAATACCAAGTTGTAACAGTATTCACATTTGGATTAGTGTCATCACAGTCGGTTGAATTTTGTACATAGTTTCCGGTTGTTGGTGGCGTACAACCCGTAAATTGGTTAGCTAAATCTCCATAAGTATCGTTGTCAGCATCTAAATACCAAACTGTATTTGGATTTAATAAAGGGTTTGTGTCGTCGCAATCAGTATTGTTTGCTACATATCCTGCTGGTTGACAACACGATTGAACAGTTTGTGTTGGTGTTCCAAATGTATCTTGATCGGCATCTAAATACCAAGTTATAACTTGCGCACAAGCAGGAGTAACAGCAGCCCAAGTTGATCCAACTCTAAATTCATCTAGTTGTATATTTCCAGTTCCTGCTGAAGAGCTTCCAGCTTGTCTTAAAAATATTGAGGCAAAACTATTAAATGAATTTGTTCCTGCAGAACTTGATACTGAGGCTGTTGGTTCTGTAGCACCAGGTATTGGATTTATGAAAACGGAAGCTTGAATAGGACTTACGCTTGCATCTAATTTAATTACTACTAGAACAGTTGTTCCAACGGGATACTCACTTGAATAATTTGGTGTAGGTGCTGGAGTTCCACCTGTAGTATTTAAAACACCTAATTGAAAGGTATTTGCTGTTGTTCCTGATTTTATAAAAACACGAGGTGAAAAAATAGTTACCGAAGCACCAGTTGTACTTCCGAAACCTGTAAAATACTCACCAGTTGTTGATAATCCAGTTGTTGAAGGTACCTTTAGCAAGAAAGAAAAATATCCTGTGCCAGTTATTCCTGTAATTGCTTTATTGATGTCTTCTGAATTTCCTGCTGTGAAAGCTAATCTGTTACCAGTAGATGCTTCTAATCCAGCATAATAAAGGCTGTTTTGGCAATCGGAGGCTGTTGCTAATGATTGTAATTGACCAGCAGTTCCACTGTGAGAGCTCCATCCGTTGACATTCAAAGCTCCAGTAAATGAAAATGACTCTAAAGTTTGAGCATTAACAAAAAAAAGTCCTGAAACAAATGAAAGTAATGTAAGCGATAATTTTTTCATCTTTTATTTTTTTTTGCAAAGGTAAGTAATCAAGGTTAAAGGAATGTTTCTAAAATCAAAAAAGGCGACCAATGGCCGCCTTTGTGTATAACTTTAATCGTTGTTAATTACGCTTGTGGAGTTTCTTCCTTGCGCTCTGGTCTAGGTATTAAGACTTTGCGAGAAAGTTTCCATTTTTTAGTTTTTGGATCTTTACCAACTACTTTGAAATCTAAAATGTCTCCTTCTTTACAAACGTCTTCCATTTTTGCAACTTTTTCCCAGCTAAATTCAGAAATGTGAATTAAACCGTCAGTTCCAGGAAGTATTTCTACGAAACATCCAAATTCTTTCACAGATTTCACTTTTCCAGTATAGGTTGCTCCTTCTTCAACAGTTGGAGGGAAAGCAATCAAACGAATTCGACGAATTGCTTCGTTCATATCTTCACCATTATTGGAAAGGATTTGAACGCGTCCTTCACCAGTTGGTAGTTCCTCGATAGTGATTGTTGTACGCGTTTCCTTTTGCATTGCTTGGATGATTTTTCCTCCAGGTCCGATGATAGCGCCAATCATTTCGTTAGGAACGTTAAATGCTTCAATTCTTGGTGTTTGTGGTTTCAAAGTCGCTCTTGGTTCAGCTAAAGTATCAGTGATTTTACCTAAAATGTGTAAACGTCCTGCTCTTGCTTGCTCTAAAGCTTGTGTTAAAACTTCATAAGGTAAACCATCCACTTTAATGTCCATTT
Organism: uncultured Lishizhenia sp.; assembly: GCA_964506255.1. GTDB lineage: Bacteria > Bacteroidota > Bacteroidia > Flavobacteriales_D > Crocinitomicaceae > UBA952. The sequence continues at coordinate 405 of CAZDKE010000045.1, read as the reverse complement.
GACAAGCCGTGATTCCTTTTGCAGTTCCTGTAACTTTAAAGTCCATATCTCCTAAATGATCTTCATCACCTAAAATGTCAGAAAGAATTGCAAATTTACCTTCGTCAGCAACTAATCCCATTGCAATACCAGAAACTGGTGCTTTGATTTGAACGCCACCGTCCATCAGTGCTAATGTTCCAGCACAAACCGTAGCCATTGAAGACGAACCGTTGGATTCTAAAATATCAGAAACGATACGGATAGTGTAGGGATTGTCATCTGGAAGTACATTTTTCAATGCTCTTAATGCCAAGTTTCCGTGACCAATTTCTCTTCTTGAAGTTCCACGAAGTGGTTTTGCTTCTCCGGTTGAGAACGGTGGGAAGTTATAATGCAACAAGAATTTTTCTGTTCCCGCAAATG
>CAZDKE010000044.1:0-29083 GCA_964506255.1 uncultured Lishizhenia sp. | reverse complement strand
GAGTAAGTCGATGCCGATTTTTAAAAAACTCCAACTTTTATGAGTTGGGGTTTTTTTTATGCCTAATTTTTAAGGAGAGTATCCTGATAGCTATCATATCAAGATAAAAATGTAGGGATCTAGTCTATACTTTTTGATTTTACTAAGCAATCCTTCCCCAATTTGGTTTTTTCTTCAAGATTGTTCGAATAGCTTCTTTCAACGATTGATGAACTGGAAGTAGTAACTGAGGATCTTCTTCTAACAATTTTTTCGCGGCTTCTCTGGCTAAAGTTACAATTTGTCCGTCGCGAGCAAGGTTTGAAATTTTTAAATCTAATACCCCGCTTTGTTGTGTTCCCATCAAATCTCCAGGTCCACGCAATTGCAAGTCCACTTCTGAAATTTCAAATCCATCGTTGCTCTGAACCATTGTTTCCATTCGTTTCATTGATTCTTTTGAAATCTTGTCGCCTGTCATTAAAATACAATATGATTTTTCCGCACCACGCCCAACGCGTCCTCGTAATTGATGCAACTGCGATAATCCAAATCGTTCAGCACTTTCAATTACCATTACGGACGCATTTGGCACATTCACACCCACTTCAATCACAGTTGTAGCAACCATTATGTGTGTTTCTCCTTTAATAAAGCGTTGCATTTCAAAATCTTTGTCCTCTGGTCGCATTTGTCCGTGAACGATACTAACTTGATAGTGAGGTTTTGGGAAAGAACGAGAAATCGATTCGTAACCATCCATCAAGTTGTTAAAATCCAAAGTTTCTGATTCTTTTATAAGTGGATAAACGATATAAATCTGTCGGCCAAGCGCAATTTGTTCTTTCATAAATCCAAACAAACGAACACGGTAACTTTCAAATTTATGAATCGTTGAAATTGGTTTTCTTCCCGGTGGCAATTCGTCAATTACGGAAACATCTAAATCACCATAAAAAGTCATAGCAAGCGTTCTTGGAATTGGTGTTGCAGTCATAATTAGCACATGCGGTGGATTGACGTTTTTGCGCCACATTTTTGCTCGTTGCGCTACACCGAAACGATGTTGTTCGTCAATGACAACAATACCAAGATTTTTAAATTGTACGACATCTTCCAACAAAGCGTGTGTTCCAACTAAAATATCCATTTCACCATTCATTAGTTGCTCGTGAATGATTACTCGTTCTTTCTTTTTAGTCGATCCAGTAAGTAAACCAACATTGATGTCTATTTTACTCAAGAAATCTTTAATTGCAATATAATGTTGATTGGCAAGTATCTCTGTTGGTGCCATAATCGCAGCTTGAAAGCCGTTACCAATACCAATGAGGATTGTTAACAAGGCGACCAATGTTTTCCCACTTCCAACATCTCCTTGCAACAAACGATTCATATGTTTACCTGTCAAGAAATCTTTACGTATTTCTTTGATTACACGTTTTTGGGCATTCGTTAATGGAAAAGGTAAGTGGTTTTCGTAAAAGTCTGTAAAGTGATTTCCAACTTCATTGAACACATAGCCTTTGAGTTTTTTTCCCGTATTTTCTTTTCGAAGCAACATTTCAAGTTGTAAGAAAAACAATTCTTCAAACTTTAATCGAAAGCGTGCTTTGGAAGTTATCTGTTCTGAATCAGGTAAATGAATTGCAAAAAGTGCTGCTTCTCTCGAAATTAAATGATGTTCTTGTATCATCCAATCGGGTAAATTTTCGCTTAACTTTCCTTGTAATTGCGGTAGTAAAGCACCAACAAGTTTTTCAATTCCTTTTGAGTGTAAACCTTTTGCATTTAGTTTTTCGGTGCTGTTATAAAATGCTTGAAGCCCCGATTTATTAGTAATTTCTGAAAGTAAAGTTAATTCTGGATGTGGGATATTCCACGAGCTACCATAGATTTTAGCACGCCCAAAAACTTGGTATTCTGTATTTAATTTTAGATTCGGTTTGATCCACTGAAAACCTTGAAACCAGACTAAATCAATTGAACCTGTTTCGTCTGAAAAGCGCGCAAACATTTTTTTTGTGCGTCCAGTTCCAATTTCTTTGATTGATTGAATCTCACCTTTGATTTGGACATAATTATCGACGTAGGGTAAGTCTTTGATTTGGTGGTAATTTGAGCGATCTAAATACCGAAAAGGATAGTGTTGTAGTAAATCATTAAAAGTAAAAATCCCCAGTTCTGTTTGCAACAATACTGCCCTTTGAGGTCCAACGCCTTTTAGAAATTCTATTGGAGTATCGAGGAGTTGGTTCATTTCAGCTTGCTAGAATTTGAAAATTTGAAATTAGTTTATTTGAAGATGAGTTATTAGAGAAAAGGGATGAGAAAATGATTTTATGAGAGAATGAGTAATGATATTAAGAGAAATGAAAGTTAATCAAAATTCGAATTTAGGTCTTCCCTCCCCCTTTGAAGGGGGAATGAAGGGGATGATAATTTAAACTTTTAACCTATGTAATTTGTCACCCTCCTTAATCTCCCTGCACTAACGTTTGGTCTTCAAAAGCTTTGCTTTTTCTTCTCAAGGGAGGAAACTAAAATCTCGCTTCGATTTAAAAATCTTATTTGCAGATATCTTTTGTATCGTTCTAACCCTTAATTCTACATTCTAAATTCTACATTTTTAATTCTAAATTCACTTCCAAACTCCCATTTTATTGAACTTCTCAATTCGTTGATTCACGCGTTCATTTGGTTCGATCTCGTTTAATTCTTTAATATAAGATTTGATTTTCTTTTTTAGGATTTTAAACATTTCGTCTTGGCTTCTGTGAGCACCGTTGATAGGTTCAGCTACAACATCATCTACCAAATGGTTTTTTTGCATATCTATTGAAGTCAATTTTAGAGCATCAGCAGCCTTCTCTTTGTAGTCCCAAGAACGCCATAATATTGATGAACAAGACTCTGGAGAAATTACGGAATACCAAGTATTTTCAAGCATCACAACTTTGTCTCCTACACCAATTCCTAAAGCACCACCAGAGGCACCTTCGCCAATAATAATACAAATTACAGGAACTTTCAAGCGCATCATTTCAAAAATGTTTCTTGCAATTGCTTCACCTTGACCTCTTTCTTCTGCTTCTAAACCAGGGTAAGCTCCAGGAGTATCGATAAAAGTTATGATTGGTTTGTTGAATTTTTCAGCCAATTTCATCAATCGCAAAGCTTTTCTATATCCTTCAGGATTTGCCATTCCGAAATTTCTGTATTGACGCATTTTCGTGTTGATTCCTTTTTGTTGACCAATGAACATTACGCTTTTACCATCAATCAACCCAAAACCACCAACCATTGCTTTGTCGTCTTTTACGTTTCTGTCGCCGTGCAATTCGATGAAGTTTCCTTCTGTTATCGCGTTGATATACGCTAATGTGTATGGTCTGTCTGGGTGTCTTGATAATTGAACACGTTGCCAAGGAGTAAGGTTTGAAAAAACCTCTTTTGTTTTTTCACTTAACTTACGTTGTAATTCTGTGATTTTATCACTCATATCGATTTCAGTTGTTTCACCGATTTCAATCGTTTGTGTGATTTGGTCTTCTAACGCTTTTAAAGGTTCTTCAAAATCTAGGTAAGTTGCCATATTTAATATAATTGGGATTACAAATTTATTAAAATTGATGGATTACACTTGATGCTATTTTTGATTAACTTTATTATAAGGCTTTTTTTTCATTAATTTTGTGCCTTAAAATTAAAATTATGAATTACGATATTATTGTTGTTGGTAGCGGACCAGGTGGATATGTAACTGCAATTCGCGCATCTCAATTAGGATTAAAAACAGCTATCGTTGAACGTGAATCGCTGGGTGGTATTTGTTTAAATTGGGGTTGTATTCCAACGAAAGCGTTGTTGAAATCTGCAAACGTTTTTGAGTATATTTCTCACGCAGCTGATTACGGAATTTCAGTTAAAGATGCTTCTGCAGACTTCGGTGGAATGGTTAAAAGAAGTCGCGATGTTGCTAATGGTATGAGTAACGGAATTCAATTTTTAATGAAAAAAAATAAAATTGATGTTCTTAAAGGAAATGGTGTTATCAAAGCTGGTAAAAAAGTTGTTGTAACAGATGAGGCTGGAGCAACTACTGAATACACTGCTTCAAAAGGTGTTATCATAGCAACAGGAGCTCGTTCAAGAGAATTACCTAACTTACCTCAAGATGGTAAAAAAATAATCGGTTACCGTCAAGCAATGACTTTAGAAACGCAACCAAAAAGATTAGTAGTTGTTGGTTCAGGTGCTATCGGAGTTGAGTTCGCTTATTTTTATAATGCAATCGGAACAGAAGTTACAGTTGTTGAATATTTGCCAAATATCGTTCCTGTGGAAGATGAGGAAGTATCAAAACAATTAGAAAAATCTTTCAAAAAATCGGGTATTAAAGTAATGACAAACGCTTCTGTTGAGTCTGTTGATACAAAAGGTGCAGGTTGTGTGGTTACTGTTAAAACAGCAAAAGGAGAAGAAAAAATCGAATGTGATGTTGTTCTTTCTGCTGTTGGAATTCAAGCAAATATTGAAAATATTGGTTTAGAAGAAGTAGGAATTGTAGTAGATAAAGGTCGTATTTTAGTGAACGATTACTACCAAACAAATATCCCAGGTTTTTATGCAATTGGTGATGTTGTTCCTGGTCCAGCTTTAGCACACGTTGCTTCAGCAGAAGGAATTATTTGTGTAGAAAAAATTGCTGGTCACCACCCAGAACCTTTGAATTATGGTAATATTCCAGGATGTACGTATTGTTCACCTGAGGTTGCATCTGTTGGAATGACAGAAAAAGCAGCCAAAGAAGCAGGTTATGAAATTAAAGTTGGAAAATTCCCATTCTCTGCTTCAGGTAAAGCAAGTGCAGCTGGTGCAAAAGATGGTTTTGTAAAGTTAATTTTCGATGCGAAATACGGTGAACTTTTAGGAGGACACATGATTGGTGCAAATGTTACAGAAATGGTAGCAGAATTAGTTGCTGTTCGTAAATTGGAGACAACAGGTGAAGAATTGATTAAAACGGTTCATCCACATCCAACAATGTCTGAAGCAATTATGGAAGCAGCAGCTGCAGCTTATGGTGAAGTAATTCACTTGTAAAAATCAAATAAGAAAGTAGGTTTATCCTGCAAGTAAATAAAACGAAGAAGGAGATCGAAAGGTCTCCTTTTTATTTAACAGCAAACAATGAATTCAACCATTCGAACCATCCAACAAGATGATAATATTGAATTAGCAAATATGATTCGTCAAGTATTTATTGAACACGAAGCACCACAACAAGGAACTGTTTTTTCAGATCCAACGACTGACTTTTTGTTTGAGTTATTTCAAGTAGAAAATTCTATTTTATGGGTGCTGGAAATTGAAGGTCAAGCAGTAGGCTGTTGTGGATTGTTTCCCACGCAAGGTTTACCTGAAAAGTGTGTTGAATTAGTTAAATTCTACATTTCAAAAGAAGCTAGAGGAAATGGTTTTGGGTTAGAATTGATGAATAAATGCATCGAGTCAGCACTAGAAATGGGTTATAAATCTATTTATATCGAAAGTTTACCCGAATATTCAAAAGCAGTAAATATGTATCTCCAAGCAGGATTTAAACAGCTCAATCAAGCACTTGGGAATTCTGGTCACACAGCTTGTAATTTGTGGTTTTTGAAGAAGATTTAAAACTTACATGCAGATTCCTTAATTTTACCGCATGAAAATACACTTTTCAAAATACCAAGGAACAGGTAACGATTTTGTGATGATTGATAATTTATCTTGCAATTACAACAATCTTTCTATTGAGCAAATTCAAGCGATTTGTAACCGACGATTTGGAATTGGAGCTGATGGTTTAATAAAAATCAATGCTTCTGAAACTTTGGCTTTTGAAATGGATTATTACAATGCCGATGGATCCAAAAGTTTTTGTGGAAACGGGGCAAGATGCGCGGTTGAATTTGCCACTACTCTTGGGATTAATACCGAAAACGTCAATTTTGAAGCAATAGATGGCGAACATTTTGCAACTCGTTCGAATCACGAAATTCGCGTCAAAATGAAAGATGTAAGTTTTATAGAATCAGATGGCGATGCCTTTGTGGTGCAAACGGGTTCTCCTCATTATGTTAAATTTCAATCATCGCAAGTCAAAACGGATATTGTTGAATTCGGTAAAACAATTCGCTATTCTGAAAAATATGAATTAGAAGGAATCAACGTCAATTTAGTCCAAATATTGAAAGACGATTCAATTGCAATAGAAACATACGAACGGGGCGTTGAGGATGAAACGCTTTCTTGTGGAACGGGCGCAACCGCTTGTGCTTTAGTACATGATTATTTATTGAATAATGAATTATCAAGAGTGAATGTGCAAGTGAAAGGTGGTGATTTGGCAGTCGAATTTAAAAGAGTTGGTTTAGGTCATTATGAAGAAATTTTCTTAATAGGTCCAGCTAAATTTGTTTTCTCAGGAACGATCGATGTTTGATTTTATATTTAAAGACTTAAATTTTTTTCCAAAAATTGATTCTTTTTCAGGAATTCATTTGTGGATTATTCATGCCGATAAAATTCCTCCTCACATAGGTTTTTCTACTGATAATCATTATTTTAGTTTGAAAGCTAACGGCAAAGACAATGGAATTTCAACTGAATCTATTTTACAAATTATTCATAAAAAGAAAATAGGAACTGTTTTTGTTAAATTGAATGGTAACTTAACTTTTCAGGAAACGAAATTAGCTTTTAATAAATTTGATAGTGCGAAAGGTTTGAATTCAAGTTGTTTAGTTCCAATTAGAAATGTATTAAAAGCACCTAATTCAATTTCAAAATTAAGTGAGTTATTATTCTTTCTCGAAACACATCATATGATTTATTCCGTTTTTGGATTACATTTGAGCAATGATTACAAAGGAATTAAAAGTTATACTACAACTGAAATTCAACAACGAATTGAAAAATTAAAACGATGTTGAAAGGAAAAACTATATACCTCCGTTCAGTTGAAGAAGACGACGCTACAACACTTTTTATGTGGGAAAACAATCCTGAAAACTGGAAAGTTTCAAATACAGAAGTTCCTTTTTCAATGACAGCGATTCATGAATTGATTGAACAACAGTCAAATATCAGAAACTCTGGACAAGCACGATTTATTATTTGTGAAAACGATTCCGATTATTCGGTTGGTACGATTGATTTGTACGATGTTAATTTTAAACACGGATTTGCATCTGTTGGAATAATAATAGCCGAAGAAAAATCAAGAAGAAAGGGACGAGCAAAGGAAAGTTTAGCTTTGCTTATTGAGTATGCTCGAGATATATTGGAATTGAAAAATTTACAATGCAGTATTCACGCTGACAATGAAGCAAGTATTCAGTTATTCGAATCTTTAGGTTTTAATAGAATCGGTATTCGAAAAAATTGGTTTATTTTTAAAGGGAAAAGAATTGACGAAATTAGTTATCAATTATGTCTAAAAGAACAATAATTATCGTTGGCATCATTGCCGCACTAGTTGCAATAGCTGTTGCCACACCAAAAATAATGCTCTATCTAGCCGGAAATAAAACGACTGTCAATAAATCAGCGCAAGTGTTTTTCATTAAAGACACTCTTTCTTTAAAAGAATTAGCAAAATCATTGAAAGATGAAGGAATCATTAAAGATGTCAAAGGATTTATTTCAGTTGGAGATTTTAAAGGATTAAATGAATCCAAAATTGCACTCGGAAAATATGTTATTGAACCTGGAGTTTCATATAAAAATGTACTTAACGGTTTCACTTTAAACGCCAAAGGAAACGGAAATGCAGAGGTGGAAGTCAATGTAACTTTCAATAATTGCAGAGACATCTATCAAATGGCTGGTATGGTTCAAAAATGTCTGATGTTAGATAGCACAAAATTAGTTGACTATTTAAATGATGCAGAAACGTTGAATAAATATGGGTTTACACCAGAACAATTGCCAGCATTATTCTTACCAAATACATATATGATGTATTTTGATACGGATGAGAAAATGTTTGTTGAGCGAATGGCGCAAGAATTTAAGAACTTTTGGACACCTGAACGAAAATCGAAGATGACACAAATGGGTTTTTCTTCTCAAAGTGAATTATCAACTTTAGCTAGTATTGTCTATAGCGAGCAATCAATTCACTCCTCTGAGTGGTCGATTATTGCTGGTTTATATCTGAATCGTTTGAAAAAAGGTATGTTATTGCAATCTGATCCTACTTTCAAATTTTGCTGGGAAGAAAAATTAAACGGAGTCGAGCGATTATTACGCGAACATCGTTCTGTGGATTGCGCTTACAACACCTATAAAATCAAAGGTTTACCTCCTGGTCCAATTTGTATGACTTCAGCAAAAGTTTTAGATGCGGTTTTAAACTATGAAAAACACGACTATTTATTTATGTGTGCAAAACCTGATTTTTCATACACCCATAATTTTGAATCTTCAGATGTAGAACATATGCGCAATGCCAGAAAATATCAAGTTTGGTTGGCAAATGAATTAAAGAAAAAGAAAAAATGAAACGTAGATCCTTCTTCAAATTTGGTTTAATAGCTGGAGCTTTATCCGTTGTAAAACCTATTAAAGGTGCAACTTTGATTGGTAAATCTTTCGAAGGAAAAGCAAAAGGACCAATTGTAATCTCTACTTGGATTCACGGATTGGATGCTAATAAAGCTGCTTGGGAAGTTTTGAGTAAAGGTGGAAAAGCAATTGATGCCGTTGAAAAAGGAGTTCGAGTAACTGAAAATGATTTGACCAATCGAAGCGTTGGAATTGGTGGACGACCAGACAGAGATGGACATGTGACATTAGATGCTTGCATTATGGACGAACAATCGCGTTGTGGTTCTGTGGCATTTTTAGAAGGAATTAAACATCCCATTTCAGTTGCGAGAGCAGTAATGGAAAAAACCCAACACGTGATGTTAGTAGGAGAAGGAGCCCACAAATTTGCAGTTGAAAACGGATTTGAAACCGCTAAAACGCCTTTGTCAGAAGTGAAAAAAGAATGGCAAGAATGGAAAAAAGAAAACAAAGATTTATTTAAAAAGCCAGAAATCAATCACGAAAATCACGATACAATAGGGATGATTGCGATGGATGCAAATGGTGATTTTAGTGGCGCATGTACAACCAGTGGATGGGCCTATAAATTGCACGGTCGAGTGGGGGATTCGCCAATTATCGGAGCTGGTTTATTTATTGATAATGAAGTGGGGGCAGCAACAGCCACAGGTCTTGGAGAAGCAATCATTCGAATTGCAGGAAGTCATACCGTAGTTGAATTGATGCGTCACGGATATACTCCTATGGAAGCATGCAAAGAAGCCGTAAATCGAATTATCAAAAAACACAAAGATTTAACCGGTTTACAGTGTTGTTTTTTAGCAATTGATAAACAAGGAAATGTTGGTTCTTACTCTGTTTACAATGGATTTAACTATGCATTGAGAACAAACACCGAAGAAAAAATGGTTGATGCTGGTTTTGATAGAAATTGGTAATTTTTTTTAAAACACGTTTCTTTTTTTTGTTTTCTTAAAATTTTTGGGCGTTTCCTCGATAAAATTAGTTTCGTGCCTCAACAATTTTGCCGAGATCGGGCTTTCCGCTATATCTCCAACAAGGTTGAAAAAACCTTCGTCGGAGGATGCCGCTCCTATCCCTAACGCGAATTACTTTTTTCTGCATTTATTTTTTGGTATTCCAATTCATGTAAATTCAACAAATTCGAGGTTAAGTAAACTTTTCTAATCAAGTCAATTATTAATATTTACTAGTTTATAAATTCAAGTAAGTTGAAATTCATTTTTGAAATTTAAAAACTAATTTTACTTTATGAACGAAACTCAGGCACAACAAGAAATTTCTCGGTTGACCGAACAAATCAATCACCACAACCATTTGTATTATGTGGATAGTAATCCTGAAATTTCAGATTATGATTTTGATGTGTTGCTCAAACAATTACAAGATTTAGAAGCTGCCTTTCCTCAGTTAGCTTCACCGAATAGTCCTACCAAAAGAGTAGGCGGCGACATCACCAAAAAGTTCGAGTCGGTAACGCATCGCTTTCCAATGTTGTCGCTTTCAAACACTTATTCCGAAGAAGAAATCGTGGATTGGGAAAATCGCATCAAAAAATTGATTGAAGATCCAATTGAGTTTGTCTGTGAACTAAAATACGACGGTGTTGCAATTGGAATTCGTTATGAAAATGGACAACTCACAAGAGCAGTAACACGCGGTGACGGAGGAAAAGGCGAAGATGTAACTGCAAATGTGCGTACTATTCGTTCCATTCCTTTGAGTTTGAAAGGCGATTTTCCAGCTGATTTTGAGATACGTGGCGAGATTTTTATGCCGCACGCACAATTCAAAAAACTAAATGAAGAACGTGAAGATATTGGTGAAGCTTTATTCGCAAATCCAAGAAATACAGCTTCCGGAACATTGAAAATGCAAGATTCAAAAATCGTTGCAGAAAGAGGTTTGGATTCGTATTTATATGGAATTTATGGGACTGATATTCAAGCAAAAGGGCATTTCGAATCCGTGCAGAAAGCAGGAACATGGGGGTTTAAAATACCTTTAGACAAAAATAAATTCATTCTTAAAACGGATTCCATTGAAGGAATGATGGAATTCATTCATTATTGGGATAAAAAACGCGAAGATTTACCTTTCGATATAGACGGAATTGTTTTGAAAGTGAATGATTATCAGCAACAAAAGACCTTAGGTTTTACAGCGAAATCACCTCGTTGGGCAATTGCCTATAAGTTTAAAGCAAATCGAGTTGAAACAAAGTTAAACGAAGTTACTTATCAAGTCGGACGAACGGGAGCAATCACACCAGTTGCGAATTTGTCGCCAGTGCAATTAGGTGGAACAACTGTGAAACGTGCTTCTTTACACAATGCCGACCAAATCGAAAAATTGGATTTACACGTTGGCGACTTCGTTTACGTGGAAAAAGGAGGAGAAATCATCCCAAAAATTGTAGGAGTAAACGTGGACAAACGCGATGATTCAAGTGAAAAAGTAGCGTTTTTGGAGAATTGTCCAGAATGTCAAACGGCTCTGATTCGTAGAGAAGGCGAGGCGCAACATTACTGTCCGAATGATAAAACCTGTCCACCACAAGTCAAAGGAAGAATCGAGCATTTTATCAGTCGCAAGGCAATGAACATCGATGGTTTGGGTTCAGAAACGGTTGATTTATTAGTCGAAAAAGGCCTCATTCTTAACATCGCTGATTTGTACGATTTGACTTTTGATCAAATTTTGAATCTCGACCGAATGGCAGAAAAGTCAGCAGATAATTTGATTAAAGGTGTTGAATTATCGAAAGAAGTTCCATTTGAACGCGTTTTGTTTGGAATCGGAATTCGCTTTGTTGGAGAAACGGTTGCCAAGAAGTTAGCGAAACATTTTAAGAACATTGACAATATCAAAAATGCACTTTACGACCAATTGATTGAGGCTGACGAAATTGGTGAAAAAATTGCCATTTCAATTCAACAATTCTTTTTGGAAGAAGAAAATGTGCAACTAATCGAACGTCTGAAATCAAAAGGTTTACGATTTGAAATGGAAGAAAAAGTTTCCTTATCGAGTGTTTTAGAAGGCAAAACAGTTGTCATTTCTGGAACTTTTGAAACCTTTTCTCGCGATGAATTGAAAGAATTAATCGAACGAAACGGCGGTAAAAACGGTTCATCGATTTCAAGTAAAACAGATTATTTAGTGGCTGGAGCAAACATGGGACCAGCGAAGTTGAAACAAGCAAATTCTCTTGGAATCAAAATGTTGAGCGAAAATGAATTTATTAAATTGATTAATTCATAATGGAAAAAAATCTTTGGAATACAACTCAATCGCTGCTCGTTGTTTACAATTACGAAAACTTAGATCGATTGCATGATTTTCGGAAATCATTGGATAAAATGTTGGCAAATAGCACTGTAGAAAGAGTGATTATAATAGTGAACATCGATAAAGAAGTAGATAAAAATGCACTTCCTCCTCATTTTTTAATTTATTACAACTCTCCGAATGATTATAATTTCTGGGGTAAATTAAAAGACGTTCAGTTGGAAGCTGAATTAAAGAAACAATATGATACTTTATTATGGCTTGGAGAAACCCAAAATCGAAGTTTTAAAGAAGTAAAAAACATTAAATTTTCTAATAAAATTGGGGTGAACTCTCCCGATTCTTTTTTTGAATTGCATTTGAATTCGGAATCAGACATACCCAGTGAAATGCTTACTTTTGTAGTAGAAACCTTAAAAAAAATAACCTTAGCATGAACAATCCATTTATAGGATCAGGTGTTGCATTAGTAACACCATTTCACAAAGACGGAAGCATTGATTTTGTTGCCTTGAAAAAACTAGTCCAACTTCAAATTGATGGAGGTACGGATTTTTTAGTCGTTCAGGGAACAACAGGTGAATCGCCAACTTTGTCTCAAGATGAAAAAATGCAAGTTTTACAAACGGTAATGGATGTAAATCAAGGGAAATTGAAAATCGTTTTTGGAGTAGGAGGGAACAATACATTAGCAGTAGGCGAAACTTTGAAAAAAGTTCCTGCTGGCGTTGATGGAATTTTATCCGTTTCACCTTATTACAACAAACCGATTCAAAAAGGAATTATTGAACACTATAAATACATTGCTTCTTGCACGGATTTACCAATTATCTTATACAACGTTCCAGGTCGAACAGGTTCAAATATTTTGCCAGAAACAACAATTGCTTTAGCTGAAATTCCAAATATTGTTGCGATGAAGGAAGCATCAGGAAGTATGGAGCAAATTATGGAAATTATTCGTTTGAGAAAACCTGATTTTGGGGTTTTATCTGGTGATGATGCGATTACAATGCCCTTAATTGCTGCTGGTGCGGATGGTGTTATTTCAGTTGTTGCGAATGCTTTTCCAGAGAAATTTTCTAAAATGGTGCATGCATCGATGGAAGGAAATTTGGATACAGCGCGCAAGGAACACTACGATTTATTACCTATTACAAAAATGTTTTTCGAAGAAGGAAATCCAGGTGGTGTTAAAGTAGCACTTGCAGTTCGAGGAATCATGGAAGAAAATATGCGTTTACCTTTGTTCCCTGTTTCTGATGGATTGAGAGCAAGAATTACTTTGGAAACCAATAGTTTACTGATGATGTAAAAAAAACAATAGCCTGACATAATTTTAATTCATCAATTCAAATTTTAAAAAAAAATTTGTTTAACCTCCTTTTTTCTTGGTCTGTGTGTATCCATCCTTGAATAGTAAATCAAAAACTTTATCGCGTAAAGCCCCTTGAATAAGAATTTCTCCATCCTTAACCGAACCACCAACGCCACATTTACTTTTAAGCGTTTTACCTAACTCTTTTATATCCTCTTCAGTTCCAACAAAACCTTCAACTAAGGTTACATCTTTACCTCCGCGTTGTTTTCTATCGATTGAGACGTAAAGTTTTTGTTGATTTTTTGGCAACGTTTCTTGCTCTTCTTCACTTTCCGATTCGTAATTAAAGTTTGGATTAGTGGAGTATACCACATTGATGAGTTGTTTGTTTTTCTTAGACATACAATTGATTTCTACTGTAAAATTAAAATTACTTGTTGATTTTTTGTAACTAAACAGTGAGTTAAATTAAACTTTTTGACTAACTTAAACACATGGAACAACAAGGAATAAAATCTTGGGCTGAAGATGATCGTCCACGTGAAAAGCTGATTATTAAAGGAAAAACAGCACTTTCTGACGCTGAATTATTAGCCATTATTATAGGTTCTGGAACACGAAAAAAGAGTGCTGTCGAACTATCAAAAGAAATTTTGTCAACTTTTGGGAATAATTTAATTGAATTTTCTCGCGTTCAATTTGATGATTTACTAAAGTTTAATGGGATTGGTGAAGCAAAAGCTATCAATATTATAGCCGCTTTGGAGTTAGGAAGGAGAAGACAAGGTTCTGAAGCTCCTCAAAAATTAAAAGTTTTAGGTGCTTCAATGCTCTATCAACATTTAAAACCATTTCTTGGCGATTTAAACCACGAAGAATTTTATGTAATAATGCTTAATCACGCCAACGAAATCATTCAAACAAAACAAGTTTCAAAAGGTGGAATGTCAGCTACGGTTGTGGATGGGAAAATTATTTTTAACATGGCATTGACTTATAAGGCAAGTTCGATTATCGTTGCACATAATCATCCGAGTGGAAATTTAAACCCAAGTTCACATGATGTTAGTTTGACAAATTCCTTACGAGAGTTTGGAAAATTGATTGATTTGCCACTTTTAGACCACCTCATATTCACGGATAATGGTTATTTTAGCTTCGCCGAACAAGGATTATTGAACTAATGACAAAAAAGAAAATCATAACAATTATAGGTGCTCGTCCGCAAATCATTAAGTCCTCGGCAATTAGCAGAACAATTCGCACGAAATTTCAAAATGAAATTGAAGAATTGATTGTTCATACAGGTCAGCATTACGATGAAAACATGTCTGAAGTCTTCTTTGAAGAAATGCAAATTCCAAAACCACATTTTAATTTGAATGTAGGAAGTGGAAGTCATGGATTACAGACTGCAAAAATGATTGAAGGACTAGAGGCCATTTTTTTAGCAGAAAAACCTGATGCGGTAGTTGTTTATGGCGACACAAATTCTACCATTGCTGGAGGTTTGGCAGCTGCTAAAATTCATATACCTGTTGTTCATATTGAAGCAGGTTTGAGAAGTTTTAATAAATCAATGCCTGAAGAATTAAATCGAATTGCTTGTGATCATTTTTCAACTTTATTATTCACACCAACATCTACAGGGCTAGAAAATTTAATAAAAGAAGGTTTTTCCGCAAGCATAAATTCAAAAGCAACAATTGATTATCCTAACGTTTATCAGTGTGGAGACATTATGTTTGACAATAGTATGTATTTCTCAGAAATTTCAGATAAACAATCCAACATTCTTACAGCAAACAATTTAGAAAAAGACAACTATGTCTTATGTACGATTCACCGTGATTCTAACACCGATATTGCTAAAAATTTGACTTCTATCTTTAGTGCTTTACTTCATATATCTTCTAGTAAAAATCTAAAAATTGTACTTCCAATTCATCCACGAACTAAAGGAAAAATGGAAGAATTGTTGGATAAGGAATTATTTCAACAGATACGACAAGATGAGTCGATTTTAATAATACCACCCGCAGGATTTTTGGATATTATTGCACTCGAGAAAAATGCTAGAATCATAATCTCAGATAGTGGAGGTTTACAAAAAGAGTCCTTTTTCTTTCAAAAACCGTGTGTAATTCTTAGGGAACAAACAGAATGGATAGAGATTGTTCAAAATGGAAATGCTTTATTGGCTGGTTCAAATTATGATAAAATCATTAATTCATTTAATCTACTTTTTGACAAAACAAATTACAGCTATCCTTCGTTTTATGGAGATGGAAATGCAGCTACTTTTATCTGCAAAAAAATACTGGAGGATTTATAATGTTATTAATTTACGTCGATCAAATAAGCGAGCGAGTTCAATACACTTTTGATTTCGTTTTTAAGGAAAGAGAAATCCTTTATTTATTAACGAATGATTATATCAAGTTCGATCAATTTGAAGGACAAAAATTTAATTATTCAGAACGCCATTTTGACAAGGTAATTCAAATTAAACCCGTTAGTTTGCTATTTGAAGATTCAATTAGTAATTACGGTATTTCTAAGAATAAATTCTACCAGGAAGAATGCATTTGCTTTAATCAAGAAGTTGATCCTTTTGCAAGCATTTTTTACATTTTGTCAAGAATGGAGGAATATACAACAATTAAAACAGATAAATTTGGTCGTTTTGAAGGGAAAAACAGTGTTTTACATCGGTTTAATTGGAACGAAAAAGTTGTATGTGATAGATGGGCAGTAGATATTATTCAATTTTTAAAAGTTAACGAAGTAATTAAAGAAGAATTAAAAACCCAAGTATTTACAATCGTTCCAACCTTTGATATTGATAATGCTTATGCCTATATTAATAAAGGAATTTTTAGAACTGCTTTAGCAACATTCAAGGATTTTATATTAGGTAGAAGTCGTCGTATTTTAGAGCGTCAACGTGTGCAAATTGGCTCAATGAAAGATCCTTACGATACATATGATTCAATAGAAGCGCTATCGACAAAGGGTTTTAAAATTAAAATCTTTTGGTTGCTTGGTGACTTTGCAAAATTTGATAGAAATATTAACCACCGCCATCCGAAACAACGAAAACTCATTCAACGATTAAGTAAGAAAGCAACTATTGGAATTCATCCAAGTTTTAAGTCCAATAGCTACGAATTTTATTTACACAACGAAATCGAACGTTTAGAAGAAATAGTGAATGATCGGGTTTTTTGCAGCCGTCAGCATTTTTTGTTTTTAAAAATGCCATACACCTATCAAACGCTAGTAGGACAAGAGATAAAACACGATTACACCATGGGTTTTGCTGATATTGCTGGTTTCAGAATGGGTACTGCTCGACCCTTAAAGTGGTTTGATTTACAAAAAAATAGAGTAACTAAGTTAACTCTTCATCCTTTTGCTTTCATGGATGGAACTTTAAATGAATATTTAAAATTAACACCCGAATTAGCCAAAGAAAAAATTTCTGAATTGTTTTCTGAAGTTAAAAGTTATGGAGGAGAATTTTCATTTATTTGGCACAACGAAACAATTGGTGATTATGGCAGTTGGAAAGGGTGGAAGGATGTTTTTGATTGGAGTGTTGGTTTGAAATGAAAAAGTGATTTCTTAAATCTAACAAAAGAAACCAGCTTTTTTTAAGTTTTAAAATTTTAAGGACACAAAAAAAGTCGACCGAAGCCGACTTTTTAAAAATCAAAAAAGAGAATTATTTCTCTTTCATCATTTTTTCCATTTCTTTGTAAGAATCACAAGCTTTAAGTTCTTCTTCCATTTTCTTTTTCTCGTCTTCTGATTTACCTTCTCCTAATTTTTCACATTTTTTGAAGTCAGCTTCATATTTCTTTTGAATAGCTTCAATTTTAGTAAAATCTCCTTTTACTTCTTTCATTTCTTTAGACATTTCTAACATTGTGTCTGCACAGTTACAAACATCAGAACCACCACAAGAAGCTAATACAAGTGATATAGCAGCAAAGCTTAAAATAATTTTTTTCATAAATAAGTATTTTTCAAATTGTTTGCTAAGATAGTATTATTTTTTTTATTGGCAATTAAAATTTATATGAAATCCCTAATTGTAAGCCAATTGACTTATAACGGTTTCTAATAACATCTGTAGATACTACCTCTTTAAATGAAGCTTTATAAATTGGAACCAAAGAAAATTTAAATTGACTATCTGATAAAAAGGAAATTTCACAACCTATCTGATAATTAGTAAGATACTTCTTCGACTCTACTTGTGCAATAGAATTTAAATCAGGTTGAAGATAATTACCCAAACGATTTATACCATAGCCAAACATTATGCCACCAAATGGATTAACACCGAATTTATTCCAAGTTTTAGCGTAGCCTAAATTTAAAGGAATAGATAAATACCCATAACGATTTATTCCAGAAATTGAATTGTAACTATATCTAATCTCCTCTCCCCATTGAAAATAATCCACCCCTGACTGAATACTAAAATTTTTTATTACCCATTTCATTCTTAAGGAAAAATCCCAACTTGTAGTAGCTATTTCTTCACGTTCTCGTGTTTCCCTGTATTCTGCAATTGTATTTGTTATACTATTTTCTAATTCACTTGGAATTTCAAATGAAGAAATGATACCACTAACACCAGTGAAAAACCCAATTTCTTTCGTAATGGAAAGTTTCTTTTTATCTTTAGCTAGGGCTATTTTCTCTACTGTCTGATTTTTTTGAATTGAATCCAAAACTTTGGTAGAATCAATAGCTTGTACTATTTCCTTTTCAATTATAGGTTCTACATTTTTCATTTCAATGTCAGCATTTGATTTTGAAAGTTCATTGTTCAATTCAATAGCTGCTTTTTCACTTGATTGAATACTACTGGTTTGTTCAGAGCCAATATTTGATTGTGTTTTTATAAAAATTTGTGCCAGATCATTTTTATTAAGTCCATTTGAACCATTTTTCTTTTCCTCAGCACCCCTTTTATTTTTAACTTGAGAAGAATAACTTAAGCTATTTTCGACGTTATTTTCAATTGAATAATACTTAGCGTTTGCTATTTTACTTTTAGTTTGATTTGTGAAAGATTTAGTTGTTCTCTTTGATTTTGTAGATTTTATCTCTTCTACGTTTTCAGTTTTTGCTGAAATTGTTTTATTTGTTGAATTGAAAAGTAGTGTTGCACCCCATATAATAATTGAAAGTGAAAATACGCCAACCAACCACCAAAAAGCCACAGGTCTCTTACGTTTTTTCTCCAATGCATCCAGACGTGAATTCAAATCTGAAATAAAAACACTAGGGATTTCTTCATTCAAATTAACGTTCGATGCATCACGAAAAATTTGGTCTATTTCATTATCTTGTTTCATATGTTTATAATCGTTTTTTTTAATGGTCATATGCAATCGCCAATAAAATTCATCTTTGATTTTGACGAATTTAATTATGGCTTATTTCATGTTCTAATTCTAGTTTAAGTAATTCTTTTAATTTTTTTCGTGCCATTTTTGTATGCCATTTCGATGTTTGTTCTGAAATACCAAGTTGTTCCCCGATTTCTTTGTGAGAATAGCCATCTATTGCAAAAAGGTTGAAAACAACACGTGTTGATTCGGGAAGTTCCAACATTATTTTTTGTAAAAAGGCATCGTTTATTTCATATTCAGTAGCCGATACAACAGCGTCGTTTGATTCAATCAAAGCATCATGCTGAAATAGTGTATTGTATTTTTTATTTCGGCGATAATCATCAATTACCTCGTTGGTCATTATTCGCTTAATCCAACTAAAGAAATAGGCGTCTTTATATTTATCAAGATTCTGGACAATTTTTATAAAGGCATTGTTAACTAAGGTAACATGGTCTTCCTCATTTGTGCGATAACGTCTTGCAATAGCAACCAAAATTGGAAAGCAAAGTTTATATAACTCCAATTGCGACTTCCTATCGTAGTTAAAGGCTTTATTCAATAAGTCTGCACTTGGTTCCTTCATCTCAAAAAAATAGGATTCACTAAGTTAACGTAATAATTCAGCCTTAGGTGGTGAAAATTACATAAATTAGTTCAAAATAATGAAAGCTTTCTCTTAACTTTATATTTCCAAAATACTGACGAAAGTCATATACCATTGGTAACTTTAGTTACATCTCTATTCTGAAAAGGAAGTAACTTTGCAAAAAGATTTAAGATGAAAAAGGGTTCTAAATTGTACAGCATATCACATCTAACCTGCCCGCAATGTAATGAGGGAAAATTTCTAGTTTCACATCCTTATGATTTAAGGCATGCAGGAGATGTTCGTGAGCATTGTGACGTTTGTGGACTTAAATACTCAAAAGAACCAGGTTTTTACTACGGAGCAATGTATGTTTCATATGCACTTGGAGTTGCATTATTCGTTACAATTTGGACTTCTTGTAATTTATTTTTCGACAATGTTAGTGTTTGGACCCAAATCGGTTTAGTTGTTTTTTTCAGTGTTGCCCTAAGTCCTTATTTGTTTGCCTTATCGAAAATAATTTGGGCAAATTTCTTCATACATTTTAAGCCAGATGCAAAACTTAGTAAATAAAAAAGAACTTCTTCACGAAACTTTAGGTTACCTTCTCGAAGAGGAATTGATTCAAGAAATGAGCGAAATTGCTCGTGTCAGAGAAACTGTTACCGACGAAATTATTATTCATGTGGGTGATGAATTATTAATGATACCAATTGTTATAAGTGGTTCAATAAAAGTTTCGCGAGAAAATGAATCTGGAAATGAATTGCTTTTGTATTATATCGAAGGGGGTGATACGTGTGCGATGACTTTACAATGTTGTGTTCGAAAAGTTGATAGCCATATTAAAGCAACGGCCATGGAACCTTCCTTATTACTTATGTTTCCAGTTGAAAACATGGATAAATGGATGGATAAATATAAATCTTGGAGAAGCTTCATTCTTTCAAGTTACCATTCGCGCATGATGGAGTTAATGGAAACAATCGACGCTATGGCATTTATGCGTTTAGATGAACGTTTATTGAAATACTTAACAGACCAAGTGAAATTAATGGGAAGTATGGAATTAAACCACACGCATCAACAAATAGCAGACGATTTGCATTCTTCAAGAGTAGTTATTTCTAGATTACTAAAACAATTAGAAACGAAAGGAATAATCGCCATTCATCGTAATAAGATTGTAGTGAAGCAATTCTGATTCAAGCAAATTCTTATTTAATTAAAAATCATAAAAAAATCCGTCGTGAGTATTTTCATCGACGGATTTTTTATTTCTTAGTTTAGTTTTTAGTTACTCAACAATAAAGTAAATATCTACTCTACGGTTGATTTTGCGTCCTTCTGGTGTTTCGTTTTCTGCTTTTGGTTTGTTCTCTCCGAAATAGTTGATTTTAATTCTATCTTCTTTGATTCCATTAGCAACTAAAAACTCTTTCACTGCATTCACACGATTTTTAGACAAGTTCACATTGTAAGATTCTTGACCTTTAGCATCTGTGTGACCTTCTAATGCAATTATTAAGTTAGGACGTGTATTCAATAAGTTGATCAAAGATTCTAACTCTCCATAAGATACTTTCTGAACGATTGCTTTGTCAAATTCAAACAAAATAGATTTAATTGGCAACTGACCTTCGTTTTTAAGTTGCATTTCTTCCGTCATAGTGTTTTTTGCCTCTGCAATTTTCTCAATGTAAACCGTATCAACACGTGTAATAAAAACAGTATCGATTTGAATAATTGGTTCCACTTTAGCAATTTGAGCAGAGTCAATTGGTGCAACTTTTACTAGCTCTGGTTTTGTTTTTTCTTTTTTACAGAAACGTAAACCTAACATAAATTCGTGTGAACCAGCACTGTAACCTGCGATATTACTCATTGGTGTTTCATAGGCATAACCAACGAAGAATAAATCTTGAATATTAACACCAGCTCTTGCAATTAATCCAACGCGCGTTCTATAACCCAAACCAGCGTATATGAAATTTTTGTAAATCGCATCCGCATTGATGTCTAATTGATAACCATTGGTAGTTCCTTTGGCAAAAAGTGAAGGTTTCACTGTCCATTTATCGTTAATGTCAACATTGTAAGAAGCATACATTGTAGCGTGTCTTTTCAAACCATAACCATTTAGTCCTTCGTAACCAAAATTTGAATACGCTTGAATCAACTGTTTAGATGCCATTGCAATTTCTAGGTTGTTCCAATTATAGGTAAAACCAATTTCTGTATTCACGGTTCCAGCTGATTGATTTCCTCCAGTTACAATCGGGTCATTCGGGTCAAAAACGATTGCTGAAGATGGATCAAGACGGTATTGATTGAAACCTAAAGAAAGTCCAGCTCTAACTTTATGAACGTTTGCAAAGGTAAATCCATAAGAAACAGAACCTAAACCAGAAACTTGTTGCAACATTCCAATTTTATCAATAAGAATTTGACCTCCAACACCAAGCGATTTTCCAACTCGTGTGTTTGCACTTAATAGGCTTGTTGAAGGCGCTCCCTCAATTTTCACCCATTGATTTAAGTGTGAGAAATTAATTTCAGTACAGCCACTTGCTCCAGCATAAGCAGGATTGATGATATACTTATTGTAGCCATATACATTTGATTGTGGCATTTGTTGAGCAAATCCAACTACTGAAAGAAGTAAAGTGGATAATATGATGATATTTTTCATAATTGTGTTTTTTAAGGTTTTTAAATCTTTGATTTTAAATAAATTACTTTTTAAATCTTAAAAGATTAATTGAACCTGTGTATTCATTATTATCACATTTGATAGAGTAGAAGTAAACGCCATCTGGTAAATCTTCATCGTTTTTAGTTCCTCCCCATTCGTTGTTATAATCAGTAGTTTCGTAAACTGGTTGTCCCCAACGATTGTAGATTTTTACTGTACATCCAGCAATAACGGTTGGATCGCTTACTTTCCACGTATCGTTTTGTCCATCTCCATTTGGAGTCAATACATTACTAATGATGAACTCACAATTTTCAACGGTTAAAATCAACGTTTTAATTGTGTCACAAGAACCTGGCGTGTAAACTGTATCTTGGTAAACTCCTGCTTCAGTTAATTCCAAACCTCCAAAGAAATAAGTTCCACCCTCACAAAAAGTTGCTTGTAAAGTTGAAGTTGGGTAAGGCAACATAAACACAACTGTTGTAACAACGCTATCACAGCCATCTACTGATTGTAAAACATCAGTATAAACTCCTTGAGAAGTATATGTTGAAGTTCCAACTTGTACACTTGTTCCCGGACAAATTGATTGTTCATTGGTTGAGGAAAGCGCCTGAAGAACTGTTAATGTTGTAATTACGGTGCTATCACATCCAGAAGGTGTAGGGAAAATATCCGTGTAAACTCCAGAAAGTGTTTGAAGCTGTCCACCTAATAATATACTTGCACCTTGACAAATTGCTTTTGAAACGTTTACGGTAACTGGTTCACAAGGATTTCCACAGTTTGTTGCGTCAAAGGAGAATGTTTTTGGACAAGATCCATCATTGATTGTTAAAGTATAAATTCCTGCGATTGAACCTGTATAGTTAATAGTTGCTCCAGGAGTTAAGTTTCCGGTTTGTGCGACACCACCAAGAGGATTTGTGATTGTATAGCTATAAGGTTGGTTGTTGAAACTACTCAAACCTCCTGTTGCCGAGAAAGAAACCGTACATGTAATATTGTCATAGTTCACAATTGCATTTAAGTTTTGTAAGAAAACAACAGGTATTCCTGGTTCAACGGTTGAACTAATGCAACTGAAATCACCCCAAGAAGCTGGTAAATCTCCCGCAGGAGATAAGTAATAAATTTGGTTGAAGTTTGGATTTCCAAAAGTTCCATTTCCAGAACCGTTGTTTACAAACACTGCATCAATTGATTGAACGGTATCAATAGGAACAATTGTAGTTAAGTTTGTTGGGATTGTTGCTGATGAATGCAAAATATATCCAGCTAACAAACAGCTTGGTAAATCTGCTGTTGATTGTCCAATTCCATTCAATAAAATTCCCGGTGTAATTGTATCTCCAAAACAAACGTAAGCTGTATCTGGTTGCGTCACTTTAACTGTGTCTCCATTAGCTAATGTTGCATAAATATCTCCTGCATCACTTGCAACCTCGCGAATATATTCGATAATGTATTGACCAACATCTCCAGGTGAACCGCCATCAATTTGAATAGCGTATTTTTTGCCTGGAACTAAACAACAAGCTGAAGTTTGTGCTCCTGTGAATCCAGCTGTACCTGTAATGATTGGTGTAATCGTAGTTGTTTGTTGTGTTCCATCTTCTGTAAAAGTTGCAGGATTTAAACCTCCGTAACAATCTGTACCATTCAACAATTCATAGATGCTGTAACGTAACTGATTTAGACCAACGTACGCACGGATACTCATTTCAACTGCTCCAGTTGCTGGCGCTGTGAAATAATGCCAAACTGTTTGATCTGCTCTGTTTGCTGGGTCTGCGTCAATTGCAGGTTCTCCTGCTAAATATTCTCTACACGCATATTTATTTGTTCCAGCTACCGCTTGAAATGTAGGATTTGTTCCAGCTAAAATAACTGGTACTTCAAACAATGTATCTTGCATTGCTAAACATAAAATATCGTTTGCAGGAGAGTTATTAATAACATCTTCGGTGCTTGGATCATATAACCAAACTTTTCCAGTAGAAACAGTTGAAAAAGCTTGTGGATCTAATGTTCCGTAATAAGTATAACCTGGCTCTAAACAAGAAGCTGTGATTTTTGCTGTTCTGTTTGAACCTGATACACTTCCACTTGATGCATCTAATTGAGTCAAATTAGAACAAAACAAATCTGTTGGTTGTCCAGGAGCAAAACGATTGTCTAAGCCATAAAGTGCGATATCTTCAGCTTCACTGATACTTAACAAACCTGTTACCTCACCTTCAAAATAGATTCTTCCGCTGTTAGGAGCAACGAAATTAAACCAAACATTTTCGTCAATACTATTTGATGTTCCAACAGCTGGAGTGTAGAAATAACCAACGTAGTTTTCCGCATTAGTTCCAGTAAAAGTAGAACCTGCTTCTCTGTCAGTTGCTCTTGAATAATTTAAACTTAAGGTAGGAGAATTTGAATTCGTTAATTCGCTTGAAACTGTTGTCGTAATTGATGTAGAAGCGACAGAAACTGAGGTACAAGGAATATCATTGAAATCGGTAGGAGTTCCACCAAGATCAGTTATTTTAATCCCAACAGAACCTTTTTGATTGGGTTCGTCCGAGTTGAATTGCAGGTAATAAGTCTCTCCAGGAATCAATGGGTCTCCTTCAGAAATTAAACCACCGTTCCAATTTCCTGTTGCTTTTCCTTGTGGTGCAATAACTGGAATATCATCATCTGCATAACTGTGTTCCGACAAATAATTGAATTTCTCTTTGATTTGAAGATTGTTGAAGTTGTTTGTTCCTTGTAAACATCCAACACCATCGGTAGCATGGTATAAAGCAATCTCAGTTCCGAAATTTGTTTGAGGTAAATCAGTGTCAATTCTTATGTTTCCGCTTGAATTGGCTGGTAAAGTGAAATAAAACCAAGCAGAACCGTGACCTGCATCACCAATGCTTTGGAAAATTGGTTCACCGTTTTCAATCGTGTAATTTCCACAATATGCATACGAATTGGTGTTTCCATCTGCGGTAATTAAAAGTGCGTCACAGATATTATCTTCCATTATTTGAATTGATAAATCGGTGCGAATTACTTCAAAAGAGATGGTATAGGTTTGTGTTCCACATCCACTTGTTCCTGTTGCAGTTAAATTGATCGGTGTGATTGTCCCTGTTGAAGTAGGAACAAGTACTGGATGAATTTGAACACCTGTTCTAACTTCAGAAAGGTTACCTAATAAATCCCAGTTTACAATTGGCGCATCATTTTCATATCCTTGCCAATTGATGTAAATCGAGTCTGGTACATCTGTTGGACATAAATAATCGTGATCGAAAAATACACTGTTTACATTTAAACTCCAAGGACCATTATCATCATTTTTGTAAGAGAAATTAAAGTCTCCAGTAAGACCAAATGCTGCTGGATTATTATTGCCAAGTTCTAAAGTGTTGTCAATAGCACTGTATTCAAAGGCATAGTCAGAATTTCCAGAAAGAAAGCCATCGCAGTCAACAGAGCCTGTTGTTGCAACCGAAAGAACTTTTACTTTGATATTGGCTTGTGAAAATGCGTTTAAGCAAGAAAACGAAAGAAGTACTGCTACTAATTTTGCTTTTAAAGTAATTTTTTTAACCATAATTTTCATTTAGATTCAAATGCTTGATTTTTCAAGCTAGCGAATATACATTTTTTAATTTTTCAACAATTGAACTTGTTGATAACTCAGCTCATTGTTAACAAGTAGTTTTCGCTAAATGAAACGTAATGAATATTGGTTTTTTTTGGGTAATTAAAAGAAATTCAATTTTGTATAAGTTCTTAGTGTGAGTTTCTCTTAACTAAAAATTAAATGGCTTAAAAACTATTTAATTAAAAATAGCATTAAAAAAATCACCGTAAGTTTTTTATCCAATGACCATTTGCTTATATACCAATAAAGAAATCTGAAAAGGGAAGTGAAAACGAAGCCAAATCCAGCTATTAAATTTAAAATACCGATAGTAAAAAGCCATACAGCATTGGAAGAATTGATTTCAGCCTCAGTGCCGTATTCGATTATTACGCCATTTGAAATCCAAAGATAGGTTCCGTAAACAATTGCCACTAAACTTAAAAGTCCTGTCAAAATGGCGTTTGACTGTTTTTTTAGAAAATAGATTTGGATAGAAAAAGCAATGATTAAGGACAATAAAGCAATTCCGATGATTGATTGAAGTAGCATATTTAAAGGTTTAAGGTTAATCTTTTATTCTTGTTACATCTCTAAGACCGTTAAGTCCTTGAAATGTTACAACAAAAAAGTAATTTTCAAAAACCGTGCTAAAAAATTCACTTTGCTTTATAATTAAAATATTAAAACGATAATTTGGTGAATCGCTGATTGCAATCCGTTAATTAACCAATCTGCAATTCACTAATTCGCAATCACTCAATCACTTCACCTGTTTCAGAATCCCAACGTGTTACTCGTTGAACCCCTTCTACTTCTTCAAATTTTCGTGTTAATTGTTCTAAATGTTCTGTATCGTATACCATAACTTTAATTCGTCCTTCGAAAACGCCATCCTCCGTTTCAAATGAAATACTTTTCATATTAACATTATTCTGCTTGGATATTATTTCTGTCAATTTATTTACTAAACCTAATTGGTCAATTCCAACGATTTTTATCGCTGCAACCCGTTCCACTAATTTCTCAGATTTCCAGCGAGCTTTAATACAACGATAGGCAAATTTTGACATTAAATGAACTGCATTTGGACAGTTATTCCTGTGAACTTTTATTCCGTCAGAAATGGTAATAAACCCAAAAACTTTATCTCCTGGAATTGGATTACAACATTTAGCCATTTGATAATCGAAACCTTTAAAATCGTCTCCAATAAGAATTGTATCTGAATTAGTGTCGATTCCAATAAATTTATCTTCGTTATCAGGATTTATTTTCTTTTTAACAACTTCTTTTTTTATGAGTTGAATCATTCCGCCAATAACTTCTAATTCGCGTAATTTGGCAAGTTCCACTTTTCCTTTTGCAATTCTAAAATACAATTCTGTTGCTGAAGGAACATTAAAATACTTTTCAAGAAAACTGATATTTTCAGAGTTCATTCGCACATTAAACTGTTTGAATTTTCGCTCCAAAATCTCTTTCCCATCCATCGCAATAACTTTGCGTTCTTCATTTAAAGAAGATTTTATGCGCTGTTTGGCTCTTGCTGAAACCACATATTTTAGCCATTCCTCATTCGGTTTTTGCTTCGATGAGGTAATTATTTCTAATTGATCACCGTTTTTCAATTGATAACTCAACGGCATTAAGCGATTGTTGACTTTTGCACCGATACATTTACTTCCTATGTCTGAATGAATATCGTAAGCAAAATCAAGAATTGTAGAACCGATTGGTAAAACACGCAATTCTCCTTTTGGAGTAAAAACATAGATTTCATCGTTGAATAAATTCAGTTTGAAATCATTCACAAAATCCAAAGCACTCGCTTCAGGATTGTCCAATAAGTCTCTTATTTCTGCAATCCAACGGTCCAATTTACTATCTTCTCCTTTTGATTCTTTGTATTTATAGTGAGCCGCTAAACCTTTCTCCGCAATTTCATCCATTCTTTTAGAACGGATTTGAACTTCAACCCAACGTCCTTGAGGCGACATTACAGTTGTGTGTAACGATTCGTAACCATTTGCTCGTGGGGTCGAAACCCAATCACGCAAACGTTCAGGACTCGGCTGATAGAAATCTGTTACAATTGAATAAATGCGCCAACAATCTGGTTTTTCAAGTTCTACGGGTGTTTCAACGATTATTCGAATTGCAAAAACATCAAAAACTTCCTCAAAAGGAATGTCTTTGGTTTGCATTTTTCGCCAAATAGAAGAAATAGATTTTGTTCTAGCTTTTATGTCAAAAATATATCCTTCGTGTAAAAGCGTTTCACGAATGGGTGACATAAATCGACGAATAAAACGATTACGAACGTCAGCTGTACTTTTTAACTTTGTTTCAATGTCTTTGTAAACCTCTGGCTCACAGTACATCATTGATAAATCCTCTAATTCTGTTTTAATGGAATATAATCCCAAACGATGGGCGAGGGGAGCGTATAAAAATTTGGTTTCAGATGCAATTTTCAATTGTTTATCTGCACGCATACTTCCAAGCGTACGCATATTGTGTAAACGATCCGCCAATTTGATTAAAACCACTCGTAAATCATCCGAAATGGTCAAAATCATCTTACGGAAATTCTCCGCTTGAATGGAAGCATTTTCGTCAAATACCTCAGGAATTTTCGTTAGTCCATCAATAATTAAACGTACATGTGGGCCAAATAAATCCTCAACATCTTCTAAAGTGATGTGCGTGTCTTCAACAGTGTCGTGTAATAAAGCACAAACAACAGCTGTGGCACCCAACCCCATTTCTTCCGCACAAATTCTTGCAACGGCGATTGGATGATAAATGTATGGTTCTCCCGATTTTCGACGCATATCCTTGTGAGCTTCCAAAGCCATATCAAAAGCTTTGCGAATCAAGGTTGTGTCTTCGCGAGTTCTATTTTTTAATGCACGTAATAAACCTTTAAACGCATTTAGAATTTCTTTGCGTTCTTGCTCTAAATCGATTTTAATTTCAGGTTTATATTCCAACATAGTTTATTTAGCTCCTAATAATTTTGCCTTCACCTCCCCAAATCCAATGCGAATTCCATTTGCTTCACAATGACCGCGCATAATAACTGTGTCGCCATCTAAAATAAATCGGCGCTCAGTGCCATCGTTCATTTTCAATGGTTTCGTTCCTTTCCAACATAATTCTAACATGGAGCCATAGGAATCTTCAGTTGGCCCTGAAATGGTTCCAGATCCCATTAAATCCCCTGTTCTGATGTTACAACCGTTTACAGTATGATGTGCCAATTGTTGCGCCATATTCCAATACATATACTTGAAATTGGAATTAGAAATCACTGTTTCAGCTGTATTTTCAGGTTGAATCGCAACTTGTAAATTGATATCGTATGATTTTTTACCTTCAAATTCCAAATAAGAAAGTACTTTCGGATCTTGATTTGGAGTTTCAACTGCGTAAGGTTGCAAAGCGTCCAACGTCACAATCCAAGCCGACATCGACGAAGCAAAGTTTTTCGCTAAGAAAGGTCCAAGTGGAACATATTCCCATTTTT
>CAZDKE010000043.1:0-30839 GCA_964506255.1 uncultured Lishizhenia sp. | reverse complement strand
CAAGCTTTTGAAAATCAAGCATTAGATTACATTCTGAAACCAATTGACCCTGAAAAAATCGCTAATGTTGTTCGAAAAATTTCGCATGAAAATTCATTTGAAGACGAGCAATTATTGAATTTACGAAAGTCGAGAAGATTGGGCGAAAACGACAAAGTGTTCATTAAAGATGGTGAAAAATGTTGGTTTATCGAGTTGAAAAATGTTCGAATGATGGAATCCGATGGTAATTATGTAAAAGTCTATTTCGACACTTTTCGACCAATGGTTTTGCGCTCCTTAAATAGTTTTGAAGAAAAGCTCGATAATGAAGTGTTTTTCAGAGCGAATCGCAAGTTTATTATTAATTTGAATCATGTTATCGCAATAGAAAACTGGTTTAACGGAGGCTTAAAAGTTGAATTATCTAAAGGTGAAAAAATCGAAATTTCACGACGACAAGCAATTCGTTTTAGAGATGTTTTTTCTTTGTAGGAGTTATTAGATTGCAGATTGGAAAATTGCAGATTGGAAAATTACGGATTGCATGATTTTTAGATTCCAAATTGAAAAATTTTAGATTGCAGATTGGAAAATTACGGATTGCATATTAAAGATTCCAAATTGGAAATTAAAAAAAAACATACAAAAAGATTTTATAATCAATAATTAAAAATCAATAATCAATAATCTTTTCAAGCTCTTTTCCCAAGCTCAACCACTTCTAAATCTTTGATTTTGTCGCCATCAATCGTAAAGCGTAGAATGGTTTTTACAGCATGAAATCCTTTAAATCCACAAGCTCCAGGATTCATCCAAAGCATATTGAATCGTTTGTCCATTTGAACTAAAGTAATGTGTGAATGTCCACAAACGAATAACTTCGGAGCACCATTTTTCAATAATTCTTCAATTGCAGGTTTTGAATATTTCCCTGGGCGACCACCGATGTGCGTAATTAAAACTTCCACATCTTCCACTTTGAAACGCAAAAACTCATCTGTGTCTAATCGAATTTTGTGTTCGTCAATATTTCCCCAAACAGCACGTGTAGGTTTGAAGAATCGTAATTCATCTAAAACTTCCAAACTTCCGATATCGCCAGCGTGCCAAATTTCATCCACTTCAGCGAAATAGCTTTTGATTTTAGGGTCAAAAAAGCCATGAGTGTCGGATAAAAGTCCAATTTTTACAGCCATTTTTAATCGAGAATATTAATGTAACCGTTTAATTGGCGAGGCTCATTTTCACCTTCAAGTTTGTATTCTATTGTCCAAAAATAAGTCCCAGAAGGCATGATGCGCTGATTGTTGTTATCTTTTTTGAAAACACTGAATTGCTTGATTTCACTGAGTGATTTGGCTTCATATAATTTATTTCCCCATCGACTGTAAATCACAAAAAGAAAATCTTGTTTAAAAACACAATTTAAATTGAAGATTTTACTCCAATTTTCTTCTTGATTGAAGGAAACATTTTTTGGGATTTGCACACACGCAATTTCTGTTTGAGCTTGTATGCTGAAACAAAAAATAACTAAAAGGAGGGAGAAAACTATTTTCATTAATACATGTCTAAAACAGCACAAATAGTTGCTTTCGCGTGGTCAGCAACACTAATTCCAATCTTTGAATACTCAGGATTCAAGCAATTAATTCTGTGACCTAAACTTGGAACACCGTGATCAATTAAAAGTTGAAAAGCGATGTGTTTTCCTGTTGCCATATCGTAGGCGCAACATTCAGCATAATTTCCTGCAGCACATTTTTTGCGTTTGTGTCCCATATAACCAGATGCACCTTGTTCTGCCGCGAAACAACTTGCAAATTCTTGTAAAGCTTCATCGTAAACAAAAGGAGCCATTGGTTCTAATTCGTTTAATTCGTCAATCAAAGACTCTATGTAAGGAGAATCTTCCAGTAATTTCACATACGCATCACTTGGTGGTTCATATTTTTTTACTTCAATTTCAACGAATTTTTTGGGATACATTCTAGCTAAATTGATGTACATTACTGCTTCTTTTTCAACCTCTGTTAAATCAGGGACTTTTGCCAAAGTATTAGCTTTTGCTAGTTCCTCCTTCGTCCACGTTTGTGCGAAATTGGTGAAAGAGATTAGGAGGATTAGAATTGTTAAGAGTTTCATTTTATTAGATATTAGGATTTTAAGATTTTAGGATGTTTAGATATTAGGACTTTAGGATATTAGGACTTTATGAGTGAATGAGAAATGAGTGAATGAGAAATGAGTGAATGAGAAATGAGTGAATGATTTTAAGATTTTATGAGTGAATGAAAGAATGAGGGTATTTGTTTCGAAGCAAGTAAATGATTTCAACTTTTTTACTTGAGTACTTCTATCAACAGTTGGCTGAGGCTCTCGAAGACAATTGTTGATTTTACATTTTTATTCATTTTTTACTTTTCATTTTTAACTTTCAACTTTTCAGTTTTCAACTTTTTTTCAATCTTCCAATATTTTCAAATTAGCAAAGCGCAATATAACCGTTTTACTTCCTTGATGTGGAAAGAAAATCGTTGCTTTTTTATCAGCTCCTGTTCCTTCCATTTTGGTAACTTTTCCTTTTCCAAAACGATCATGTTCAACATTATAGCCGACTTTTATCTCAACATTTGTGCCATTATTTTTTGAGCCTTCACTCGAATTTCCAATATCTTTTAACGATCTTAAATTAGGTGGAGGAGTACTCATTGGTTTGTTTAAACCCCCAGTAAAAGGTCGTTCACTATCTCTTCCCATTAACGAGCGACCACCTCCAACGTTACGATTTGGTGTTTCGAAATACAAATATTGACTGTCAATTTCATCTACAAAACGACTCTGTTCACAGCTGTTTAATTGTCCATGAATAAAGCGAGATCCTGCGTAAGAAAGTGTACAGGTCTTCATTGCTCGTGTAACTGCAACATAAAACAATCGTCGTTCCTCTTCCAATTCAGAACGGGTGTTAAGCACCATTTGAGAAGGAAATAAATTTTCTTCCATTCCAACGATAAAAACATGTGGAAATTCAAGTCCTTTACTCGCATGAATCGTCATCATTGAAACATGGTTGCGGTCTTCTGGTTTTTCTTGGTCCGCATCTGTTAATAAGGCAACTTCGATCATAAAATCAGACAAAGATTTAAAATCATCTGAATCACTTCCGCGCACAAATTCCTGAATACCAGCCAATAACTCTTCAACGTTTTGTAAACGCTCCACTTCTTCAATACCTTTATCTTTTTCAGCCACCATTTCACGCATAATTCCAGATGATTTCACAATTGTATCGGCAAGTTCAAATGCGTTCAACTTATTCAACTGTGCAGCAAAACTTTTAACCATCGTCACGAAATCGTAAATCTTTTGTTTGGTTCCGTTGTTTATATCAGCAGGATAAGTTGCAAAATCGGAAATCACATCCCACATACTTACATTATATTTGTTTGCTGCGATGATGATATTTTCAATACTTGTTTTTCCAATTGCTCGTTTTGGATAATTGATAACTCGTTTAAGTGCTTCTTCATCATTGTGATTGGCAGTCAAACGGAAATAAGCGAGTAAATCTTTAATTTCTTTACGTTGGTAAAAGGAAAGTCCTCCGTAAATTTTGTAAGGAATATTTAATTTACGTAAAGCTTCCTCAAATGAACGTGATTGTTTGTTGGTGCGATAAAGAATTGCAAATTCATTGAAGGTTTTAGCTTCACTTTGTTTAATATCAAAAATTCGATTGGCAATGGTTCGACCTTCTTCATTGTCTGTTAAAGTGCGAATTACTTTAATTTTTGAGCCATCATTGTTATCTGTCCAAACATTTTTTATGATTTGGTCTTTGTTCTTTTTAATAATGCTATTCGCTGCTTCAACGATATTTTTGGAACTTCTATAGTTTTGTTCTAGCTTATAAAGTTTAAAATCAGGGTAATCTTTTCTGAAATTAAGTATGTTTTCGATGTTTGCACCGCGGAAGGAATAGATACTTTGTGCATCATCGCCAACTACACAAATATTTTCATAAACTGCAGCTAACTTTTTGACAATTAGGTACTGAGCGTAATTGGTATCTTGGTACTCATCCACCATTATGTACTTGAATTTTTGCTGATAATAGGATAATACATCAGGGAATTCAGAAAGTAGAATGTTTGTGAAATAGAGTAAATCGTCAAAATCCATTGCGCCCGATTTCTGGCAGCGATTGGCATAAGCTTGATAAATACGAGCCATTTCAGGACGTCGTGATTGTTTATCTTCCAGCATAATTTCTGGATTCATCGCATAGGCTTCTGGTGAAAGTAAATTGTTTTTCGCGGCTGAAATTCGCCCAAAAACAGAACTTGGTTTATACGTTTTATCGTCTAAATTGAATTCCTTTATGATGTCTTTAATGACACTTTTAGAATCTTGTGTGTCGTAAATTGTGAAGTTGTTAGGGAAACCAATTCTATCAGCGTTGAATCGTAAAATTTTTGAAAAAACCGAGTGAAAAGTACCCATTGTGATGTTTTTCGCCTCGGAAGCACCCACAATTTGACCAATTCTTTCCGTCATTTCTCGTGCTGCTTTATTGGTAAAAGTAAGCGCAAGAATATTAAATGGATCGATTCCTTGTTCCATCATATAGGCGATGCGATAGGTTAGAACTCGCGTTTTTCCAGAGCCTGCACCCGCAATAACCATAGTTGGACCATAAATATTTTCAACAGCCACAATCTGGCTTTCATTCAACTCATTCAAATAGGACATCAGGAAATTTTAATTACACTCAAAATTAAGAATTATTGCAAAATGCAAAATTTGAGAGTGGAATGATTTACGAACAATCGGGAAATTTGACGGTATTCTTTACACTTGGCTCAACTAATAAATTTAATATGCTAACATTCCACTTTTAAAATTTTAATTTTGCCTCGTGAAAGATTGGAATAAAATTTTTGAAATTGAAACGGAAGCGGACTTTGAAAGATTTACCTTAGAAGTATTTGCTTTTCAATATGAAAATTGTGTGATTTACCGAAAATATGTTGATTTATTAGATCGAAAATCGCCAACTTGTATTGAAGAAATTCCATTTTTACCAATTGAATTTTTTAAATATCAAGAAGTGCTTTCTATTCCTAAATCAGGTAAAGAAACACTGTTTTTAAGTAGCGGAACGGGAATGATAGGTAGAAGTAAGCATTTGGTTTCCAACGTTTCCATTTACGAAGCGTCATTTTTCAACGCTTATAAGTTACTTTTTGGAAATCCTAAAGAACAAGTCATTTTAGCTCTGTTGCCGAATTATTTGGAACAAGGAAATTCAAGTTTAGTTTATATGGTTAGTGCTTTGATTGAAGCTTCTGAAAACGAACTTTCTGGATTTCTCCTCAATGAATTTGAAGAGATTAAAAAGCGGTATGAAGCAGCTATTAACTCAGGAAAAGAGGTGGTTATTTTTGGTGTTTCTTATGCTTTATTAGATTTGGCAGAGCAGAAAATGGATTTCAGTCAAGCTAAAATAATTGAAACAGGTGGAATGAAAGGCAGACGAAAAGAACTAACGAAAGCCGAATTACACGCAGTTTTAGTAGAAGGTTTGGGAGTTGATTTTGTTTCTTCTGAATACGGGATGACGGAATTACTCTCGCAAGCATATAGTTTAAAAAATGAAGTTTTCGTTTGTCCGCCTTGGATGAAAGTACTATTTCGAGACGTTTATGATCCCTTAACGCTTGTCTCAAGTGAAAAAAGTGGTGGAATAAACGTTATTGATTTAGCCAATATCAATAGTTGTTCTTTTATTCAAACTCAAGATTTAGGTCGTAAAACAAGCGAAGGTTTTATCCTCGAGGGAAGAATTGACTTAGCCGATATTCGTGGCTGTAATTTGATGGTGGGGTAGAGGATTTATTTTGAAAAGTTAAACTTGAATAAAAATCAAAACCCCCAACGAAACTATTGTTGGGGGTTTAAAAGTTAATTTTGTTAACTCGAAATTGATTAAATCTAAGTTTGTTATTTAGGTTTATTCAAGATTTATTAAAGCAAAACGATTTGCCTTTGGTGACTTCCCAAACATAATCACTTCATTTTCTGAAATTTGAAGACCGTTTTTAGGAACCATCATTACTTTTGTTTCATTCTTGTTAAGTAAATCTGTTTTTTCTGAAAGGTTTCCATCCTTGTCTAATTTATAGATAGACAATCTACTTAAAAAATCTTTTCTTGAAAATCTTTTCGTGTCCTCACCAGCTTTGTTCTTTTTTAGTAACGTTGTATTGTATAAAAAATATAAATCGTCTCCTTTTTCAGCTAAAGTAAATGATAAAAAATAACCCCCATCATTTGTTGTTACTTGTTGTTTTGGAATAATTTTTTGCCAAACGAATTCTCCATTTTTATCAATTTTTAAAACAAGGATATTGTCATAGTGATAATAATAAGTTGTAGTTGTTGTTCTTGCACCTCCTGAAGTTGTAGTTGTAGTTGTTCGTTCAACTACATAATATTGTTCAGCAACAACAATTATTCCTCCATCTTCTTTCTGAATAACTCGTCTAAAATCATAATTTCTGTATATTCTATCTTGATTTCTTTTTTGTTTTTTGTCGCTTAAAACTTTATCTTCTTCATCTTCTTGCATTAATTCACTAAATTCTTTAAAAGTCGTAACTTCTGTTTTATGTGATTTTGAGTCAACTCGTAAATAAAAAGTCCCTTCACTTACCCTATTGAACTCGGAAGTATATAATCCAATACATACAACTTGATTATTATTATTGACTGTCATTGAAATTTCATTAAAGAATTTGCCTTTTGAATCTAATTCTAAGTCTACAGCTTCTTTTTTATCACTTGTGTAATAAACAATGTGGTACTTATAATTTACCTCCCCTTTTTTTCTTTCACGTCGATTTTCTTCATAAACCTTACCAAGCAAATAGACATTTCCATCATTTCCTACACTAAAATCACGTACATCAAAAAGATCTGAATCATAAGGAAGTTCTATTTCATTTTTCCATAACTCTTTAAAATCCATGTTAAAAACATGTAATGCAAATTTTTGTGTTTGATTTTTTTCAAATGGAAAGTTATAGTAAACAAGCAACTTTGTACTATCATTTGATAAAATTATCGTGTAATTTCCATTATTTTTTTTTGATCCCTCTTCAAAAGAGTATTCAGTTAAAGTTTTTGTATTTCCTTCGGAAAGTAGTGATGCCTTATTTATTTCCTCTACTTCAAGTGAAGTCATTTTGGAGTTCAAATCTGTTTTATTATTTATTATATACATTTTATTATTTAAAATAAATGTGCTAAGCTGTTGTGTAATTATTTTATCATCCTTGCTTTTATAATCAAATGGAACAGAATTAACTTTCTCCATGTTCATATTATAGCTTTCTAATGTATAGTTTGAGGATCCAAAAAATACTGATCTACCAAAACTTACACGCTGAACATAAATTCCATTTTCATCTTTCCCAATTATATTTGAGAGATATCCACGTTTGATGTCTTTTAATTCTGGACCAAGTGTTACTTTTTGTCCAAAAAAAGTGCTAATGATTCCGAAAAACAAAAGCGATGTAGTAAGTATTTTATTCATAATTTAAATTTGGCCAAAAATACTTTTTTTAAAATACTGACAATTAGGTAATATTACCTGATTTGATTTTAAATAGATAAAATAAAACTGTTAATATTTGATATTTCATAACTCAGATATTTAAGTTATGGCTCTTTCTTGTCTTATTCGGTATATGACTATAAGAAGTTTTGTTTATCATTTTTGTGGTTTATTCTTTGAATTTAATTATTATTTTTTGAATTGTAATTTTGTCATAAATCTAAGATTATCAAAACTCAAAAATAATTCTTGACTAATCTAAGCTTTTTAAGGTAACTTCATGTTTATTTGAGCCCATTCCTAAAAAAGAACGATTCAAGTCGAAAAACCAACAGAAAATGATTTCAATTATTATGGAATTGTGTTGAAAATGGAGGAGGGGATAAGTTATCTCGAATAATTTTCAATTTGGAATATAGGTTTTCACCTCTCTTTCAATTTAAAGTGAAACCGATATTTTAACTAAAAAACCATTTTCAACTTTCCATTTTCAGCTTTCATTTTTCAACTTATTTATTTCTCCTCCTTCCGATGCATCGCGTCCAACAAATCTAAAACCATATCTTCCAAAGTTCCAGAGCCAGAAAGTTCGCCCATTAAACCGTAAAGTGGGGCAGTTTTCGTAGTTGCTTTCGGATCATTAATTTTATCGATTGAACTTTTGAACATTGCTTTCAACCACGATTCTGGTAAAATACCCGCTGCTTTTGAAACTACTTTTTGTTGAATGGAAGCGCCAACATTTGAAAGTGAAAAAGCACTTAATTTCGAAACAGACTCGTTCAAATCTTTTATGAATTCATCCGCGAAAGCTACGTTGCCGTGTGAAACAGTTAAATGTAAACTTGGTGGTTCCATTTGACGGTCCAAATGCCAACCTCGATCTGTCAATTCATCGCCTAATTGGTAAATGTCTAGTTTCCCTGTCGAGCGAAACGAAAAGATTGGTCCAAAAGGTTGACCATTCACTGCAAGTCCTTCGATGGAGTTAATCGCAACTTGAATTTTCTTAGCTGCGTCTTGTGTTTCTCGTGCCATTTTTTGATAACCAGGTAAACCCAAATACTTCATGATCGACCAAGCGGCAGCAATTACACCACCCGAACGTGAACCTGAAAACGAAGGTGAAGCATACAATCCTCCTGGCCATTCAGTGTAAACGTAGTATTGTTTTTTTCTAAATTCTCTATCACGGTAAACGATTGCAGATGAGCCTTTTGCACCATAACCGTATTTGTGAATATCCAAAGAAATAGAACGCACTCCTGCTAAACGAAAATCAAAAACAGGGACATTTTCTCCAATTTGTTCTAAAAAAGGTAAGATGTAACCACCAACACACGCATCAACGTGCATCCAAACATTTTTTTCTAATGCTAAATCACTGATTTCTTTTAATGGATCAATGTAACCGTGTGGATAAGCAGGGGAGGAGCCCACAATCATAATTGTATTTTCATCAATTTTAGATCGAAAATCAGCCATATCTGGAACTAAGTCAAAACCAGAACAAGTAACCAAACGTACTTCGATTTCAAAATAATATGCTGCTTTCAAAAAGGCTGGATGGGCTGTTGCTGGAATGACAATATTTGGTTTTTTGAGGTCTTTAATCGAGTCTTTAGCATATTTTTTTGCTGCTTTCATGGCACACATGATACTTTCCGTTCCGCCAGAAGTCATACTTCCAGCTGCATTTTCAGGAGCATTTAAAAGTGAACAAGTCATTGAAATCACTTCACTTTCCATTCGTTTCAAACTTTGAAAAACGGAAGGATTTAGTGCATTTTCAAAGAAAAAAGTTTCATACGCTTGAAACAATAATTGAGCAACTTCCTCGCCCGGATAAAAGACTAAACTAAAAGTTCGTCCGCGTTTCCAATTGGCATCCTTATCTGAAAATTTAGCTAATTGCTTTTTGATTTCTTCTTGAGAAGTACCTTGGGAAGGAAATGGAATATGCATTTTTAAAAATTTTTTAAAGTTAAGATTCTTTGTTTTAAAATTAATGATTAATCGGATTCAATGGAGACTTTGAGTTGGAGATTTTATTCAAGTAAAGTAATCCCATTAAACCGATTACGAAAAAAATAGTCAATCCAAGTACACTATTGCGCATCGTACCAGAAAGTTGTAGCAGAAAACCATACGAAGCAATTCCTAAAACGATTGCAACTTTTTCCGTTAATTCATAAAAACTAAAGAACGAAGAGTTGTTTTCCGTTTCTGGAATCAATTTGGAAAATGTAGAGCGCGAAAGACTTTGAATACCGCCCATAATGATTCCAACGACTGCTGCCATCAAGTAAAATTGTAAATGCGTGGTGACAAAAAAGGCACTGATACACACCAACACACAGATAATTACTGCACTTACCAACACTTTTACATTTCCATATTTCGCTGACATTTTTGAGAATAGATTAGCCCCTGGAATTGCGATTAATTGAAGCAGCAACATTGAAATGATTAAGCCTTCTAAAGGTAGTTTCAATTCGATTTCTCCAAACAAACTTGCGAAGTACATAATTGTTTGAAAGCCCATTGCATAAAAGAAAAACGAAAGTAAAAACCAACGCATCAACGGTAAATTTTGAACGATTTTAAAAACACTAGCCACTTCTTTGTAGCCTTTTGTTAATAAGCTTGCATTAACTGAAAATTCTTTTTTGTCGCTTGGCAAGTATTTAAAGGAATATTGAGCGAATCCAGCCCACCAAATTCCAACAGAAAGAAAGGCGATTTGTGAAGGAAGTTTTCCATCTGTAATTCCAAACGTTTTAGGTGAAAGAACCACTATTAAGTTTAAAATCAATAAAATAACACTTCCGATATAACCAAAAGAATAACCTTTTGCACTCACTTTATCCATTTGATCGGCGGTGACAATTTCAGGTAAAAACGCATTGTAAAAAACCAAACTTCCAGCGTAACCTATAGTAGCCAAACCGAAACAAATAACACCAAAAACCAAATTTTCACCGTTGAAGAAAAACAAGGCAGAACAAGCCAATGAACCCAAATAGGTGAAGAATTTCATAAACCGTTTTTTCTTCGATGAATAATCGGCAATTCCAGATAAAAGCGGGTTGATAAATGCGATGATTAAAAAAGCTGTGGATAAAGTGTAAGAGTATAAAACCGTGTTCTTCAATTCAAAACCTAAGAAATTAACGATGTCATTTTTTGATGCAGAAGTCGTTACTTCGGTGAAGAATATTGGAAAAATAACAGTCGTAATCGTTAACGTAAAAACAGAATTTGCCCAATCATACATGCACCAAGCTCGGATTTCTTTTGGATTGTTTTTTTCTGAAGTCATAGGAGGAAGTAAAATTGTTGTTTAAATATAGTTAGAATTCACTTTCCGAACTCAAAAAAAAACAGCTTGCCTTTGTTTATTGATTTCTAAGTATTGCTAAATCAAAAAAAATAGTTTAACTTCAAGGTCAAGAAAAAAAAATAATTTTCAAGTCTCACTAAATCTTAAAGCATGCAGTTGAATTCAACGATGAATACCAAAAAATGGATAGCTATTTTCATTTTTTGTTTCAGTTTTGTATTGCAAACTTTTGCTCAATTTCCAAATCCAGTAACACTCGCAACAGGTCAAGGCTTGGTAGGTGCACTGGACCCACTTTGGACAGTTTCGCCTTGGTATACTTCCAATCCACCTAATCCAATGGGCTTGACATATACACCTGCCTTAATTAATAACAATTGTGCGCCTGGAGCTTGGGTGAATCCAGCATCTTTGCCGCCTCCAACAAATAATGGTAAATGGATAACTGGAAATGATGCTTCTTGCTCTGAAAACACTAACTCAGGTTATCGTTATTTTCGATTAACCTTGAATTTGCCTTCGACTTGCAATGGCAACAGTATTGCCGGAATGGGGAATTATTCCTTGAATTTGACGGGTTATGTGGATAATACAATTTCTGATGTGTTTGTAAATGGTACAAGTACGGGAATTAGTGGTGGGAATTTTGCAGCAGGTGGTCAATTAAATATCAATTTAACTGGACCTTGGGAAGCAGGTGTAAATTACGTGGACATAATGGTTTACAATTTCCCAAGTGACGGCGCAAATCCTTATGGTTTATTAATGGTTGCCGACGGAGGAGCAAGCGCTTCCTTGGATTCTGATGGCGATGGAGTTACGGATTTGAACGATGCTTGTGTCTGTGAAGTAGGAACTTTAACAAGTGGATGTTTGGCAACTTTAACTGGAAATTTAACGATTTGTCAAGGTCAAAGTACGACATTAACAGTTACTACAAATGGAACAATTCTTTGGAGTACGGGCGAAACAACTCCCTCAATAACAGTTTCTCCAACTCAAAATACAACTTACACTGTTACTTCCACTAACCCAAATGGATCAACAAATATACTCACGGCGAATGTTACTGTCAATCCAACGTATGCGCCAGTTGTTAATCAATTAATTTGTCAAGGTGAAACTTATTCATTTTATGGAATGAACTACTCGCAATCAGGAACCTATGTTCACAATGGACAAACACTAGCTGGATGTGATTCGATTGTGACTTTAAATTTAGTGGTTGCACCAATATACAGCCAAACAATTCCAATTGATTTATGCAGTGGAGGAGTTTATCAATACAGTGATACCGCATTGACAACAGCAGGGAATTATGTTTTTGAATTTCAAAGTATTGCAGGTTGTGATAGCATTGTAACGATTGCTCTAAACATTCTACCTGCTTATCAAGTAAATCAAGTGATTTCAGCGTGTGACTCCTATTTTTGGAACATCACCAATCAAAATTACACACAAAGTGGAGTGTATCAATTTCTCTTCACAACTGAAGGTGGTTGCGATAGTTTGTTCATCTTGAATTTATCGGTTTACCCAACTCCAAGTGCGCCCGTATTAACAGGAAATTTCCCAAAATGTCCTGGTGATGCTTTTCTGTTTTCAGCAGAGAGTTCCACATTTGGTATCAATTGGACTGGACCAAGTAATTACTCTTCCAATCAATTTTCAAATTCAATTCCATTATATACTCCACAAACAGGAATTTATTCCGCTATATTAACGGCGAATGGATGTTCTTCTCCTTCAAGTTCAATAATTGCAGCTATTGAGTTTAATAATCCACTTGATTTTGCTGAATTTCCGAATGTTTTGACACCAAATGCCGATGGGGTAAATGACGTTTTAAATTTACCGGAATACGCCAAAAGCTGCGCAAAATTTGACTTAAGTATTTATAATCGCTGGGGTGTGGTAGTTTACACAGGTGACGAAACTTCTCAACCTTTCGATGGAACTGCAAACGGAACGAAGCTAACTTCAGGAGTTTATTTTTATAAGTTACTTTTTGAAGACAAAGAGAAGTCTGGATTCATTCATTTATTTGATTAAATCAACCAATTTTCACAGAAGTCATAC
This sequence comes from uncultured Lishizhenia sp., assembly GCA_964506255.1. Lineage (GTDB taxonomy): Bacteria > Bacteroidota > Bacteroidia > Flavobacteriales_D > Crocinitomicaceae > UBA952. The sequence continues at coordinate 17,811 of CAZDKE010000043.1, read as the reverse complement.
TTAAACTTCCTGCCACTAATTTATCGTTGAAAAGTGACAATTGTTCATATTTTTGTTGCAATCCAAGAATGTATAAAAGTGGGATGTAATGATCAGGCGTTGGAATTGCCAATTGAAAAGCTTTTGATTGTTTTTCATATTGAATAAGTGGGTTGTAATTTCCATCAAGTAAGAAATCATTGACTTTTTCGCGCACTTCAATTGCCCAGTCATAGCCGTAGTTATCTTTATCCATGTTGGCAAAATCAACCATTCTTAAGTTGTGAATAATGTTTCCACTGCCGATTATCAAAATCCCTTTTTCTCGCATGGATTGAAGTTTATTCGCTAATTCAAAATGATAACTCATTGGTTGATTATAGTCAATACTCATTTGAATTACAGGAATATCAGCATTAGGATAGAGATGTTTGATAACACTCCAAGCACCGTGATCTAATCCCCAACTGTCATCTAATTCAACAGCAATCGGACTCAAAATTTGTTGGGTTTCTTTTGCTAACTCAGGACTTCCAGGCGCTGGATATTGCACATCAAAAAGCGCTTTCGGAAAACCACCAAAATCGTGGATAGTAGGCGGTAAATCCATTGCAGTAACTTTTGTTCCTTTTGTTAACCAATGGGCTGAAATACAAAGAATTGCATTCGGTTTTGGAATCGTTTTCCCAACCTTTCTAAATCCTTCTACAAATTGATTTTCTTCAATGGCATTCATCGGACTTCCATGACCCAAGAAAAGAATTGGCATTTTCTCCGTTTTACTAAAACCTTGAGAAAGCGAATAAAGATGATTTAATTTTGTCATACCAAAAAGTAAAGGAGTTGCTGCTACTAATTTCAAGAAGGATTTACGTTCCATGTTTTTTGTGGTTGAAATTCAATAAGTAAAGCTAAATCTATTCTTTTACTTTGGACTTAACGCAAGTTAAGAATTCAGATTTTATTACTCACATTTCAATTAAGGTAATTAGAACTTCATCTAAAACCTTTGCCATTCGATTTAAATCCAAGGTTTCAAGGGTATCAGTTTCGTGGTGGTAGTTGAAATTTCTATAAAAGGATGTGTCCGTAATCATCAAAGCGCTCATTCCAAAATGCCAATAATTGCGGTGATCTGAAAAATCGATTCCCTGTAAAGCTCTGGGTGCTCTGAATTTTTTAGTTTTTACACTTGTCTTGCTTTTCATTTTGGAACTAAATTTCCGAGCAAATTTTCCTGCATGCATTTTATTGACCAAAGTGATATAATTTCCTTTTCCGCCATAAAATAATTTCAGAAGACCAATTGGATAGGTTTGGGTGTTTTTTTCATCTTTAAAATAGGCAATCATCTCGAGAGAAATCATTCCAAATACTGCTGCTTTTTCGTCAACTAAAGATTTTGCATGAATAAAACTCCCCATAAATTCAGTGCGGTAATAGGGTGGTTCTTCTAATGTATATGCAACCAAATCAATGCGATACTTTAATTTTTTACCTTTTAGTTGTCGCGCTAATTCTAACAAACCAACCACACCACTCGCATTATCATCAGCTCCTTCTTGATTGCCGCAAACATCATAATGTGCACCAACAACAATTCTTTTTGAATTTTCCGTACCGAAAGAGCAAATTACATTTTTATAAACTACTCCATTCACGTCAAATTCTTGGTAAGAAACTTTATCTGCATATTTAGAGAAATCAGCATGAATATATTTTGCTATTCTATTAAGTTGTTCCAAATTTTGATAGTTCCTAAAATTGGCGGCTTTCGAGATATTTATCAAATGGTTTTTAATCAGTACTGTATCACTTTTTTGAGCAAAAAAAGACAATATCAACAAGGAGAATAGGAGTGAAGTGCCTATTTTGGATAATGAGAATAAATGTGAAGTCATGGTTTTGCTAAAATTAGAATTTTATTGCATTTATTGTTTCAATTTTTGCTGATATGTTCTCAAAAGATAAAAGAACTTGCTAAATTTATAACTTCTTTAACGAAAATTATATACCATGGAAGAATACGGTAAAATACTTTTGTTTGCAATGCCAGCTTTTTTGATTTTTGTTCTATCAGAAAAATTTTATGGAATGTGGAAAGGTAAAGATTATATGCCTTTCGATGATGCAATTTCAAGTTTAAGTTCAGGCATGAGTAACGTGGTGAAAGATGTTTTAGGCTTAACAATTAATATCATAACCTACGAATGGCTTCTGGAACATATTGCAATCATTCATATCAAAGAAACGGTGTTATTGTATGCTATTGCTTTTATCGTTATTGATTTTTATGGTTATTGGTCACATCGCTTTGATCATAAAATTAATTTCTTTTGGAATGAACACGTGATTCACCATAGCAGTGAAGAGTTTAATTTAGCTTGTGCCTTGCGTCAACCTGTTTCTGGAATAGTGCGTTTTTTTAATTTTCTTTTGATTCCTGCGGCTTTGGTGGGAGTACCTGTAGAAATTATTTCAATTGTTTTGCCTTTGCATTTATTTCTTCAATTCTGGTATCACACACGTCATATTGGAAAAATGGGTTTTCTGGAGCATATCATTGTGACGCCTTCTCATCACCGGGTTCATCACGCAATGAATAAGGAATACATGGATAAAAACCTAGGTCAGATTTTTATTTTTTGGGATAAGATTTTTGGTACTTACCAAGAAGAATTAGATGAGGTTCCTCCTGTGTATGGAATAACTCGTCCAGCAAAAACCTGGAATCCATTTATAATCAATTTTCAACATTTATTTTTGATAGCGAAAGATGCATGGCGAGCGCCAAAATTGATTGATAAAATCCGAATTTGGTTTATGCCAACAGGTTGGAGACCAGATGGGTTTGAAGAAAAATATCCTGTTGAAAAAATTGATGAAGTTTATAGTTTTAAAAAGTATAAAACGGAACTACCAAAACCTTTGTTTATTTGGAGTATTGTTCAATTATTTGCTACCTTGGCATTTATTTCTCATTTGTTTTCTTCCATTGCAGCAATTAAAATTCCAGGTGTATTCATTTATGGTTTTTACATCCTTTTCACCATTTATTGTTTCACCGATTTAATGGACAGAAATCGTTGGAATTGGGTGCTTGAATTGATACGATTTGGTTTTGTAATTGGTTTCTTTTTTGCCACACAATCTTGGTTTGGACTTGGGAATTTAGTTTTTGCAGGTGTAATAATTTACCAAGTGGTTTCACTTTTATTTAGTTTGAAATACAGTCAAGTCAATGTGAAAACAGTCTTTGGTTGAGTAATTATTAATGTTGAATTATTAAAATTGAATTCATTAAGAGTTTTTTAGTAAAACCTAAGAAATCCAAGAGTAGCAAAGGTTACATTTTCTTATTTTTGGTATAATTAAATTTGTAGAAAAAAGGATGAATACAATTAACGTAAATGCACTTACCAAAAGAGAGAAATACAAAACGATTGTTTCTAGTGAAACGAACCAACTAATTGCAGATGAACCAATAACTGAAGGTGGTACCGATTTGGGTTTTTCACCTTATGAATTGCTAGCTGGAGCTTTAGCATCTTGTACCTCTATTACTTTGAGAATGTATGCCGACCGTAAAGAATGGGATATTGATGAAATTAAAGTTGATGTTCAATTTTCACGCGATTCAACGACCAATTCAGCAAGTTTTCAACGCACTATTTCCTATGTGGGAAATTTAGAATCAGGCCAAAAAGAACGACTGATTACTATTGCAAATGCTTGTCCAGTACATAAAACCTTATGTGGAACAATTTCTGTTGAAACGAGCTTGAAGTTGGATTGAGGAATTTCAGTTCATTCTTTTTTATAAAACAAAGAAAAAATTTAAACTTTCAGATCATCTTTTTTTTAAGCTGAATCAATTTTCGCATTTCGAAGTAATTTCATATGGTGATTAAATTAGAATGAGCAAGAAATAAAAAACATAGTAATTCATTGCATGTTTTTATGAAAGTCACCAGTTAGTTTAACAATTAATCTTTTTTAATCTGAGTAAAAAACAAATAGGTTACTATCAATTTGATTTGTTAGTTATAATTTAAGGAAAAACTAATTGTCTAAAATCACAAATGAACTTTTCAATAATAGCGCATTTGGAATGGTAAGAGTTCCCTTGTTTTCAGTTTTAATGAAGACGAAAAAATACGTGATATCAATTAACTCACCTTCAATTTCTTTTCCCTCAAAGGAAACTGAAATTCTATCTCCAATCTTGATCGGATGCTGAAAAAAGAGAATTAAACATGCGGTTACATTTGATAAAATAGACATTTCTGCAAACATAGCCACACCAAAAACTGTAATAATGGAACTTGCAAATACCAGAATATTTTCTTGTTTAACACTCCAAATTGAAACTAAAACAATGGCAAACAATACGAAAAGTAAAAGATTAATCAATTTTAAAACGTCCTTTTTCTCTGAAAGCTTGAAGTATGAATGAGAAACAAAATGTTTAATTAGATAAGCTAATACGAATTTTATGAACAAAAAGCAAACGACAACTACTCCTGATTCTATCAATTGTACCTTATAATTTTCGATATCCATAGTATTGTTTTTTACTACGAAAATAAGTTATATTTTAATAGAATTGAAAAATTAGCTTTTAGTTTGGAAATTGTTCAACAAGTAGTTCATTAACTGCTGAATCAAAATAAGTGCATGTCATTTCTGTTAAGTTGACTCTCCACTTATTTACTCCCGATTTCGCACAATCATTACAAAAAGTAGGGTAGTCCGTTTGACCATTTTGATGGGCTTTTAAATCGGAGATGAATTGGGTTTTTGATATTGAATTTGATATGTATAGTAATTCATATTTAGCGCTAGAACTTATTTTGAAATTATCCAATCCGAAATAATCTGCATGTCCATCAGCGACAAACGAATCGTAACTTTTTACACCAATAACGATTAGTTCTTGAATGAATTTTGGAAAATCAGCTCCTGTTTTTACTTTGCTGTGTGTTGCTTTTATTTGATCAATAGTGATCATAAATGAATATTAAAAATAACTTGAAAATTAATAATTTAATCAATTTTTAAACCAATTCAATCAACAAATCCTCGATTCTAATTTCGTCTCCTTTGATCAATTTTGCTCGTCTTCTAGTTTCAATCATTCCATTTCGAATTACAACTCCAGAATCAACAATATGCTTGGCGTGACCGCCTGTTTCTGCAATTCCTAAAGCTTTTAACAAACCTAGAAGTTCAATATATTCTCCTTCAATTTCAAATGTTTCTTTCATTTACTTACCTTTAAGTTCCATTGCTTTCAACGTATTCATCATCAATGAAGCAATAGTCATTGGACCAACTCCTCCAGGTACTGGCGAAATAAAACTTGTTTTTGGTGCAACATTTTCAAAGTCAACATCGCCCGCCAAACGCCAACCTTTTGCCTTACTTGCATCTTCAACTCTTGTAGTTCCAACATCAATTACAACAGCGCCTTCTTTTACCATATCAGTTGTTACGAATCCGGGTTGTCCTATCGCAGCAATCAAAATATCTGCACCACGACAAACAGCTGCAAGTTCTTCCGTTTTTGAATGAGCCAACGTAACCGTACAATTACCTGGGTTTTTGTTGCGACCAAGTAACAAAGAAAGCGGTGTACCAACAATATTACTCCGACCAATTATCACGCAGTTTTTACCTTCTGTTTCGATGTTGTTGCGTTCAATCAATTCCATAATTCCAGCAGGAGTAGCACAAATAAATCCTGGAATATCCAAAATCATATTACCTAAATTACGCGGATGAAATCCATCTACATCTTTTTTAGGATCAATTGCTTGTGTGATTTTTAGCTCATCAATATGTTTTGGCAAAGGAAGCTGAACTATGAATCCGTCAATACTTTTATCTTCATTTAAAGATTGAACTTTTCCTAATAAAATTTCCTCTGGCACAGAATCGTCGTAACGGATTAAAGTACTTTCAAAACCAATTTCCTCACAAGCTTTTACTTTCGCATTGACATAAGTTACAGAACCACCATCATTTCCAACTAAAATGGCTGCTAAATGTGGAATTTTTTTACCTTCTTGTTTTCTTTTTTTCACTGCCTCAGCGAGTTCCAATCTAATTTGAGCCGCAGTCGCTTTTCCGTCGAGTAATTGCATTCTAAAAGTTTTTACAAAGATAGAAAGAAGTATTTGGATTGCTTGAAAAGCAAGTATATTTGTAAGAGATTAATTGTAACCAATTAAAAAACGAAATGAAAAAGATAAAAAAATGATAAAATACGTTACCTTAATTTTAAGCCTAAGTTTTGGATTAAAGTCTCATTCACAAACAACTTACGACGGTCAAGAGATTGGTGCTGAGGTCTATGCGGGATTCTCAAATCTCGGTGGTGCCTTTGGAGTTGAGTTAAAACACGCATCTATTTTGAATAAAAAATTTGCTGTTGGTCCTTCTTTTAGAATACAACGAACTTGGTCAAATAATCTCGGATTAAAAACGAATATCAACATTTGGGGGCCAGGAGTTTTTGCACACGCGCGTTATCAAGATGTTATTTTTGGAGGTCTTGAGTTTCAACTATTAAGAAGTCCTTTTAACTTCGTTACTTTCGCTGAGGAACAAAGAAAATGGGCACCTGTTTTACTTTTGGGTGGTGGTTTTCATCTTAAATTGGGTACAAAAATTCGCTTGAATGCTGCCATTTTTTACGACGTAATTAATGCAAAAAACAGTCCTTTTAGAAGTAGTTATAATTTTAACGTAAAGAACGAAGCTGGTCAGATAGTTCGTGTTTTACCAATAATCTATCGTGTAACCTTTTTCTTTCCTTTAGGTCAAAGTAAAGAGGAAAACACAAATAAAGAGTAAGAATGAAAATAGGAATGGTATTATATCCCACTTTTGGTGGAAGTGGTGTAGTGGGAACGGAATTAGGAAAAGCACTTGCAGCAAAAGGGCATGAAGTTCATTTTATAACTTATTCTCAACCAGTGCGTTTAGGTAGTTTTCGTGAAAATATTTTTTATCACGAAGTTGCGGTGTCAGATTATCCATTATTTGATTTTCAACCTTATGAAACAGAATTAGCCAGTAAAATGGTGGACGTTGTAAAGTATGAAAAATTGGATGTTTTACACGTTCATTACGCAATTCCTCATGCGTCAGCTGCATTTATGGCAACACAAATATTAAAGTCGCAAGGTATAAATATTCCATTCGTTACGACTTTACATGGAACAGATATTACTTTGGTTGGTCGCGATCCATCTTTCGAGCCAGTAATTACTTTTTGTATCAATCAATCGGATGCTGTTACAGCTGTTTCTGAAAGTTTAAAAGCTTCCACTTATGAGCATTTTCAGATAACACGTGAAATTCATGTGGTACCAAATTTTATTGTTCCAACGGAGGAAAATGCAGAATTTTCTAAGCACATGCGCAATAAATATGCGTGTGATGGTGAACGAATTGTTTGTCACGTTTCCAACTTTAGAAAAGTAAAAAGGGTAGAAGATGTATTATTGGTTTTTGCTCAAGTAAACAAAGAAATTCCATCTAAATTGATTTTAGTTGGTGATGGACCAGAGCGTTATCATTGCGAACGTTTATGCCGTGAATTGGATTTGTGTGATAAAGTTATATTTCTTGGAAAGGTGAGAGATACAGCTCATGTTCTGGAAATCGCAGATGTATTTTTATTGCCATCTGAAACAGAAAGTTTTGGTTTGGCGGCTTTAGAAGCAATGGCAGTTGGTGTTCCTGTAATTTCGTCGAACACTGGTGGAATTCCAGAAGTTAATGTACATGGTTTCTCTGGATATTTATCCAATGTGGGCGATGTAGACGACATGGCAAAAAATATGATTAGCTTGTTGCAGACTGACCAATTACCAACATTTAAGGTGAATGCGAAAGAACGATCTCGCGTATTTGACTTAGAGAAAATCCTTCCGATGTATGAGAAAATTTACACTGATTTAATCAAAAATCAAAAATCAAGAATCAAAAATCAAGAATTAAAATGAATATAGGAGTTTTATTATCAGGATGCGGCGTTTATGATGGAGCTGAAATTCAAGAATCTATTCTCACCTTACTTGCAATCGAGGAAATTGGTGCTACTTATACTTGCATTTCAATTGATGAAAATCAATATCACGTTGTCAATCATTTGACAGGTGAAGAAATGCCAGAAAAAAGAAATATGATGGTTGAAGCTGCACGAATAGCGCGTGGAGCAGTTAAAGAAATAAAAAGCATTCAACCAGCTGATATTGATGCCTTGGTTATTCCTGGAGGATTTGGTAGTGCTAAGAATTTTACAACTTGGGCTTTTGATGGCCCCACTGGAACGATTCGCGACGATGTAAAATTACTCTTGGTAAATATGATTAATGTTGGAAAACCAATAGTTGCGCTTTGTGTAAGTCCAGTGGTGTTGGCAAAGGCATTTGAAGGTTCATTTGTGAAATTGAATTTAACTATAGGTTCCTCGCAAGAAAATTCGCCTTATGAAATTCCACAATTTGAGGCTGGATTACAAGCAACAGGAGCAAAAACAGTTGAAAAAACAATTCGTGAAATATTAGTTGACCGAGAAAATAAAGTCATAAGCGCTCCTTGTTACATGATGGAAGCGTCGGTTTTAGAAATTAGAAACAATATCAAACAAGCAATCGAAGCACTTAAGGAATTAATGGATGCCTAATCAATCGCAACTTAACGACTGGTTTCGAAAACGAAAAGAACGGATTCATAGTTTGAATGCGGAATCGATTTTACCTGAGCTAATTTCAGGAAATAGAACAGCTTTGAGTGCGGCAATTACACTTGTTGAAAGCCAACTTTCTAGCGATAGAAAAGAGGCAAATGAGTTGATTCAGTGCTGTTTACCACATCAAAAAAAGTCGTGGAGAATTGGAATTACGGGAGTTCCTGGTGTTGGAAAAAGTACATTCATTGAATCTTTTGGAAAAATCATTTTAGAAAAGGGTTTGAAATTGGCTGTTTTAGCTATTGATCCTTCTTCCAACGTAACAGGTGGAAGTATTTTGGGAGATAAAACCCGAATGAATTGGTTATCGCAACAAGAAAATGTCTTCATTCGTCCAACTGCAACAGGAAATAATTTAGGCGGAGTGGCACGCAATACACGTGAAGCTATCATTTTATGTGAAGCTGCTGGTTACGATGTGATTTTAATTGAAACAGTAGGAGTGGGGCAGTCGGAAACGCTCGTTCATTCCATGATTGATTTCTTTTTGTTGCTTATGCTTTCTGGAGCTGGTGATGAGCTACAAGGTATCAAACGTGGAATAATGGAAATGGCAGATGCAATTGTTATTACCAAGGCCGACGGTGAAAATTTACTCAAAGCTAAACAAGCGCGCAGTCAATATGCCAATGCTTTACATCTGTTTCCTGCTAAAGAAAGTCAATGGATTGCGACATCACAAATTTGTAGCAGTTTACAAGAAGAAGGTTTAGATGAAATTTGGCAAACCATCGAGCAGTTTTTCAATTTAGTTACTGTCAATGGATGGCTAAATCATAATCGTAAGAATCAAGAATTGAGTGTTTTAAGAGAACATTTAAGTTTCTTGTTACAACAAGAATTTTTTGGCCAGGAAGAATGGTTACTTGCCCTTCAGCAAATGGAACAAAAAATTCAGTTAGGCACAATTTCAGCATTTAAAGCGTCAGAGGAATTGTTCGAAAGGTTTAAAACGGGAAATTGATTAGATTTATAATAGTCATTTCCTATCTCACAATGTGAATAAATCCAGTCTTTTCTCCTTCTTTTTGATCGCCACCCGAGTAAAAAATCAATTTATAAAAATAGACTCCATCTTCTAAATCGCTACCTGATTGCGTTTTTCCTGAAAATCCAACTGCATCATCTTGTGATTGTTCAAATACTAGATTTCCCCAACGATTGAAAATGGTAATTGTGAAATCGTCGCACGTTTGAAAGTAATTTAAAATATTAAATTCATCATTTAAACCATCGTTATTTGGAGTGATTACATTCGGAAATTTAAAATCATCAAAACTGTAAATATTCAAAATACTGGTTGAAACAGTACTAACATCTGAAGGACATCCAAATTGAGAAACTATTGATGCTGAATAAGTTCCAATTTGATTTATTTGAAAAGGAAAAGTGTTACTGAAGTTTGTGGATGCGTAATTCAATGGTCCTGTCCAGGAAATAGTTGACAAACTTTCTGCTTCTGCATTTAGAGTAATTGGGTCACCAGGACAATTTACAGTTGTTGCAGTTAATACTGGCGCGTTTGGAATTGGACTTACGACTAAATTAGAACTTAAAAAACTAGAACATCCAAATGCAGAAGTAGTTGTTAACTCAATGGCAAATGTTCCAGCACTTGTTGATGGAGCTTGAAAATCCGTAGAAGCTGTAAGTACATTTCCATTTACAGACCATTCGTAAGTTATTGGTTCATTTGTAGTTATACTGGAATTATTCACGAAAGAAATTAAATCTCCTAAACATAAATTCAAATCACCACTAAATAGAGTTACTGGAATGTCGTGAATAAAGAAGGTTTTAGTTACTGTATCAGCACAAGTAAGTGTTCCGTGAGTTTCAGCAACAATCAAGGTCATACTGCTATTTCCAGGTGTTGTGTAATTATTCGTGTAATTTATTGAAGAGGCAACAACTACTGAATTTTGAACCCAAGTATTTGTAGTTGAAGGATCGAAAACAGTACTTGTGTTCGTGAAAACTGTTGCTGAGTTAATACAATTTTCAACAAAAGTAAAATCTGCAATAGGTTGAGGATAGATTGTTACTTGTTGGGTTGAAGTATGATCGCAACCAAATCCATTAGAAACAGTTAACGAAACAGTATATGTGCCAGGTGTTGAATAGGTGTAATTTGGTGTTTGCGCAGTTGAAATTGGTGAACCGTCACCGAAATCCCAAGAATAAGATGAAATTGGTGCGTCTTGGTAGCTAGAAGTGTTGTTGAAAGTTGGTGCAACTCCATCACAGACATTCGCTACAGAAAATTGAGAATTTACTGTTCCACCGTTATAAGAAATAATTAAATAACCATTTCCACCTTGAACCGAACTAATTCCACCACTTGCAATTCCTGGTGGTAAACTTGGGTCGGTTCCATTTCCTGGATTTTGTCCTGAACCATTTGTTATAGTTGTTGCAGTTCCTGAAGAAAAACTAGATCCGCCACCTCCACCGCAGCCACCGCAATCACATCCTGGAGGAGGACTTCCACCTGTTCCACCAACATAACCGCCACCGCCGCCACCGCCTCCAGCACCATCCGCATTTCCTCTATCTCCACCATTGGTACCATTGCCATTTGTATTTCCACCAGACACTCCGGGTGTACAACCAGAAACGGCAAATCCATTTTGTCCACCGCCACCACCGGCTGCACCACTGCTTTGATTTCCACCGCCACTACCACCACCGCCAGCGCCCGCAACAATTAAAGGCGTTGTTCCAGAAAAAATTCCAGTTCCTCCACCACCGCCTCCACCACCGCCAGAACAACCTTGTGAACCTGAATTTCCACCACGAGCACCAGCAATTTGTCCATTGCCCCAACCTCCAGCTCCACCAGGTGAGTTTGAAAGACAAGCGCCACCGCCAAGCGCTCCGCCACCAACAATTATTGAAAGTGTTTGACCTGGGGTTACAGCTAAAGTCGTTTGAACGAAAGCTCCTCCACCTCCAATTGCACCTGAGTAGGTATCAACTCCACCACCACTTCCGCCAGCTCCCCAAGCTTTTACATTGATAGATGTAACACCACAAGGCACCACAAATGTTTGAACTGTACCTGTAAAGGAATAATTTACCGTAACTTGAGCTTGAACTGTTAAATTCAAAAAAACAAATAATAAAAATTGGATTTGAATAGCTAATAAACTGTTCTTTATTTGATTATTACTGAGAGGAAGCATGAAAGTAGGTTTTCGTTTGCCCTAATTTAAGGTAAATAATTGAATTTCTTACGTTTATTTTTTCAACTATTTTCACTTTGTAGGATAAATCCTTTTTTAAACCTTTATTTTAGTGTCATCAATTAGAAATCAAATCAAAATGGAACGAAAGTCCTTACTTGAAATTTTTGAATCCGAAGGTTTATTGTCGGAAATGGTAACTTACAAGCGTGGTGAATGGATTGAAAAAGAAGGAGTTATTGCAAATACTATTTATTTCATTGAGTCAGGAAGTTTGAAAATTTACCTTCAAAGGAAAGATACCGAGCAAATCATACGTTTTGGATATAAAAATGATTTAGTTGTAGCTTTAGACTCCTTTTTATCCGATCAAAAAAGTGACTTTAATATTCAAGCAATTAAACTCACAAAAGTACGTCGGATAAAGAAAACAGCTTTTTTTGAACTCATAAATTCAGAAGAGAAATACTTGAAGATTTGGATTGGAATACTTGAAAATTTAGTGCAGCAACAGATGGAACGAGAGAAAGATTTATTGGTTGAATCACCTTTGGAAAGATACAATCGGGTCTTAGGTCGAAGTCCTCGTTTATTTCAGGAAATACCGCACAAATACATCGCTAATTACCTAAGAATGACGCCTGAAACATTATCGCGATTGAAAAAATCTTGATTTGAATCAATTTTCAAAGGAAGAAAAGTCGCCAATTTTGCAATAAAAAAAATGAAATTCAATAGCCAACAATTACTCGAAGAACTCAGCACACAAACTTTAAATTTTATTGAAAGAGCAAAGGAACTTCAATTGGAATCATTTGAAAAACTTAATTGGAAACAGAATCAGACTTCGTGGAGTGTCCTAGAATGCCTTGAACATTTGAATTTATATGGTGATTTTTACATTCCCGAACTTCGAAAACAATTGCAAACCAATGTCAATGTAACTGAAATAACTTACAAAAGCGGAATCCTTGGTAATTATTTTGCTCAGTCAATGTTGCCAAAGGAAAAGCTGAATAAAATGAAAACATTTAAAGACAAAAATCCTGTAAATAGTCAACTTACGATTCAAGTGATTGAGCGATTTATTCAGCAACAAAATCAACTTTTAGAATTACTTAATTTAGCTAAAAGCAAAAATTTGAATGCAATTAAAACTAAAATCACAATCCCATTGATTAAACTAAAAGTTGGTGATACTTTTCGTTTTTTGATTAATCATAACGTTCGTCATTTTTTGCAGTTGGAACGAATTTTAAGTAAGATTCATCAATAAACAACATTTAAAAGATTAAGTGATTCGAAAATAAAGCGTTTTTTGATACACTTTGACCTTTCCTATTATTTCTTTTCTATGTACTTCATTTTTAGGTTATTTCATTTATTTAAAATCTGAAAAACAAACATTCAGGAAAGTAATTCAAATTCTCACTGTAACTTTTAGAGGATGAACTTGTCATTAAGGAAAAGAAGGATATGAAAAAACACATAACACTATTAGCTTTTTTAGGAGTATTTCAATTATTCGGACAAAGTATCTCTTATTTGGAAAATACGGTAATGTTTTCAAATCCTGCTACTACATCGAAGTATAAGTTGTTTACTAGTACCTCAGCAAACTTTGCTTTTAGTTATTCTGCAAATACAAATTTCAGGTACCAATTGCAAGCGAGAAATTATACAAAAATTCAGGTTAAAAATTTTCAATTTGGTGCTGGTTTTAATACCTACCAAAATAATTTTTACAGGAATGGTAGTTTTCAGTTGGATGCGAATTATACGATTCATTTATCTCGATTTTTGAAATTATCATTAGGTGTTGGAGGAAGGACTAATAAATTTAAGTTTGTCCCTGAAGATGAAGGAAGTAATTTAATTACAGGTTTAAACACTGGAATTATGTTGGAGGGAAGAAAATGGAGAGCAGGAGTTGCTTACAGTAATTTAAATCGACCAGAAGTGCAGTTTTTGAATGATACAGACCGAATTGCGCCATCTATCAGTTTATATGGAGAATACCGAATTAATATAAACGAAAATTGGTCCGTGACGCCACAGATTCATATTCATAACAATAATCAACTTGCTTTTGGTATTGGTGCCACCGCATACTATAAAAAGTTTCAATTTGGAGGAACTTATGGATTTAGAAATGTATCAGCTTTTTTGGGCTATACATTCAAAGAAAAGTATATGCTTGGGATTGTAACGACCCTGAATATCAATTATTTTTATAAGCCTATAGTGAATTCTCAAGTTAATTTCACCTACATCATCCCACGTAAAAAAGTACAAGTTCCGCCCCCATTACCAAGTTTCTAAGAATTTAGACAAAAAAAAACCTTCAGTCAATTTAGAATGAAGGTTTCTTTATTGGTTATTTTTTTTTAGTCTTTGATTACTGGGTAACCAGGATATTTCTTTTTGTCAAACACAAATTTTGTATCGTCTACTTCTGGATTTGAGGTGAATTTTGTCAATGAATAGGTCATTGTAGTACCATCTTTTGATTTCATCGTTGCTTTTTTCAATTCATTATCAGCTTTACCAATGTATAAAATTATGGTGTGAAAATCACTTTTAGAAGGGTTTTTAGGAAATAAACTGATTACATTAACTGTTTCTCCACCTAATTTATCCTCTTTGTCGAATTTATTTTTGAAACCTGTTTCCCAGATGGTCATCAATCTTTTTGGGTTCATACTTTCCTCATCATCTTCAGAAGCATCTGATTCATAAACTGATTTCTCTTCTTTGATAACCGTCCAAGTTTTAACTCCATTACTAATGATTGTATTTTCACCATAAGAAGCGTAAAATTTATTGCCTTTCACCCAACCTTTTCCTGTTTCGTTTTCATTTTGACCGCTGTCAGCATTTTTAATATTTGCACTGAATTCGATATAGAAAGATTTCATTCCTTTCATTTTTGTTGAAAGTTTATCTAAAATCCCTTGTGATTTTGCGTCTTGTCCGAAGGCAACTGTTGTTCCTAAAACTACAAGACAAATACTTAAAATTAATTTCATTTGTTTTATTTTCTGTGCAAATATCTAAAATTATGCCAAAAGAGAAATGTACCTTTTGTCAAATTTTACGAACACTCTCGATTTAACTCCTTTGCGATTTAATTAACTACAATTGCTTCATTCACTTTATCAGCCATCAACGCGATTTTCAGAACATCTTTCATTTTACTGACATAGTTGATTTTTAATCCTTTTAAGTAGTCGGGATTTATTTCAGCTACATCTTGTTCGTTTTTATCACACAAAATCAATTCTTTTATACCTGCTCTTTTCGCCGCAAGAATTTTTTCCTTGATTCCGCCAACTGGTAGTACGTCGCCTCTTAGGGTAATTTCCCCTGTCATTGCTAGGTTACTTTTCACTTTTCGTTGCGTAAATAAAGATGCAATAGACGTCAACATAGTGATTCCAGCGCTTGGTCCATCTTTAGGAGTGGCTCCTTCAGGAACGTGAATATGTACATTATGATTATCAAAAACAGATTGATTTAAGTCTAACCATGAGCTATGTGCTTTTAAAAACTCAAGAGCGATAATCGCTGATTCTTTCATTACATCACCTAAATTTCCAGTCAAGGTTAGTTTTCCTTTTCCTATAGTGATGCTTGATTCTATGAATAAAATATCACCACCAACGCTTGTCCAAGCTAGACCAGTTACGACACCAGCAACTTCGTTATTATCGTATTTGGTTCGTTTTCTACCCGCACCAAGAAAAGTGAATAAATCGTTTTCTGTGATTTTAACTTCAAAGCTTTCTTCCATTGCAATTTGACGTGCACGATTACGAACCAATTTTGCTGTTAATTTATCCAAACCACGCACACCAGATTCATTGGAATATTCTTCAATTAATTTTTCCCAAATCTTTTTATCTATAGAAATATCTTTTTTTGTGATTCCGTGTTCAGCGATTTGTTTCGGCAGTAAATGACGTTTCGCAATTTCAATTTTTTCTTCGATAGTATAACCGTTTACTTCAATTATTTCCATTCGGTCTCTCAATGGACCTTGAATTTCCGCTAAACTATTTGCAGTGGCGATAAACATTACACGCGAAAGGTCGAATTCAGTTTCAACGTAATTATCGTAAAATGCACTATTTTGTTCTGGGTCTAAAACCTCCAACAAAGCTGAGGAAGGGTCGCCGTGATTGCTTCTTCCTAATTTATCGATTTCATCTAAAACAAAAACTGGGTTAGCCGTTTCTGCTTTTTTGAGGTTTTGCATAATTCTTCCTGGCATAGCACCGATGTAGGTTTTACGATGTCCTCTAATTTCTGATTCATCGTGTAAACCTCCAAGTGACATTCTAACATACTTTCTACCCAAAGCTTCTGCGATTGATTTCCCTAATGAAGTTTTACCAACTCCTGGAGGGCCATAAAAACAAAGAATGGGCGATTTCATATTGCCTTTAAGTTTCAAAACAGCAAGGTATTCCAAGATGCGTTCTTTCACTTTTTCCATTCCAAAATGATCGCGCTCAAGTATTTTACGTGCACGCACTAAATCTAAATTATCAGTTGTATGATCACCCCAAGGAAGGTCGAGTAACAAATCCAAATAATTCATTTGAACCGTATATTCTGCACCTTGTGGGTTCATACGTTGCATTTTTTCTAATTCTTTGGTAAACAATTTTTCAACTGTTTTATTCCATTTCTTAGCTTTTGCACGTTCTTGAAAATCTCTAACATCCTGAACTTGTGGATTGTCACCTAGCTCATCTTGAATGGTGCGCATTTGTTGATGCAAGAAATATTCGCGTTGTTGTTTGTCTAAATCTTTGCGAACACGATTGTGGATTTCGTTTTGCATTTCCAACATTTGAACCTCCAAAGTCAAATGTTCCAATACTTTAATAACGCGTTTTTCCATATCCATTTCTTCCAACATTTCTTGTTTTTTAGAAACGTCAGCATTCATATTGGAAGAAATGAAATTCACTAAAAAGGTCGGGCTATCAATGTTGCCAATCGCAAATTGGGCTTCAGAAGGAATATTTGGACTATCGCGAATAATTTGTAATGCCAATTCTTTGATGGTTTTAAACATCATTTCCAGCTCTTTATTCTTTTTGTCAACAGATTTTTCTTTTAAAACATTGACAATCGCTCGCATGTAAGGCTCTGTTTGTAAGGGCTCAACGATTTCAAAACGGCGTTTTCCTTGAATAATAACAGTTGAACTTCCATCAGGCATTTTCAGTAAACGAATGATTTGGGCAACGGTTCCGATTTTATGTAAATCATCAAAACCTGGAGTTTCCTCTTCTTGATTTTTTTGAGAAACTACACCAATAATTTTGTTTCCTTTGTTTGCCTCTTGAATCAATTTAATCGATTTATCGCGACCTACTGTAATTGGAATAACAACCCCAGGAAACAAAACATTATTTCTAAGTGGTAAAATTGGCAAATCTTTTGGAAAGACTTGTTTGTTGACATTATCCTCTTCTTGCGCAGTAATCAATGGAATAAACTCCGCATCGGTGTCCATTCCAGAAAAACCAAAGAAATCATTTTCAAATAGTGTACTCATATATTTTTTTAAAGCGACAGTTTGTCAGTTGTTATTTATCTTAAACTCCCAAATGTAAGCATTTACAAGGGACGTCTCAATTGTCAATAGCTATGCCAAATCTAAAGATACTGAAAAAATGGCTTTGAAATCATTCAAAAATAAAACTAATTATTTTTGACGAAGGAAGCGTATTTATGTAATTTATGGAATAGAAAAAAATGGATTAGATAATTTCTAGAGTATAGAAAAAAAAGAAGGGTAAGCTACTCCTATCGCCCCGCTACAACCTCTGGCCTTTGCTACGTTCCCGTCCTGGAGGATTAAGAGGG
>CAZDKE010000042.1:0-32595 GCA_964506255.1 uncultured Lishizhenia sp. | reverse complement strand
GACGCCAGGTTTTCATCCTGGAAACAGGAGTTCGATTCTCCTATGGGCTACCAAATCCGGTAGTTAGCGGTAATTTGGCCCATTCGTCTAGTGGTTAGGACGCCAGGTTTTCATCCTGGAAACAGGAGTTCGATTCTCCTATGGGCTACTTTAAAAAGATTAAAACAACAAAAAATTAAATAATAAACAAATGGCAAATCATAAATCAGCTATCAAACGTATTCGCTCTAACGAGTCTAAAAGAGTGTTGAACAAATATCAACACAAAACAGCTCGTAACGCAGCTCGTAAATTACGTGAGATTAAAGATCGTAAAGAAGCTGAAACTTTATTCCCTAAAGTGGTTACAATGTTGGATAAATTGGCTAAGAAAAATATTATCCACAAAAACAAAGCAGCTAATTTAAAATCAGGTTTACAAATACACATTAACAAATTGTAATCTGTTTTAATACTAATATTTCTAAGGGGCTCAATGCCCCTTTTTTTTGTTAAGTTTGTTGTATGAATAAGCTTTTGGCCTTGTTTTTAGTCCTTGCAATTCCTTTGATTTCTTGGGGTCAATCGGATGCGTCGATTCAGCTTGATTCTTTAAAAATTTCATACAAAACAGGTGGCACACTCGATTCTGTCGATCGAATTTCATTGGTTTTTCCCAATTCGTTTTCCACCAATAATTTCCCAAATTTTCAATTCCTTAATGCTCGTTTTTACTTAAATCCAGAAAAAGGAATTCTGTTTTCAACTCCAACGATTAGCAATCAAATATACTTCACAGCTTTACCTCACATAGGTTTTTCGTATGTGTTTGGAACGCAAGGAACACAACTTTTAAATTTCAATTATCAGCAAGCGTTTAAATACAATTTCATCGTTAACACAGCCATTCAAAGGAATCAGACAGCTGGTTTTTATAGAAATTCTGCACTTCAAAATAACGTGTACGATTTGAAAATTGGGAGAATTGGTCAAATTCATACCTTTCTTTTTTCAGGATTATATGCCAATGAATCAAGTGCTTGGAATGGCGGTATTGAAACCGATTCTTTGGTTAACGATTTTGCACCAAGTTTGATTCCTGTTAAAAAAGAAAATGCACTCTCAACAACTCAAAATCGTTTGTTGAATTTGAAAAATTACTTGAGAATAGCTGGAGATTCAGTCAATTTTTTGCGCTTACAATTAGTCAATCAATACAGCAGTCAACGACGAACTTACGCTGAGGATGATAGTTTAATTAATTTATATCCAACAATTTACATAGATACAAATTCTACGAATGACACTTTAAGAGTTAATCGATTTAATAATTCTCTTTCAGTACTAGTGAAAAGTAAAGCCTTGAGTTTTGAAGCAGGTGCAAATCTTGATTTTTGGAAATATGAAGCTTTTGCAATGAAGAGAGACACTACAGAAATAGGTGTTTTCGAACAATTAGCTTTTCAATGGAAAGACTATAAAGTCAAGCATCGAGGAAATTTAAATCTAGTAGGAGCGGGGAGAGGTTTTGGGGTTTCAACTACGGTTGCTGTACCTGTTTTTAGAGGTGTTTTAGAATTAAATCATCAACTAAATTATCCAGAACTTTTTCAACGTCATTTTTTTGGGAATAATGCTTCTTATCAATTAGCGGATTTAGAATTACAAAAAAGACAACAATTTAAAATTAGTTTAAAAGACATCAAGGATAACAAAGGATTGGAAGTATATTATTCGTTAATCAATTACAAAGACAATTACTTTTTTGACAACTTTCAGCTCACCTGGAGAAACGACTTAGCCATTTCATCTGGGATTTTTCACCAAGTTGGAATTCAAAAACCATTTCATTTCAAACAAATTCATTTTTTTCCTTCTTATGTTTTTAACAGCACCAAAGAGGAGTTTAGAGTCATTCCAATGCATCAATTGAACGCAAGATTAATGTTTCAAGGTGGAATTTTTAAAGCGAAGAAATTGAAATTTGCTTGTGGATTCGATATTTCGTTACATTCTAAATTTCGAAGTACAACTTTTCTTTCTTATTTATCTGTTTTTGATTTAACTTCTTCATCCACCAATCTATATCAAAAAACCTTATTCAACGCCTCTTTTTTCAGTTCATTTGAAGTAGAAACCTTCCATTTTTTTGTGCGAGCAGACAATTTCGCTTACTATTGGTCTAATAGAGAAACTTCAATTATTCAAGGATATACAATGCCAAATACACAGATTAAAATCGGTATTACGTGGGACTTTTGGAATTAGGTTAACCTTTTACACTTTATTATGAAAACAAAAATCACCTCCTTACTTTTTTTGTTTCTAAGTTCTTTTTCTTGGAGTCAAAGTTTAGAATCAATATCTCAACGTTATTTCTTACCTGATTATAATGCCCCTGCAACAGATATTTATCCAACTTTTGGAGGAGGATTTGTGGTGGTTGGTACTGTTGAATACGATCAAAATAATACCATTCCTTTTGTGATGCTGTTTGATTCAATTGGGCAACAACTTTGGTCAAAACCTTACAGCACTTTCAATAACAGTTTTTCTTTTAATCGTGTGATTCAATTACCAGATACAAGTTTTATTGTGGTTGGAAAAATGCTTAATCCTTTACAAAATGATTTTGGAGCGGCTTGTTTGAGATTGGATAAAAACGGAAATGAGCTTTGGAAAAAGTCTTTAGGGGATAACAGTGGCGACATTTTTTCGGCAAATGATGTGATTTTTACTTCTGATAGTTCGTTGTTGATTGCAGGGACAGTTAAAAACAAAAGTGCTTTTTTAATGAAGTTAGATTTAGATGGAATGAAAATTTGGTCCAAAAACTTTTATCACGAAGGTAATTTACCAATTGATTTTCAAGAATTAGCAGCAGTCAAAGAAAAAGAAGATGGTCATTTCGTTGCAGTTGGTACAACAAGTTACGGAGGAGAAAACATTCGTGGATTAATTTATGAAACTGACGAAGATGGAAATTTAGTTTGGTTGAAACGTTTCAACGAGCCAAGTATTTTTAATGACGTAATGATTGCACCAGATGGTTTGTTAATTCGTTGTTTTGCTCAGTCTGCAAATCTTATTAAAACTGATTTTTCGGGTGATTTCATCTGGGGAAAACGTTTTTTTGATGAAGACCAAGAGTTTTATGTTTTCCCAAAACTAACTAAGTTTTCTGATGGTGATTTTGGACTTTGTGGCTCAAGTTTTACCTATGGAAGCTTTGTGAAAATTAATTCTTCGGGCGCTGTTCAATTTGTTGCAGGAATTTTTGGAAGAGCAAATATGATGGTAGAAAATACCAATCATAATGTTTCGGTTTTAAACAACGGTCCTGTTTTTGGAGTTAAACAATTAGGACTATTTGACAAACATTTTGCTGTTGCCATTATCGATTCCTTGGATAATAATTTAGACTTCCTTTCTGAAAGCTGTTTGTGGGACATTAACCCTCAAATCGAGAATGGAAGTTTCACTAATTACGATGATACTTTATTGACAAGCAGCGAGATAACTGTTTATGATGCGATGATGGAATTGTTTAGTTCATCCTTTGAGCAAGAAGAAGCTTGTGTTATTTTCTTAGGTGATGTTATTGAACAATCGAAGGCTTCATTTCAACTTTATCCAAATCCTACTTCATCGAATTTAATTGTTAACACGGAAGCTTTTCTAGGAAATGAATTTCAAGTTTGCGATCAGCAAGGCCGACTATTAAAAACAGGAATTTTAAGCCAAACACAAACTTCAATAGATGTTTCAAATTTAAAACCAGGAGTTTATTACCTAAAATCAGGAGTTGAAGTTATGAGCTTTATAAAGGAATAGTTATTTTCTTTTTTGAATTATCGCTGCACGCAAATCATCTGAAATAATACCTGTTGGATATTTCTTAAGTGCCGATTTAATTCCTTTTGGCGAACGCATTTCGAAGATGTAAACATGTTTATCCATTGATTTTAGTTTCTCAACTTGTGAACCGTTTATGCTTTGATTTCGGATAACGATTCCTTTAACCAAAGAATCTTGATTTAGCACTGAAAAGCAATCCTCAAAGATGTCGTTAGCATACAAAACCTTAAAGTCAGCTTCAAAAATCGGTAAATAAGTTGCGCTAGGAATTATCAAATAAAGCTTGTCGATAGTTTGTAGCTGCAAATCCAATAATGCATTTTTAAATTTCAATCCATCCGCATAACTTTTCGAACAACTTTGATAAAAACGTAGGTCAAGAAACAGACTTTTAGACTGAAAATTGTCAAAATTTAATTCACTCAATTTTATTAATTGCTCTTTATGTAAACTTTTGTAACGAACATTTTCCAATTCTGTCGTGGATTTGTCTGCAATACAACCTGATGCTGTTGTTGATTCATCTAAACTTTCGTCATGAAAAAGCCAAAGTGTACCATTTTTATCTTGTTGAACGTCGATTTCAACCCCATTTGAACCTGACATTGAAAGTGCTAATTCAATTGCTTCCAAAGAGTTGTCGTGATAAATGGAATTACTAATGTCTAAACCCATTCCAGCATGACCAATTACTTTTACATCAGCGTATGATTCTCCTTTTTGACAAGAAAATAGTAATGTTGTAATTATGAATAAGAAGCAACTAAAACGCATAATTCAAACCAAATGTTAGGTAAAAGTTTAGAGCGCTCACGAAGTAAGTTTGGCGATAGTCATTTTTAAAGACTTCGAGATACGGACCACAACTTAACGCATGATAAAAACGCCATTTTTGACCGTAGGATAAATCATAACCAATTAACAAATCAGAGTAAGAATGAAGTACTGAGACGCGTTGAATAGCTGATTTTAGTTGAATTTGTGGGCCAAAAAAAAGCGTGTTTTGTGTTTTTGATTTTTCTTTTACAAAAGGTAAATAGGCGAATTTTAAATGAATTTGAGGGAAAATAGTGCCTTGTGAATAGGATGATTTTACTCCGAGATTTAGTCCAGTACTGAATGCAGTTTTTTTATATTGTTGTGTGTAAGTTAATCCATGAAAAACTTCTCTTGTTCGATAGGAGAAACTGATTTCTGTACCAATTAATTGTGTCGGTATAGATTTCTCATTCGATTGTGAAAACAAATTTGAAAAGGAAAAAAGGAAAAATAAATAAATGAACCTCATGACTTAATTAGTCAAATTTCGGACATTTTTTACACGCTTGACCTTTTGTTTTGTATTTTTTACAACATTTTTTCTTTTTCTCACAAGCACAACCATCACAAGTAAATTGCGGAGGTAGATTTTCAGAGAAATGTTGAATTTGTTTCATTATTTAGAATAGTTCTAAACAAAATTACTATTAATTTCTAAAATAGCAAGTTAAATTAAGCGTATATTAATTTTTAATTCTCGATTTTTTAATGATGATAGAATTTAGATAATTGATAAAGATTTATCTCCCTATTTTCAATTTTCATTTTAACTTAGGGAAAAAATCGAAAGATGAAACCTTATATACTTGCTATTGATGCCGGAACTACAAGCTCGAGAGCATTAATTTTTGACCATAAAGGCAATCAAATTGCGCTTGCACAATATGAATTTAAGCAATATTTCCCTAAAGAGTCTTGGGTGGAGCACGATCCAATTGAGATTTGGGAAACACAATTGAAAGCAATTAAAGAAGTTCTTTTCAAAGCAAATATTTCTCCTGACCAAATTGAGGCTATTGGCATCACTAATCAACGTGAAACAACGGTTGTTTGGAATAAAATCACAGGTCTACCTGTTTATAATGCAATCGTTTGGCAAGATAGAAGAACTGCTGCTTTCTGTGAAGAATTGGTTGCTCAAGGTTATGAAACGAAAATTCAAGAGAAAACAGGTTTAGTTGTTGACTCCTATTTTTCAGGCACAAAAATTAAATGGATTTTAGACCAAAAGCCAGAGAATAGAAGTTTGGCTGAACAAGGTGATTTGTTATTCGGAACAATTGACACTTGGCTAATTTGGAATTTAACACAACGCCAAACACACGTTACAGACCCAAGTAATGCAAGTCGAACTTTGCTATTTAACATTCACGATTTAAAATGGGATCAGGAATTAGTTGATTTAATGACAGTTCCGTCTTCAATGTTACCAGAAGTAAAACCTTCATCTGGAATTGTTGGTTATGCACAACTCGCAGAATGGAATTCCAAAATACCGATTAGTGGGATTGCTGGCGACCAACAAGCTGCTTTATTTGGACAAATTTGTTTCGATGCTGGAGAAGTTAAAAACACCTACGGAACAGGATGTTTTTGTGTGATGAATACAGGAGAAAAACCCGTTAAATCAAATAATAAAATGTTAACCACAATTGCTTGGCAGTTGAATGGAAAAACGACTTATGCAATTGAAGGAAGTGTTTTCATTGCTGGCGCACTGATTCAATGGCTGCGAGACGGTATGCAAATTATTGAGTCCTCTGCAGAAGTGGAAGCTTTGGCAAAATCAGTTGAAAACAATGGTGGTTTAACTTTCATTCCCGCATTAGCAGGTTTGGGAGCACCTTATTGGGATTCAAATGCGACTGGTGCAATAATGGGAATTACCCGAGGAACAGAAAAAGGCCACATTGCTAGAGCAGCATTAGAAGCTATAGCGATGCGTTCGAGGGAAATTATTTTTGAAATGCAAAAAGATGCTGGTGTTGTCTTTTCATCGCTGAAAGTGGATGGTGGTGCCAGTAAAAACAATTTGTTAATGCAGATTCAGGCTGACTTATTGAACGCTGAAGTGATTCGACCAAGTACAACTGAAACAACTGCTTTAGGTGTTGCTTTTCTCGCTGGATTAGGAACAGGTTTCTGGAAGGACCTAGAAGAATTAAAGGAAATTTGGCAGAAAGAAGCAGCATTTCAACCCATTCAAAATGAAAACACAATAAAAATTGTTTCTTTATG
Source organism: uncultured Lishizhenia sp. (assembly GCA_964506255.1). Lineage (GTDB taxonomy): Bacteria > Bacteroidota > Bacteroidia > Flavobacteriales_D > Crocinitomicaceae > UBA952. The sequence continues at coordinate 25,701 of CAZDKE010000042.1, read as the reverse complement.
GAATCTAAGGATGGGCAAAATCACTACTAAATGAATCGCGCAGAAAATCTAAAAAAAATTGCTCAAACCGAAATTTGGGACGTGCTTGTGATTGGAGGAGGAGCAACAGGATTAGGAACTGCACTAGATGCGGTAAGTCGGGGGTTATCTGTCCTTTTAATTGAAAAATACGACTTCGGAAAAGGAACATCTTCAAGAAGTACGAAATTAGTGCATGGCGGTGTTCGCTATTTGAAAAATGGTGATATTTCTTTGGTTACAGAAGCTTTACGTGAGCGAGGATTAATGCTTCGAAATGCACCTCATTTGGTTCGTAATATGCGCTTTATCATTCCAACTTACAGCTGGTGGGCTAATCCATTTTACGGTGTAGGTTTGAAAATTTATGATTTGATGGCTGGTAAATTAGGTTTAGGTCCATCTCAAATATTGAATAAGGAAGAAACAATTGCCCAAATTCCAAATGTGAATCAAGAGGAGTTAAACGGTGGCGTTATTTACCACGATGGACAATTCGATGATGCTAGAATGGCAATAAGTTTGGCACAGACAATTGATGAAAAAGGTGGATGTGTATTGAATTACTTTGAGTTTTCGTCATTTATAAAACAAGAAAATCAACTGCTTGGTGTAGTTGCAAAAGATAATTTGAATGATCAATCGTTTCAGCTTTTTGCTAAAGTTATCATTAATGCAACAGGCGTTTTTGCAGAGGAAATAATGAAAACTGACGATGAAAACGCTTCTTTGAAAATCCGTCCAAGTCAAGGTGTACATTTGGTGCTTGATAAAAGTTTTTTGAAATCAGAGAATGCGATTATGGTTCCCAATACAAGTGATGGACGTGTGTTATTTGCCGTTCCTTGGAATGACCATGTGGTCGTTGGAACTACGGATACAGAAGTTTCGGAGATTTCGTATGAACCAAAATCTACTGACGAAGAAGTGAATTTTATTCTTGCAAATGCTGAAATTTATATGACAAGAAAACCCACTAGAGCGGATGTAAAAAGTGTTTTTGTTGGTTTGCGTCCATTGATTTCAGCTACTGGGAAATCCTCTAAAGCGCTATCACGAAAACATGTTGTAGAAAGAAGCACTAGTGGATTAATTAATATCTTAGGTGGAAAGTGGACAACTTACCGAAAAATGGGAGAAGATGCTATTGATTTAGCATTGAAATACAACCCTCTAACTTCTCAAAAAAGCAGAACGGAAGAAATGAAGATTTTCGGTTTTCAAGAGAATAGTACTTGGGAGAATCCGCTACACGTTTACGGAACTGAAACGAAAGCACTAGAAAACTTTGGTACGCTAGAATCTTTGTCGGATAAACTGTTTATTTGTGAAGCTCAAGTGCGATACGGAGTTCAAAAAGAAATGGTGTTCACATTAGAAGATATGTTAGCACGAAGAACGCGTTGTTTGTTCTTAGATGCTTCTGAAACGATAACAATCGCACCAAAAGTTGTCAAAATACTTGCTGATGAATTAAATCAAAATGTAGAGTGGGAGCAACAACAACTAACTGATTTTACTAAACTTGCTTTAAATTATAAACTATGAGTATTTACTTCGCAGAATTTATTGGAACTGCCATCTTGCTAATTTTAGGAGCTGGTGTTAATGCAAACGTCTCCCTTAAAAAAACACTTGCTGAGGGCAATCAAGCTTGGTTGTTGATTACAACTGGTTGGGGTTTGGCTGTTTTTGTAGCTGTTTTTATGGTTGGAAAAATAAGTGGTGCACATTTGAATCCTGCCGTTACAGTAGCTTTGGCAACAGCTGGAAAATTTGATTGGAATTTAGTTCCAGGTTATGTACTTGCTCAACTCTTGGGCGCAATGGCAGGAAGTTTTTTGAATTACCAATTATATTTTGACCACTACAAAGCAACAGAAGACGAAGCAACAGTAAAAGGTACTTTTTGTACAGGGCCAGCAATTCCAAATATTCCAAGAAATTTATTCAGTGAACTATTTGTAACCTTTATTTTAGTTCTGGCTATTTTCCATATTGCAGGTCCAAGTGTTGAAATTGAAGGTGTTGAAAATGCTCAATTTGGCTTGGGCGCATTAGAAGCTTTGCCTGTCGGACTTTTAGTGTGGGTTATCGGAATTTCGCTCGGAGGAACAACTGGATACGCTATTAATCCTGCACGAGATTTAGGTCCTAGAATTATTTATGCACTTTTACCAAGACCGAATAAAAATCCAGATTGGTCCTATGCGTGGGTTCCCGTTGTTGGACCTTTGCTAGGTGCTGTTCTAGCTGCTTTAGTTTATATGAATTTATAATTTGATAAAAATAAACTAATTTAGAGGTATGGAAATTAAGTTCACTACCAAAGAAGAACAGAAAAAAGAGCAAGAGGAAGCCTTTTTAGCTTTAAGTCCAGAACTGAGATTTAGAAAGTTTTTGGAATTGAGTCATGCTTCAAGAATGTTGTTTGGTGCTCCAAAAGTTGAGGATAAAGGAAATTTTGTTTTATATCATCGTAATTATTACAAAAAATTGTAGAAACTTAAGTTCTTTCAATAAAGTCAGTTAAGATTTTCAAGTAAGTTTTCACAATCTATATTTTTTTAAATTCTATCTTTGCAATATGAAAATCACAGACGAAATCGTAAACCACATTGCCCATCTCTCTAGATTAGAATTTAAAGGTTCAGATCAGGAAGCGATAAAAAATGATATGGAAAAAATCATTGGTTTTATGGATAAACTAAGTGAAGTTCCAACAGAAAATGTGGAGCCTTTAATTTTTATGTCATCTGAAGTAAATCGTTTAAGAGAGGATATTCCTGTTGTTTCAATTTCGCATGAAGAAGCATTGAAAAACGCACCAAAACGCGATTCTGATTACTTCCGAATTCCAAAAGTTCTCGACAAATAATCTTGAAATTTACTGGTTTTTCTTTTATTCGAAATGGTATAAAATAGGATTACCCAATTTTAGAAGCCATACAATCAATTTTGCCAATTTGTGATGATTTTGTAGTTGCGGTAGGTCATTCAGATGATGATACTTTAAACATAATTAAATCTATAGATCCGTAAAAAATCCGAGTAATTGAAACCATCTGGGACGATTCCTTAAGAGAAAATGGTGCTGTTTTAGCAGTTGAAACGAATAAAGCATTTCAAGCGATTAGTGAAGATTCGGATTGGGCATTTTATATCCAAGGAGACGAAGTTATCCATGAACAGTATCAGTTAAAGGTAATTTCAATTCCAGCTTACGTCAATCATTATGGTTGGGTGAAAGATCCAAGGCCGATGCAACAAAAACAAGAAAGTTTCCACAAGCTTTGGCATGACGACGATTGGATGGAGAAGAATGTAGCCAATGCTGAAGCATTTGAATACGAAAAACACGTCAGTCAACTAACACGTTTCAAAGATTCAAATCCGAAAGTAATGGAAGAACGCTTGAATAGAGTTAATTGAAAATTTGATCTTGATATTTCGATGTCGAAACGAAGCACAAAAGTTCGTTTAAAAGATTTACTTCTTTGGATTGGAATAAATCCTAATTATCAAAATTATAAATTGATTGGAAGATTTAAGTTGAAAAGAAAAAGGTAGCATCCCATAAAGTGTGTAAAGCTGAAAGTTATTCTGAAATTTTTGAGCCCTTAAAAGCTCAAAAAAATTTCGGAAATAACTTTTTAGTAATTTAAACACCAAATATGAAGAAAGATGATGCCTTAAGCAAAGAGTTTTTGAGTCAATTTAAGACAGGAGAAGACCTTTTTGCATTTATGAAAGAACTCCAAAAGCGAGGAGTTGAACAGTTTTTAGAAGCTGAGATGAATGAACATTTAGGCTACGAAAAGAGCCAAGTTAGTGATAACAAGAACGCTAGGAATGGACATTCTACCAAGAAAATCAAAACGTCCTTTGGGGAAAATGAAATCCAAGTTCCACGAGATCGAGATGGAAGTTTTAATCCAATTGTGGTTCCAAAGCGAAGGAATATGATTGATGGTTTGGAAAATATAATTCTTTCATTCTACGCTAAAGGAATGAGTGTTAGCGATATCCAAGAACAGATAAAGGATTTATATGAATTTGAAGTTTCAACATCTGCTATTTCAAGGATAACTGATAGAGTTACAAACGATATAGTTTCTTGGCAAAATAGACCGCTTGAACCCATTTATTTAATCGTTTGGATGGATGGGATTGTTTTTAAAGTTCGAGAGAACTCAAAAGTGATTAATAAAACCATTTATATCTCCGTAGGACTCAGAAGAGACGGAAAGAAAGAGGTTCTAGGTTTATGGCTTGGGAAAAACGAATCAGCTGCTTTTTGGATGACTGTTTTAACCGATTTAAGAGCTCGTGGAGTGGAAGACATTTTGATTACTGCAACTGATAATTTAAATGGTTTTACGGACACTATAAAGTCTGTCTTTCCTAAGTCAGCAACACAAATTTGCGTTGTTCATCAAATCAGAAATGCTTGTAAATACGTGGTTTGGAAGGATAGAAAAGAGTTTGCATCAGACATGAAAGATATTTACGGAGCTCCAAACCGAAATGCTGCTGCTCATGCTCTTGATGCACTAGATAAAAAATGGAACAGCAAATACAGTTACGCTGTAAAAAGTTGGCGTACAAACTGGGATGAACTGACCGTTTTCTTTGATTTTCCTTTAGAAATCAGAAAAATTATTTACACCACCAATCTTATTGAAAACCTAAATGGAAAAATCAGGAAATACACCAAAAACAAGATGTCCTTCCCAACTGATGATGCTGTATTAAAATCTGCATTTCTTGCAATCCAGGAAGCAACTAAAAAATGGACAATGCCTATTCGTGATTGGGGAACAATACTTAACCAATTTATGATTATTTTTGAAGATAGACTGATTTTATGAAACTTTCAGTTTACACACTTAGTGGGATGGTGTCTTGAAAAAGTTGTTTTTCAATACTAGACCATCTTTTATCTCTCGATTCTCTTCCAAACAATAATCGTAAAGTCCGTTTTTTAGTAGTTTTTTATTTTCATCGAGTAATTGTTTTAACTCCTTCAAGTTTTTTTTATTGTCACTGTCAATATTTAAAATTTTGAGCTTTTTCGAATCAATTTTAGACTGTTTGATTTCTTTAATTATGTCCTCTGAAATTCTTGTTTTGTTCATTTCGATAGTGTATTGAATGGTATTTGATTTCAGAATTTCGAATTTATCCATAAAACGATTTTTAGTTTTTTGAAGTTGTTTTTCTGCTTTGAGCTTTAGATTATTGAAATAAAGGACTTTACAGGAAGTATTTAGATCTTATTTTTTGTAATAATTTGTTAATCATGCTTGAATGAATATTTTTTTATCCCTAAATTTTATTTTTTGTTTAGCCTATTTTCACTTTTTTCTTTTTCTGATAAAATAAAACGAGATTAAAACAATGATAACTACTACCAAAGTGATTATGATTATTGGTCTTAAGTCAGTTAGATAAGTTGAGCTTGAACTATTAAATTCTTTATAAATGCTATAAGGTTTGTTTGTGGTAGTTTTTAATTGAATCATAATTAACTTTTCATAATTCGCATTATGATGAAGGCTATTTAATAAAAGTTTGTTTGTTTATAAAAACACTTTAGGGCTTAGTCCCTTAATCATTTTCCAAAATTAATTTTAAAAAAAATCAACAAAATGCATTCATCTAATTTCAAAGATCAAGCATCAACACTTCGACAAGCTCAGTGTGAAAAATCAAAAATCACCCCAATCTTTTAATCGAACTCAAATTATGCGAAAAAAGCTCCATTTCCTCATTCCAAATCCCGTTTTCTTTCAATTCGTCGATACGCACGCGACCAGAAGCGTGAATGATTGTGTGGTTTTCGCCAATGATTCCAACGTGAATGACTTTACCATCTTTGTTCGTGAAAAAGGCTAAATCTCCCAGTTGCGCATCTTCAAAAAAGATTGTTTCTCCTAGTTCTTCTTGCTCGTAGGCGTCACGCGGAAGGTTGATTCCGTGTATACGAAAAACAGCTTGTGTGAAACCCGAACAGTCGATGCCGAACAAACTTTTTCCGCCCCACAAATAAGAAGTATTCAAATAATCTAAAGCGTTTTCCCATAAACTCGTTGAAGCGGGCAGGGGAGAAGCTAGTAGTTCAAAATCAAAATCTCCAATCTTAAATTGGTTTGTTTCACCAACCAAACTTCCTTTCGAAATCAGTTGTTTTCCCCAAGGTGTTTGCACAAAAGTGAATGGTGCTGACAAATAAATCTTTGTGTCGTTCCATTTTTTTAATTCTTTCGGTGTTAGTGGTAAAATGTGTTTACCGTCGATGTAGCCTTCGTAGCCGTCTAAGTACGATTGGATTTTTACCCATGGTCTTCCAAATTCCTGAACTTCAATTGGTTCACCAAAAAGCAACTGCGAAACGATTTCAGAAGTATCGCTTGGTGCACGTCGAATGGGAGCAATTGCAACGAGGCAAAAACCGTAACGCTGGTCAGGAGTTATTAATTTTATTTTGTTCATATAAGTTTCCAAATGTAATAAATGCAAGGTAGAATATAGCTATTTTAGCCACCGAGCTATGAAAAAAGAACATTTAATTTTAGTGACCAACGACGACAGTGTCAATGCCAAAGGTATTCACGCACTCGTTGAAGTTGCCAAGCAATTTGGAGAAGTGGTGGTGGTTGCGCCCGACAAACCGCAGTCTGGAATGGGACACGCCATTACGATTCACGATCCGTTGCGATTGAAAAAAACAAGTCTTTTTGAGAATACAAATGCATTTTCCTGCTCGGGAACACCAGTAGATTGCGTGAAATTGGCGATTTATGAAGTCATGCACAGCAAACCCGATTTGATACTTTCAGGTTTCAATCACGGAGAAAATTCTTCAACCAATGTCTTGTACTCAGGTACAATGTCCGCAGCGATTGAAGGCGCAATGGAAGGAATTCCATCGATTGGTTTCTCACTTGCTGATTATTCCGCAGAAGCAGATTTTGAACCAGCGAAATTTTATGCAACCAAAATCGTTATGCAAGTTTTAAAGTCGAAGATGGACAAAGGAATTTGCTTGAATGTGAATATTCCAAAGCTTTCAATTTCGGAAATTAAAGGTATCAAAGTATGTAGCCAAGCGCATGCATTTTGGGCAGATCGTTTCGAGAAAAGATTAGATCAATATGGTCAACCTTATTTTTGGCTGACAGGCGAATTTTCGGATATGGACAAACGTCCCGACACAGATTTGCACGCGCTTAAACATGGATTTGTGAGTGTAGTTCCAACCCAATACGACTTAACAGCTTATGCTGCAATTGAAAAATATAAATCGTTAGAAGATGAGAATTAATATTTCAAAGGAAAATGTTATTGGTTTTTTTATCGGACTTATTTCACCGATAGTATTTCTTCCAGTTGTCTTTTTATTTCTTTCGTTTGTCCAAGACACAAGTGTTTATTATTTGTGGGAACAGTTCAAAATTTCGGATGTGCATCGAAGTAAAGACCTTTCGTTGGGCTTGATTTCCAATTTGATATGGTTTTATATGTACTTAAACACGGATAAATATCCCTACGTTCGCGGAATACTTTTGAGCATGTTTGTTTATGTTCCGTATATGATTTACGTTAATTTGATTATGTAATCGAGGTGACAAAAAAGATTTTTATTCTTTCAGGCGAAGCTTCTGGCGATTTACATGCAGCGAATTTAGTGCATGAAATGAAACGTATTCAACCGAATCTTGCCTTTCAAGGTTGGGGTGGTGATCGCTTACAGCAAGAAGGAGTTATTATCAAAAAACACATTCGCGAACTGGCATTTATGGGTTTCTTGGAAGTAGTTTTGAATTTGAAAACGATTCTAAAAAACTTTAAAATCTGTAAGAAGGAAATTCTTGATTTTCAGCCAGATATTTTGATTTTAGTCGATTACCCCGGTTTTAACTTGAGAATAGCTGAGTGGGCAAAGCAAGAAAACATTCGTGTATTTTATTACGTTTCGCCTCAAATTTGGGCTTGGAAAAAGAACCGTGTATTCAAAATTAAAAAGTCGGTGGAACGTATGTATTGCATTCTTCCATTTGAGAAAGATTTTTACAAACAATATGAGATTGATGTAAATTACCTCGGTCATCCACTTTTAGATGAGGTGCAGCATTTTAGAACCCAACATCAAGAGGATTTTCCTTCATTTCAGAAACCAATTTTAGCCATTCTGCCAGGAAGTCGCAAGCAAGAAATTGAGCGAAAATTACCGATTATGCTCGAAGCTGCGAAACACTTTTCTGCTTACCATATTTTAGTAGCTTGTGCACCAAATCTCGATCTTTCGTATTATGACAAGTACAAAGTAGATGGCGTTGATTTTATTCAAGGCAAAACGTATTCTATCCTCAATGTGGCAAACGTAGCAATCGTTACATCAGGAACTGCGACTTTGGAAACTGCCTTATTTCGTGTTCCACAAGTTGTTTGTTATAAAAGTTCGCCAGCTTCTTATTGGATTGCGCGCAGTTTGATTCATATCAAGTACATTTCTTTGGTGAATTTAATTTTGGATAAAGCGGCAGTGAAAGAATTGATTCAAGCAGATTGTTCAGTTCAAAGAATTATTGCGGAATTGAAGAAAATTGAAGAAGGAAAAGAGGGAAGAAGCAAAATGATTACTGATTACGATAATTTGGTGCAACTTTTGGGCGAAAAAGGCGCAAGTGCTCGGATTGCTGAAAATATGTTGCAAAATTTATAAAATAATAAATGCGTTTTTTGATTGTTTTAATGGTGATTATGCTCTCGTTCAAAGGTTTGACTCAAACTTTTCGAATCAGTATTTTCACGGAAAGCAATATCAAATCAATGACTTTTCAACCAGGCTTAGGAACTTATTTTTTAATGAACGACACTGGTTTTGTACGCAAATTGGTTCCTGCGGATTTAATCACTGTCAACCTTGGAATTTCCAATAAGCTCGATGTGAAATTGAACAATGTCTATTTATTTTCATCGATGAAAGTTTATCTCTTCCACGAAAAATCAGAAAATAATATCAAGTTAAAACCACTATCTCCCTCGTTGAAAGAACGCAGTTATGAGGGTGATTTTGAATTGGTGAATAAAACTGGTAAAATACAAGTAATCAATTTGATAGATATCGACCAATACTTGGAAGGAGTAGTGGAATCTGAATCGGGGGCAGGTCAAAATTTAGAGTATTACAAAGCACAAACAGTAATTAGTCGAACGTATGCTTTGAAGTATAAGAATAAACACGCTGCTGATGGGTTTAGTCTCTGCGACCGCGTTCACTGTCAAGCGTATTTGCATCGCCGATTGAATGCCGCTGTGATTGATTCTGCGGTGCGACAAACCAAAAATTTAGTAATGTTGGACGAAAAGAATAACTTGTACGCTACTTATTTTCATGCCAATTGTGGAGGACAAACCTGTCAACCTGATTACGTTTGGAATGAAACATTGCCAGGATTTGATAGCTTTAAGGACACTTTTTGCATCCGCACCAAACAAGCAAATTGGGAAAAGAAAATTCCTGTTAACGAGTGGAAAGCATTTATGGTTAACAAGTACGATTTTCCGATTTGGGACAGTTTGAGTAACTACCAACTGTATAATTTCCAGCAGTTGGAACGACATGCATTTTTCATTCATCCTTTTTATGGAATTCCATTGCGGGATTTGCGTGAAGCATTTCAGTTGAAATCAACATTTTTTAGCTGTAGCCAAGAAGGAGAGTTTGTAGTACTAAAAGGAAAAGGTTTTGGTCATGGCGTTGGATTGTGCCAAGAAGGAGCAATGAACATGTCTCGAAAAGGCTTTGATTACCAGCAGATATTATTGTTTTATTATCCCAAAATGCGGTTGACCGTTCAAAGTGATCGTTTAAATCGTAAAATGTAAGTTCTTTTTAAGTTTATTGTAAACACTCTTCTGTTATAGTATACTTAAAATTATTGTTAAATCATAAATCTAACTTTGCCATTCTTTTACTTGATCAAAAGAATCAAAAATCAAGGCTCTGAATTTCTTTTTGTTCGCAAATTTTTGTCCTCCAATTATATACAACTCGTAGCGAACAATTTTAACTCCTTTCTGAAACTGAAATTTTTTAAGAATGTTCTTACAGAAATTCTAAAAATTAACAGTTTCAGTTCAGCAGCTAAAAACTAGAAATTCAAGGCCGTTTATGTTCGCTAATATTTACTAATTAGTTCACACTTCGATTAAATACGCTATTTTAAAGTTGAAAATATTTACTGATACGGTTTAGGATAGTCAGATAATTTTTAAATTAACAATTTTTACAAGCACTTGTACCCATTAATTAAGGAATGCTATTGAACTTTAAAAAATATTTAAGCAACTATGAAAAAGTTAGTATTTCTTTCGATGTTAATTACTGCTTTATTGAGTTCAGCGAGTTGCCAAAATGCACCTGAAACAAAGCAGAATAGTACGGAAAACCCAAGTAACAAATTGGTGGTTGAAATTTGGAGTGATGTGATGTGCCCATTTTGTTACATTGGAAAGCGTCAATTTGAAAAAGCACTTTCACAATTTGAACATAAAGATGAAGTGAAAGTTATATGGCGCAGTTTTGAGTTAAATCCAAGTGTGAAAACAGACACCACACTTTCAGTTGTCAATTATCTTTCAGCTAACAAAGGAATACCTTTAGAGGAAGCAAAGGGAATGGCAGATTACGCAACGAATATGGCAAAGGGTGTTGACTTGGAATATCATTTTGAGAAAGCAGTGGTTGCCAATTCTTTCAAAGCGCATCAATTTTTACATTTTGCAAAAGAATACGGCAAACAGTCGGAAGTTGAAGAATCACTCTTTAAAGCTTATTTCACAGATGGAAAAAACACAGACGACACAGAGGTTTTATTGAGTTTAGCTAGAGAAATAGGATTAGATGCTAAGAAGTTAAAGGATGCATTAGAAAGTGGAAAATATGCAAAAGCTGTAAAAGCCGACGAATTAAAAGCTCAAAAACTTGGAATCAATGGTGTTCCGTTTTTCTATATGAATGAATCGATTCAACTTTCGGGAGCACAAGATTCGAAGGAGTTCCTCAAAGCATTAAATAAGGCTTACAAGGAATGTAAGAAGTGAGTGATAAGATTTATTACCATTCTCATACTAGAACTTCAATTAGCCAAATCGAGTTTTAAAATTAAATTTATTGATTCCTTTCAGTTGGCTCCCAAACACTTGAGTTAATACCTTTTAGATAACGGAAAAAACCAAGAAAAAGGGCAATATTCATAGTTGCAAAATGCGTTAGAAAACGCAAAATTGAAAGGTGAATATTTACTTTTTTTAAAACAAAATCAAAAGCAAGCGCCCCAAAAATAATTAATAGAAAGAGACCGAAATACCAATAATTGGCTTTAATTTCTAATAAAAAAGGAAAAACAAGGAGAATAAACACAATAAAAAATGGTGTCAACCAACGCAAAACTTTATGAGAGAGAAAAGCAAAAGCAGTTCCATTAAAATTTAATAATAGCGGCCAAAATTTAGAAAGGTTTTGAAAGTTTCCAGCTGAAATTCTGATTTTTCGATTAAATTCAGCTTGAAGATTATTGGAAACATCTTCCAAAACAACTGCATTTTCATCACTGATGCAACGTTTTTTCGTTTGAAGAACTTGCATACACGTATAAAAATCATCCACTAAAAAATTACTAGGAACGGGTTTGAAATCTTCTTTTCGAATTGCAAAACAGCCGCCAAATGGACCCATCAAACTTCCCCAGATTTTACCCTCGGCATGTTTGGTGTTTACTTCATTTGAAATATAATTACTCTCTTGAAATGAAATTCCATCTGCTTTCAAATTACGATGTTTCATAAAAGAGTCAACTAAACTAATTTCAGGGTTTTTGAAATGTTTTACCAACTCAAAAAGCGTATTTTTTTGGAGAATTACATTTGCATCAGTGAGTAACAAAATTGTTCCAGATGTCTTTTTATAAAGGAAATTAACAATTCCAATTTTACCAGTTCTGTTTGTAAATTCAAAAAAATGAAATTGAGAATTGTTTTTTGCAAATTGTTTTATAATTGAGTTAGTTCGATCCGTTGAACAGTCTGAGCCAATAAGAATTTCAATTTTTGACGCAGGATAATCAGAATTTAAAATACTTTCAATTTTCTCTTGAATAACGGCTTCTTCATTATGAGCAGCCATTAAAATACTTAGCATTGGCAACTCTTCATTATTAGTGTAAACGAGCGAATTGTTTTTTCGTTTTCGTCCGTAAAGTTGCGTGAAAAATGGATAAAAAATATAACTGTGTGCAATCAACAAAAAAACTGTCCAGAAAAGAATTTCAAGTAGTAGCATTTAGTTTGTTTTCCTGATTGAAGCTAAACTATAAAGTTAATTGGATTATAGTTAGTTACTTTAATAATTTTCGATTTCTAATATTTTGAACAAATTGTGTTAACCTTATAATTTCATTATCAAGTGCTACAATTCTATCTTCTTCAGCTGGTGTTTTAGTTATTTTTTTTGATAAATCATTTCGCTCTAGTTTCAAATCATTCATTCCTTTTTTGAAGTATAATTTTGCCAAATCCATTTTTTTGAGTGAATAATAAGCATTAGCAAGTTGAATATATTGTGGAGCATTGTATTTTATTTTGAAGTTTTTAAGATATTTGAGCTGAACATCAATCAACATTTCATAATCGGATAACGACATTGCAAAGCCATTCAATGCTGTGTAATAGGATTCTAATTTTGGTTTTAATTTATATGTTTTATTATAGTAAACTTTAGCTGAATCGATGTAGCTTTTCTTTAATTCCATAGCGTTTGCTCTGAAATCTACCACAGAAATTGATAGATTAGCTGAAATAAACTGGATTATTTGCAGACGAAAATCATTGATAAATTGTATGGAAGGTTTTTGTTTAGAAGCTATAACATTGTTTAAATAAATAGCCACCTTATTTGAAAATTCTAAGTTTTTCAAAATTGGATCTAAGCTTTCTAAATTTTGAGCATTTGTTGATAAGGTTGCAACTGCATTTGAATTTATACCTTGTTTTAGAATTGAAATTGCATTTACTTCAAATTGTCTAATCAAACCGAGTGTGCGGTAAATTTTTCTTTTACGATAGAATTGATCAATCTTATACTTTTTATTAGTTTTTTTCTCAGAAATCGTGGGTATAACTTTTATTAAATTTTCATAACCTTCCGCCATTTTACAATAGGCGTTTCCGATGTTCAGCATTCCTTCATAATAGGTTTCATTGAAATCAGTTGAAATTTTAAATGAACGAATGGACTTAAGATAATCGTAGTAAAATTCAAAATAAAGTGCTCCTCGGTTATTCAAATTCGATTCATAAGTTGGATATAAATTCAATGATCGATCGTAAAAAAGAATTGCGGAATCTACTTTTTGCATCATTTCAGCAAAGCGATAAATTCCTTCTTTTTTTAGAGCATAAGCCTCATTTTGCATTTCTGAACCTAAAAGCGAATTAGATTTTGCCGAGTTTTTTAAATAGTTGGAATCAGCAACATATAAGCTTTTCTTAGATTTCCAAACTTTGTTTCTGTTGATTGTGAAAATTAAGGAGGGCAGAGCAATTACAGCGATTGAAGCGTAGATTTTCACATTGCTTTTATCGTCGAAAATATCGAGTTTAAGTAGTTTGTAAAGTAGTAAAACTATGACAAAACAAAATGCAATGGATGCAGTAAAAGTGAAACGTTCTGCAAAAATACCAACCATCGGAGTTAATAAATTTGCCATTCCGCCAATTGTAATGAAGAAGAAGAAAATTGCGAACGAATAGTAGGATTTTTTGAATAAACCGTAAATCGCAAAACCAATTAATGCCAAAACGAAAACTAGACTTAAATAGAAACGCCAATCACTAAAAGTTACTATTGGAATCATGTTGAATCCGTAATAATATCCTAAAGGGTAAGGAATGAATAGCTTTTGAATGTATAAGTAATTGGTATAAATATAAACAGGAATTCGCTCCCAGAAACTCATTTCGAATAGCGGATTTTCAACGTAGTTAAATAATCGCGTGTTTTCCTCTTTCAAAAATGTGACTTTGATTATCTTGAAAATAACTTGTGTTAAAATCAAAACACCAAAGACAGTTCCAATTTTTTTCCAACCTACTTCTCTGAAAAAATAGACCATCAATGGAACAACAATCACAAAAGGTAGATTTGATTTTTTACTTAAAATAGACAAAGTGATAAATCCTAAGCCTAGAAATATTGAATATAAATGTCCTTTGTCTACATATTTAAAAGCTTGAATTGCAGCTAATAAAGCAAAAATCAAACTCAGCATCTCATCTCTGTTTTTTAAATTGTTAACTACTTCAGAATGAATCGGATGAATCATAAAAAGTAACACAACAAAAGCAGAAAAGTAAGATGCTCTACCTTGAAAAAGAACGTTTATTAATTGAAACAATAAAATTCCACAAACTGCGTAGAGTAAAACATTAATAAGGTGGGAAATACTTGCCCTTTCTGGATGATCTGAAAAAAGCGACCATTCGATAGCGTAACTTAAAGTGACAATTGGTCGGTATTCGTAATTTTGTTTACCATCGATGGCATAATTGGAAGTAAAAATATCTTTGATACCTCCAATTCCTTTTTCAACGTTAAGATGCTGTTTTCTATCCGTGGTCGTAACTAATTCATCATCCAATGAAAAGCCATTTGAAATTGAATTTCCATAAAACAAAAAAGCAATCAAAAAAGAGAAAATAGCGAAAGTCCGAACTGTTATCGACTTTGATTGAATTGCAATTTTTTGCTCTAAATTTTTCTTTGCCAACGGATAGTTTTTTAACGAATTTAAAAAGAAATTGAATTATCGCTTATAGTTTTTCTCGTAAGTTGCTATCCAATCATTCACTGAAGTCTTTGCAACTAACTCTCCAATCAAGTCAAATGGAATTCCTTCCACTTTTTTGAAACGAATACACGATTTACCCATGTCCAATTTTGCTTTGCTTCTTTTTCCAAATTCAGTGGTGAACCAGTCCATTAAACTTGTGTCTGCATAAATTCCCATGTGATAAAAGGAAATAAAGTTTTTCTGATTAGCAAAAGCCATAAATGGCAGTGGAAGTTTTGGGTCACAATGATAGCCGCTTGGATAAATAGAATGAGGTACAACATAGCCAACCATTCCGTAGCTCATACATTCTTCAAAACCAATTGGTAAGTTTTTTAGAATGGTTTCTCTTAAGGTATTGATTCCTTCTATACGATCTTCGGGAACTTGAGCAATATAATCAGTAACAGTCATGAGATTTGCTTAAATTTCTGTTCTTCCAGGATAAACTTTTAATGCTTCACGTAAACAAATCACAGCATTTCTCAACGACTCTTTATTCAAAACATACGCAATTCTAGCCTCTTGTTGACCTGCACCTTTTGTAGCGTAGAAACCATTTGCAGGTGCCATCATAACTGTTTGACCTTCAAATTCAAAGTCTTCTAATAACCACTGACAGAATTTCTCTGCATCGTCAACAGGGAATTTAGCTACACAATAAAAAGCGCCACTTGGTTTAGGACAGAATACTCCTGGGATTGAATTTAATCCGTCAACCATAATATTTCTTCTTTCAACATATTCCGCAACAACATTGTCAAAGTAAGATTGAGGTGTATTTAATGCTGCTTCTGAAGCGATTTGATCGATTGTTGGAGGAGAAAGTCTCGCTTGACCAAATTTCAACGCTGCTGCCATCACTTCTTTGTTTTTAGAAATTAATGCACCAATTCGAGCACCACACATAGAATAACGTTTAGAAACAGAGTCAATCATTATGACATTATCTTCTATGCCAGTAAGATTCATCACTGAAAAAGGAACTGCTCCATCGTAGCAAAATTCTCTATAAACTTCATCAGCATAAAGGAATAAATCGTGTTTTTTAACGATTGCTGCCAATTGCTCTAATTCTTCTTTTGTATATAAATATCCAGTTGGATTTCCTGGGTTGCAAATTACAATTGCTTTCGTTTTAGCGGTTATTTTTTTCTCAATTTCTTCAACTGGAGGAAGTGCAAATCCACTTTCAATTTTAGCAGTAACTGGAACAACAGTCAAACCTGCTGTAACAGCAAATCCATTGTAGTTTGCATAAAAAGGTTCAGGGATAATAATTTCATCGCCAGGATTACAAGTTGTCATAAAACCAAAAATCAAGGCTTCTGAACCTCCAGTTGTGATGATAATATCTTCTGGTTGTACATTAATTCCTGTTTTGATATAGTAAGCAGACAATCCATTTCTATAGCTTTCAAACCCTGCTGAGTGACTGTATTCAATTACTTTTCTATCCATATTTCTGACAGCATTTAATGCCACTTCAGGTGTTTCGATGTCTGGTTGACCAATGTTTAAGTGATAAACTATTTTTCCTGCTTTTTTTGCTTTTTCAGCATATGGAACTAATTTTCTAATCGGTGATGCAGGCATTAAAATTGCCTTTTCAGAAATTTTTGGCATATGTTTTTATTAATAAGGTGAGCAAATTTAACTAATTATTTCTTCTTTCTCAGAATCGAATAATCCCATTTTTCAAAATACGGATTTAAGTATTGAAACGCATATTGCGCAACGAAAGTACCAATGATAGAACCTGCCAAAATATCTTGAAAGAAATGTTGAGAAAGGTAAACACGTGTGAAAGAAAAAAGAATGGCTGCTACTAAACAAGCAACTTGTATCAACTTGTTATTGGAGTAGGTGAGGGCAAGCACTGTAAACAAAGCAAAACAACTTGTCGCATGTCCAGACGGAAAACTATTGTAAAAATGGTAAGTGAAATTTTCTATTTGGTGGAAATTTTGATCGTGCTGAAAATAATGCATCGGTCGCATCACATCAGGAAAAACACCTTTTTTTAGAAATTGGGCAATTCCAGCTGATGTTAAAAAGGAAAGTAATAAAATCAAACTTGTTCTAAGAGAAATAAAAAGAAACCCGATGATAACCAATGTAAAAAAAATGCCATCTCCAATGTGAGTAGAGTACTTTGCCAGTGAATCTAGAAATGTGGAATGATACGTATTTAAGAGGAGATGCAATTCCATTTTGGGTAAAAGAAAAGTAAGTGCGAAACCACCAATCCAAAACAAGCGAACACCAATTTGATAAATAGAATAATTTGAAAACATGCGTAAAATTAATTATCCGTTTTAGTTTCTTTAATCATAAATGTAAACAAAACAGCATCGTAAGAAAAATGAGCTGCGATTGAAAACCAAATTCCAAAGTGATTAAAACCTAAAGAAATAGCAAAAATAAATGGAAGAATTATCAAACCATAGATTGAAAAACGCCAATTCCATGGATTGAGATACCCATGTAGAGCAACAAAAAAGATGGAAGTAAACAACCATCCTAAATAAGGTTGCATTCCTGAACGAAAAAGGAATTCTTCACCAACTCCTGCACACAATGAAAGAAAAATTCCGTGGTGAAATTTTAAATTCATTTCTCCCACCATTTTATCGATTTTCATAGGTACAGAGTCGAAAAATGGCGCTTGCATTAATAGAAAAGCGATAAATCCATAAACGAAACCAAATTCGAATCCAAGTCCGATTGGCATTACTTGAATGTTTTGAGGCTCCAAAAATTCAATCAAAGAAATATCATCTAAAATGTAGCGAATTAAAAAACCAGGAATCGGAAAAACAAGTAAAGTAACCCAACCAAAGAAAAGAATTTTGTTACGAATCGACATTATTTTTTTAACTATAATTTGCAAGATTAAAATGAAACACCTACTTTAGCTGAAATTTTAAATCTAAAAGCCTATAGTTCAAATTTACTTTTAATTGTTGATTTTCGACAGAATTTGTAAATTATGTTTTTAACAAACGAGAACGATTGTAGCTTAATTCAATTGTATGTTGCTGGGAATGAGAAAGCTTTTGAAGTATTATTACTTCGACACAAAGACCGTATTTTCAGATTTATCAAACACAAAGTCAAAGATTTTGATTTGGCGAATGATTTGTTTCAGGAAACTTTCGTGAAAATTGTTAATACCTTAAAGCTAGGTAATTACAACGAAGAAGGCAAATTTCTTCCTTGGGCTTTGCGCATTGCACATAATTTAATAATCGATTTTTACCGTCGCCAGAATAAAGTACGAATGATTTCTGAAAGTAATTCTTTAGATGAAGATTATTCTGTTTTCTATAAAATCGCAGCGGAAGAGAAAAACTATTTACAGCAAACAACTTATGATGAGTTAGAAAGTCAAATGGTGAAATTGGTTACTTATTTGCCAAGACCACAACGTGAGATGATAGAAATGCGCATTTTCCAAGATTTGTCTTTTAAGGAAATCGCTGAAATGGAAAACATTAGCATCAATACTGCTTTGGGTAGAATGAGATATGCATTGATTAATATCCGTAAATTGATTGAGAAACACAATATTGTGACAGAGATTGCATAAGGTATAAACTAAACTTTTAAAGCTGTAAAAATTGGGACTTATGTGTTTCTTAATTTCTTATTATTACATTCATTTACTCTTAATAATTGACTTTTAGATTTGTTATTTTAAGATTCAAAATTATGAAATCGTTTTTCAACCAGTTTATTTTATCCGTTATTGTGTTTTCATTTGGCAACACCATTTTTGCTCAAACTGTTATTCGAGGACCTTATTTACAATCTCCAACTGAAAATACAATTGTTATTAAATGGAGAACGGATGTACCAACAAATTCAAAAGTACAATACGGAACTTCACTTTCGAATCTTGATATGGTAGCAACAAGTAATGGTTCGAATACAGAACATACAATTACTTTAACGAATTTAACTCCTTCCACCACTTATTATTACGCAGTAGGAAATTCAACATCACAATTAACAACGCCTTCTGAATCCTATCGTTTCAAAACCAATCCAATTCCTGGTATTGCTGTTCCAACTCGAGTTTGGGCTATCGGTGATTTTGGAAAAGGAAATGCCGAGCAAGTAGCCGTAAAAAATTCATATATGCAGTATGACGATTCTTCTAAAACTGACGTTTGGATTTGGTTGGGCGACAATGTTTATAATGATGGTACGGATGCTGAGTATCAGCAAAAATTATTTCAATTGAATGGTTTTTCTAACGTTTTTAATTGGTTACCTTTTTGGCCAAGTCCAGGAAATCACGATTATAATACAGTTTGGGAGGAAAGTGCATTTTTTGGAATTCCTTATTCAAACATTGATTTTGAAGATCACCAAGGTCCTTATTTTGAGATGGTTCACGTTCCAACTCAAGCAGAGGCTGGTGGATATCCTTCTCAATACGAGTTGTTTTACTCTTTCGATTACGGTGATGTGCATTTTCTTTCTTTGAATTCTGAAGTATATGATTTTACACAAACTTTCTCGGGAATCAATCAAATGAAACAATGGATTGAACAAGATTTAATGCAAAACACACGAACCTTTACTATTGCGTATTTTCACCAACCACCATATTCAAAAGGTTCACATGATAGTGATGCACCTGAAGAATTAGTAATGAAAGCTATGCGTGAACGAGTAATTCCACTGTTAGAAGAATACGATATTGATTTAGTAATTTGTGGTCATAGTCACGTTTTCGAACGCAGTAAATTGATTCATGGTCACTATGGTAATTCATTTTCTTTCGAGCCGACTACGATGTTGAAAGATAGCACCAATGGAAATTTTGCACAAGGAAATGCCTATCGCAAAGATGGATTAAATTCAACTCCAGACGGAACAGTTTATGTCGTTTGTGGAAATTCAGGAAGCAGAGAAGCAGCACCTTCGTTAAATTATCCAATTATGGAATTTGTAGATGGAGGAGATCAAGCTTGTGGTTCATTTATTATGGACATTTATAAAAACCGATTAGATGCTAAATACCTACACATGAATGGGACGGTGATGGATGAATTCACTATTTTAAAATCAAATTTAGAGGTGCAAGTACCTGATGTATATATTTGTGAAGGAGAAGATGTTTTGGTGAATCCTATTGTGAATGGTGGCTCAGATAGTTTGGTTTATCAATGGACGATTAACAGTCAAGCATCAACTTCTATTTTAGTTGGTATTCAAAATTATGGATCGCACACGCTAACTGTTGCAGATAGTGTTACTGGACAAATTGTTACACGAACATTTACTGTAGCACCAGGAAATGCACTACAGATTCAACAATCAAACGATACACTTTATGCATCTGGCTCAACAAACTATCAATGGTATTTAAATGGTGATTTAATTGTGGGTGCAAACAATTCTTTTTATGTACCTACAGTTTCTGGTCAATACAGTGTTTCAACTTATTTTGGCACTTGTGAATCAACTGAATTGGCAGTCAATGTTGAATTGAGTATTTTAAATGAAGGTTTAAGTGGAATTTCGGTTTATCCTAACCCAACTACGGATGAATTGAACATGGTTGTTTCGGAGCAATTTATTGGAAAAAGTTATCAAATTTTCAGCACCAACGGAACGCTTGTAAAAACTGGAAAAATCGAAACGTTAAAAACACAAATCTCAGTAGCTGGAATGGCAAAAGGTTCTTATTCAATTAAAATTGCCAACTTAGACCAAGCGATTAAGTTTGTAAAAAAGTGATTCTGGAGTGTTATGAATCTTTTAGCATTTAATTTAAAGGTATTCTGTATTTAGCGCTAGAATTCTTTTTTCAATTTAACTTTTTCTTTTCATTCAAACTTAATGTTGTGGTAAAATCTAAGTGATTCTGTGTATTGAACTTTGCACAAAATTATTTTTATGTTCGCTAATTACCCAAAATCAAATCACAAATTTTCAACATTTACTACTTCATACAAATTCCTTTCTCGCCTGTTTAACCGCATGGCTATTTTACCACTTACCTTGTCGCTTTGTTTGGTGTTGGTGCTTGGAGTTGGCGATGTTTGGGGGCAGTTTAGTGGAACCTATGATTTTGCAAATGTTACAACAACTTCAGGTTCCACAGATCCAACAACTGTTCCAACTGCAACTGGGGTGACTTTTGGATCATTCACTTCTTCAATAGGAACAAATTCTGGTGCTGCAGGACGCTTTTCCTTCACTGGTTGGCCTCTAGCAACGAATGCTCCAACATCATCTGGTAATGCGACTTGCGTCTGTGGTGGATCAATTAATACTTCTTCCTATTATCAAGTTTCAATTTCTGTTTCACCAGGATATACCGTGAGCTTATCCTCAATAAGCTTTACACTTCAACGTTCAGGAACAGGTATTCGACAATATTCAGTTCGATCAAATGCAGACTCCTATGCTTCAAATTTATCTGCTTCAATTTCCCCTGCAAATGCCAATTTGTCTGTGGTTTCAACTAATATATTTCAAGTCACGGATGCAACGACTGCAGCCCAAACAGGTAATACAATAACATTGTCAGGAGCGGATTTTACTAATTTATCCGCTGGAACAACAAGAACATTCAGGTTTTATGGTTGGAATGCAGAAGCTTCAGGTGGTACATTTAGTATTGATAATGTTATTTTTTCAGGGACAGCAACAGCTGCAGCAACAATTCCAGCAGCCCCAACCAATTTATCCATAACTCCCGGTAACCAACAACTGAGCGTTGCGTTTACAGCGGGTTCAGATGGTGGGTCAGCAATAACAACTTATAAATATTCCACCAATGGAGGAACAAACTGGCAAACTAGGTCAGCAGGAACAACAGCAAGTCCATTGGTAATTTCAACACTTTCAACAGATGGTACAACTGCTCTAACAAATGGTGTTTCTTATAATATTCAAATCCGAGCAGTAAATGCTGTCGGTGATGGGGCAGCAACTGTAAGTACTGCTGCAACACCGAGAACTACTCCGAGTGCTCCAACCATTACAGGAATTACACCGGGCAATCAACAATTGAGTGTTGCATTTACAGCGGGTTCAGATGGTGGTTCTTCCTTAACAACTTATAAATATTCTACTAACGGTGGTGCAAATTGGCAAACTAGGTCAGCAGGTACAACAGCAAGTCCATTGGTAATTTCTACCCTTTCAACAGATGGTACAACAGCACTATCAAATGGAGTATCTTACGACATTCAAATTCGAGCAGTAAATGCATCGGGAGATGGGACAGCAAGTTCAACTACTTCAGGAACTCCAGCCGCGCCAGTTTCACCAACACTCAACGCTGTTACCCTATCTTCAGTATTAACATCCACCTATGGAACTGCTTCAACTGGAGTTAGTTTTACTGCGAACGGTTCAAATCTTACCGGTAATATCACTGCAACAGCACAATCGGGTTATGAGGTTTCTACCTCCTTGGGTTCTGGCTATGATGCTTCCGTTTCTGTTGCCTCAGGAACAACGGTTTATGTTCGTTTTGCATCAACTAATTCTGCAGGTGATAAAAATAACGCAACGGCAGTAGTTCTCTCTGGTGGTGGTGCTTCAAGTGACGCCAATGTTACGACTTCCTCTTCGGGCAATACGGTTTCACAAAAAGCATTAACAGTAACGGGGCTCACTGCTCAAAATAAAGTTTATGATGGCTTAACCACTGCAACTGCATCAGGAACAGCTGCTTTATCGGGAGTTGTTAGTCCAGATGCTGTTTCTCTTACTGGAACGCCAACTTTCACATTTGATAATGCAACAGTTGGAACTAGCAAAACGGTTAACACTACAAATTACTCATTAACAGGCGCGCAAGCTGGAAACTATACATTAACCCAACCAACATTGTCTGCAAATATTACCGTTCGTTCATTAACAATAACTGCAAACGATGTAAATAAATATGCGGGTGTTGCTTTAACTGGCGGTGCTGGTTCAACAGCATTCACATCATCAGGATTGCAAAATGGCGAAATCATTGGTTCAGTTACCATCGCTTACGGATCAGCAGGAGCAACAACAGGCGATGGAAATACAGTTGGTGTTTATGCATCTCAAGTTACACCATCAGCTGCTACAGGTGGTACGTTTACTGCAAGTAATTATTCAATTAGTTATGTGGCTGGGAATATTACGGTTTTGGAGGCACCTATAATAATTGGAGGCTGGGATTTTAATGGTTTAACTAGTTATGGTGCTTCACCACTTTCAGCTTCAAATACAAATACAAATATAACTGTTGGCGGTTTGACAAGAGCAAGTGGTTTTACGACAGGAGGGACAGCCGCTAGCAATGCATGGGGAGGAGTTGGTAATGGAACTGCAACCTTCACAGCGAAAGCAAATGCAGGCTATTCGTTGAGTCTGGCTGAAATTAGTGCCTATAATATTCGACGAACTGCTGCTGGACCCACTTCAGGTCAATGGTCTTACAGTATAGATGGTACAAACTTTACTAATATTGGAAGCTCTTTAACATGGGGTTCAACAACAACTTCTGCTGGAAATGCCCAATCTAGTATTTCTCTCGTAGATATTGCAGCATTACAAAATTTAAGTTCATCAACAACAGTAACATTTAGAATTGTGAATAGTGGAGCAACCACAGGTACTTGGTATTTAAATAATTTCCAGACAGGAGATGATTTTATTATTCAAGGGTATGTAAAGTCCGCTCCGCAACTCTCAACCCCATCAGCAACATCTATTACAACCAACTCAGCTACATTGGGTGCAACCATTACAAGTGATGGTGGTGCAACGATTACTTCAAGAGGAACAGTTTATGGCACCGCTGCTTCACCAACGTTAAATTCAGAAGCAGAAGGAGGAACCTCTGTAGCCACATTTACGCATTCAAGAACAAGTTTGACAGCGAATACCTTGTATTATTATAGAGGTTATGCAGTTAATTCTGTAGGTACAGGATATTCTGCAGACGGTTCTTTTACAACCATTCACAATGCACCAACGGTTGGTTCAGGAAGCAACGCTACCACCACTACTATTGATGCCTCATGGACAGCGCCTACTGGAGGAAGTGCAACATTTACGTATGAAATAGAGGTTGATGATAATAGTGATTTTTCATCTCCAACATATACGCAAAGTAGTATTTCGTCAGCGACAACAACTATTACGGTAACTGGATTAACCTCAAATACGACTTATTACTTTAGAGTTCGTGCAAACAATGCAGGGGGTAATTCAGCATGGTCTTCTTCCTCAACTGGTTATGCGACCTTAGAAGCCTTGAATCCAACACTATCGACAACTTCGCTAACTGCCTTTGGTAATGTGTGTTTAAATGCAGCAAGTGGAGCTAATTCATTTACCATAAATGGATCGGCTTTAACTTCAGCTGATGTTTCAGTTTCTTCATTGTCTGGATTTACTTTTTCTACAACGGTTGGAGGTACATACACGAGTTCGTTGACATTAACTCAAATAGGAGGGACTTATGATCAAGCTGTTTATGTGAAATTTACACCAACTGCAGTTCAATCATATGATGGAAATATTGTTGTTTCAGGTGGTGGTGCATCAACAAACGAAAATGTTGCAGCATCGGGAAGTGGTATCTCTGGAACGCTAAATGTTACAACTACAGTTGCTTCAGCTATTTCAACTACTGGAGCTTCTACTGGTGGGACATCTGTTTCAACGTCTTGTGGAACTATAACATCAAAAGGTGTTGCTTATGGTACAACAGCGAATCCAACAACTCCAGTTACTTCAGATGGAAGTGGAACAGCAGATTATTCATCATTACTTACCGGATTAACTCCAAACACCGAGTATAATTATCGCGCCTATGCTACCAATAGTAATGGGGTGACGAGTTATGGTTCAAATTTAACATTTACTACTGTGCACAATACTCCGACTGTTGGGATAGGTACATTAGCTACCACCACTGGATTTACAGCCAATTGGACAGCTCCAACTAGTGGTGGTTCAGCAACATTCACATATGAGGTAGCCGTTTCTACTTCTCCATCGTTTGCCTCTACCTTATCAACTCAATCAGGAATTTCATCAGCCTCAACTTCGTATCAATTAACAGGGTTGAGCAATGGAACGACTTATTATTTTAGAGTACGCGCTAATAATGCTGGTGGATCTTCAGATTGGTCTGCAATTAGTTCATCAATTTCAACTCAAACTGTTTTTGAAAATTTTGAAACAGGAAGCAAAGCAAGTTACACAACAGGCGATGTAAATTGTACTTCTGGAAGCTGGAATTTCAATAATGCATTAATTGGAACTTTGGCGAATGATAGGAAATATGGTACTCAATCGGTAAGAATTCAAAGTACAGGAATTGTTTCTATGAATTTTGACGTTTCAAACGGAATTTCATCACTAACTGTATATCATGCTCTTTATGGTACTGATCCAAATGCTACTTGGAAATTAGAAGTTTCTAATAATGCAGGAAGTTCTTGGGATGCCTATGCCAGCTCTATTGTAACAACATCAACGACAACATTAACTGCACAAACATTTAACGTAGATTTATGTGGATCGTTAAGATTTAGAATTGTAAAACTTACAGGTACTAGATTAAATATAGATGACATAGTTTTAGTTGAGAAGGCTCCAACTCCTTCAGCACCAACAGCTTCAGCTCAATCTTTCTGTTCTTCAATTTCTCCAACAGTTGCAGATTTAACAGTCACTTCTGGTTCATCCATCAAATGGTATGATGCTGCTTCCAATGGGAATTTATTAGCAGGTGGTACAGCATTAGCAGCTGGTAATTATTACG
>CAZDKE010000041.1:0-32789 GCA_964506255.1 uncultured Lishizhenia sp. | reverse complement strand
TGAAGTTTATCTTCCCATCAAATCTAAAAGTTGCATTTGTTATTTGAATTTAAGATTTTCTATTCAAGCAAAAGTAGAAACACCTTCGATAGGCATTAATGAATTTCAAATGCTTTTTCATTTTGATTTAGGTTAGATTTTTAGTTCAATTCAATAGTGCATTTATTTGCAATTTCATTTGGTTTTCATTTGGACTTCATTTGGTTTTCATTTGGTTTTCCATTAAACAAATTGAAATAGTATTATTTCAATTCTTTTACAAATACCTATGCTTTAAACCGAATTATTGATAAGAACAAACATTCAATACAAAATAATCAAGCTTGTTTGAAGCAAAGAAAAATTTCATTAATCGAATCTATTATTTTTTTTTATTCAAAGAAATCATAACATTTTAGTTACCTGTAGAAGTCAATTGAACTTAAAAAAGTCTTTCAAAACAGGATGAATAATTAAATGAAATGAAAGAAAAAGTTGTAAGTGAACCTTTGCTGTGATTCAAAATCATTGCTTGCAGATTTACAACCAAAAAGAATTTATTAACAATTTAAATAATCTTTTACTTTTTTTGAATTTGTTTGAATAATAAATATTTAATTTGCAGTTATAAGTTAATTTACATTGTTGTAATAAAAAAATGAATAAAGAAATAGCACCATCAACCATTGAGGAAATAGATTTTCTTACAAGCCCAGCTTTTATAGAAGAATTTCCGAATCTTATGAAATCAATTCAAGAGCCACGTTTTAGTATTAACGATCTAAATATAGCACCAAGAGACGCAACCTACTGGGATAAGCAAGGCGCTTTACCAAAAATAAAAGGCGTTGGATTACGTCGAAAATACGATCTACTTCAAAGTGTTTGGATAAAGCTTATACAGCAAATGCGTTCTTTAGGAATTAGTCATGAAACGATTAAGAATCTAAAAGAAAAAATCCTCGAACCGAAATTGAATTTAAATCAAATCGATCCGGCAATCGTAAGTAAACTTTTAGAAGCACTTCAAATGAAATATGGTTCGATTGTAACCGAACAAGAACTAATAACAAGCTTCAAAGAGACTTTGCCATCTGCTTTTGAATCGGCGGTTATTTCAACTATTGTTTTTCGAAAATCACATAATTGCCTCGTAAATAAAGATGGGGACTATTTCCTTTATAACACCTCAAATCAAAAGGAATTGATTACGAGCTATGAAGTTTTTTTTGAGTTTATATCTAAACCCTATTTTAGTATAAGTTTCGCAGATGCATATCAAAGTTTAGTTAGAGAATGGTCGCCGAAATCTTTTTTTACTAATTCTTCTCTATTGTCTGAAACTGAATTGGAAATTTTAAATAATATAAGACGCGATGACATCAATTCTTTAACTATTCGTTATAAAGAAGGTGAACCAGATCTTTTAGAAATTGAGGAACAAAAACAAATAGGTATGGAACAACGATTTTTAGAGGTTATCGCTAAAAACAGTTTCCAAAAAATTACTATTTCAACACGAAACGGTAAAATCGTTAATTATGTAAATAAAATTCAACAAAAATTAAAGAAAAGTACCAAATAAATGGACTAATGAAAACCCATTTCTGACAACCGAAGCACGGACCAGAAACACTTGGGTATGTTAACTTGAAAAATTTAAAACAAAAATTTGAAAAACCAACAACAAAAGACTTACTAGATTTAACAGAAGGCAAGATGTCACAAGAAATGGCTCAACAACTGTTAGAACAGATTGAAGAACTTTGTTTAATCACTATTGAACAATACTATGCAAACGGACAAAAGATTTAACCGATTCGTTAAAGGAAATGAATTATTGGCAGTTGCTAAAACTGAAGCAGTTATTTACACGAGAGTTTCTACTAAGGAACAAGCAGATAATAATGCGAGTTTAGATACTCAAATGAAACATTGTAAGAAATACGCCGAAGAAAAAGGACTAAATGTAGTAGAATTCTTCGGAGGTACTTATGAAAGCGCGAAAGACGACGAACGTAAAGAGTTTCAGAAAATGCTTGCTTACGTAAGACGTAAAAAATCCATAGGATTTGTTTTAGTTTATTCTTACGACCGCTTTAGTAGAAGTGGTCCAAGTGGTGCATTTATTTCACATGAACTAAAGCAAAAAGGCGTTAAGGTAGTCTCCGTAACACAATCAATTGACCACGACGATCCTTCAGGTAATTTCATGGAAGGAATTTATCACTTGTTCAGTGAATTTGACAATCAGTTGCGCAGAGATAAATCAATGACAGGAATGATTGAAAAATTAAAACAAGGTTATTGGCCATTTATTCCCCCGACTGGTTATACAAATTTGAATCAAGGAAAGACAGCAGATCAGCACAAATTAATTATTAACGAACAAGGAAATCTAATTAAAAAAGCCTTTGAGTGGAAAGCAAATGATGACTTGAGTTTAACAGAAATTGCAAGAAGATTAAACGCTAGAGGATGGAATGTTGAAGCCAAAAGACTCTCACATTATTTCTTAAACCCATTTTATTGTGGCTATATAGTTTCGAAAATGGTTCCTGGTGAAATGATTGAAGGAAAACATGTTCCTTTAGTTTCTAAAAGTACCTTTTTGAAAGTGCATCAAAACTTAGAAAAGTTTGGTGGCGGATATACGGTTGAGCTAGAAGTTGAAGATTTACCATTAAAACAGTTTGTTAAGTGCGACAACTGTGGAAATAGTATGACTGGTTATCTTGTGAAGAAAAAAGGACTTTATTACTATAAATGCAATATCGTAGGTTGTGCAAACAATAGAAGCCAAAAGGTACTCCACGAAAAATTTGAAGAATTAATGACACCATTTACATTTGATAAAAAACTAACTCCAATTTTCAAAAAAATGCTTCTTCATTTGATTAGTCAAAAAACAGAAGTAAATGAGGAAGGAAGAAAAGCATTGCAAGTTGAGTTAGCTAGTCTAAAGAAAAAGCTAGAAAATGTAGAAGAACGATTTGTAAATGGCGAAATTGATCAAACCTTGTATCTCAAATTCAGAGATAAATACAGAACAAACATTCTTCAAATTGAGTCAGAATTGGATAATTCTCAAAATCAGTTATCGAACCTAGAAAAAGCGGTTGATAAGTGTCTTAAAATAGCGATACAACTCCCGTCGTTGTGGGGAAAATTAAATTTTGGGCGTAAGCAAAGAATCCAAAAATTGCTCTATCCAGAGGGGCTTTACTATAATCGCAAAAATGACGATTATCGAACCACAAGAATAAATTTGGTTTTTTCCGCAATCCCTTATCTGTTGGGAATTATAGAGGATAAAAAAAATGGGGATTTCGATTTTTCAACCAAAATCCCCACTTGGGTGGTCCCACTTGGAATCGAACCAAGCACCTACTGATTATGAGTCAGTTGCTCTAACCGAATGAGCTATAGGACCGTTCCGAATTAAAACGGAGTGCAAAAATAACACTTTCTTTGATTTTTCAAACGAATTTTGCAACAAAAGTGTATTTAATTGTTGATTTCTTACACTTACATTCCCTAACTTTACCAAATGAAGACTAGGTTTTTGTTCCTTTTTGTCGTTTTGTCTTTTAGTTTTTTTAGTCAGTTGAAAGACCAACAAAATAACACTTACGCCACTCAAAAGATTGGAAATCAAGAATGGATGTGTGAAAATTTACGATCAACTGTTTTCAATGATGGTAGCGTAATCCCTTTTATTTCAGGAAATAAAGCGTGGATGGAAACTACAAATCCAGCCTATTGCTTCTATGAAAACAAAGTGGAAAACCGCCACACCTACGGTTTACTCTACAATTTTTACACAATTGAAACCAACAAAATTTGTCCTGTAGGATGGCATGTTCCAACAGAAACAGATTGGCAAGAATTGATTTGTTTTGTCGGTGACGAGCAAAGCGCTGGACTGTATTTGAAAAGTGAATTTCTTTGGTATGAAAATGGGGTAGGGTTGAACAATTTTAAATTCTCAGCGCTGCCAGGTGGTGGACGAAAATACACAGGATCATTCGATGATTTTCTAACGCACGGCACTTGGTGGTCGTCAACCGAAGAAGTTTCCTTGGAACAAAAAAAAGAATATGCACTCAGCTTTCAGATGATTTATTGGAATTCAAATGTGATTTCTTGGATTAATAAGAAACAAGAAGGTTATCCAATTCGCTGTGTGAAGGATTAATTAAATTCGATCTAAAACTTACTTGACTCCGTATTTTTCTTTTTCAATAGCAATCGAATACTTGCTAAATGGGCAAATAAAACACACGGAACGATAAAAGTTGGAAGCCATGAAAAAGGAAAATAAAGAATAGCAATATTGGGTTGCTCAAATGCAAATTGTTGAATAGGAGAGGGGCTTGACAAAAGCGCATTACCAACAATATTGAACAAAAAAACTAAACCAATAACATTCCAAACAAGTAGTAATTTCTTAGTTATTCGTTGTTTACGAAAATTTAGAATATAAATCAAAATTGCCGAAAATCCGATTATGATATCCCAATTTCGTCCTTCAAATGTCATCAACTCGGGAATCTTTTTTTCGAGATAAAGCCAATACAAAACTACCTCCACAGGAATTCTAACAAAATGAATACTCAACAAATTTTCTAATGATAAACTATCAACTAAATTTCGCCCTTTTATTGTTAGAAAAACACTAAGAATTAAGATAATTGTAGGTAGAATCCCAAAAAGTACAATCTTTTGAGGAAAAGCACTTGTATCTGAATTATAAACATTGAAACAGCTTAAAATTGCTTGGACAAATAACCAACCAATTAAACTCATTAGAACTAATGTTGATTTTTCATTGATTGACTTGAAAGATGATTTTCTTACAACAGCATAAAACAACCATAAAGTTACTAATGTACTTAAACCAAAAGTAAAGTAAATATAAATAGGCAAATTCTCAAGCATATTTTGCAACCGAATTAATTAATTTTACCTAACAAAAGTAATAGTTGTTTGATTGTATATGACTTTTAACTTTGATTTGTCACTTTGTTAAAATTTTGAGTTAAGTTTGAATTTGAGTTTTATGAGTAGGTTAAGTTTAAAACCAAAATTTAAATAAAAATCAAAAGTTATAGCCTTGAATTTTAAAATCCATCCTTTTGGTTATGTTTCAAACAGCTTTTTAGCTCTTAATGTTTTTGATTTTGAGTCTGCTTGCAAGTTTATTGCTCATCTACCTTATAAACGAAACAATCAGAAAGAGAACATTTTATGTGTTATGGTTGAAAATGGTGGGACTTGTAGTACCAAACATGCGATTCTAAGAAAATTGGCGCTTGAACAAAATCAAAAGGATGTAAAATTAATGCTTGGAATTTTTAAAATGGATGTTAATTATTCTCCTAAAATCAAAGCAACATTGAATAAAAACCAATTGGAATATATTCCTGAAGCACATAATTACCTGAAAATCGAAACTTCTTATTTTGATTTCACAACCCCAAATGCCAACTACGCTTCCTTTCAATCAAAGATTATTGAAGAACAAGAAATCGAATGCAATGAGATAACAACTCAAAAAGTAGTAATTCATAAAACATTTTTAGAAAATTGGTTGGTTTCCGAAAAAAAAGAGTTAACACTTTCAGAAATTTGGCAAATACGTGAGCAATGTATTGCTGATTTACAGAGAAATTAGCTTAATTTAATAACCTAAGGAGTTTGATTCTAAAATTGCGTTGAGATTTACCTAATGATAGTACTACAACCATGATTTGTTCGTTTGAATGTACGTTTTATAAGTAATGTGTAGAAGAAATCCTGAATAATTTGTATCTAAATTGCGGTGGTGAATTTGTTTATAGACGCATTCGTCCAATCCAACTTTTAGTTATATACCCTATTAAAACTGAGCGATTTGTGAAACCTCTTAAATAACCTAGTTCTTTTAAATTTTATAGACCTCAAAAAGAGATAGTCTTCAAATAAGCTAATTGTTTACTCATATAATAAATACTTACTTCGAATCATTTTGAAACTATCAATCCCATCTTTCCAAGTGGCGCGAATTTCATCTTCACTCCAGCATTCATGTAATTGGTCGCGAAAGACTGAATTTCCTGCTAAACGATTGAAAAATACGTTTTGATTGATGAAAATTCCTGAATCTGCTAGCAATTTATTGGCATTGATTAAATATTCTAAATTGATTTTTGTCAAACGCGTCGGAACATTTGACAAATCGTAACCGTTGCATTTTTTGTTTAACTGCGTTGAGGATTTCGCTCCCGGCATTGGAATCGGTGTGAATTCAAAAGCAGTTTGAGGAAATTTCGGATGTCCGTATAGCTCAAATGGTCGTTCAGTGCCACGACCTAAACTAACGGTTGTTCCTTCAAACAAACACAAACTTGGATACAGCGCAATGGCACGATCCGTTTTTAAATTGGGTGAAGGTGCAATTGGAAGTGAATAACTCGTTTGATGGGTGTAATTTTTACAAGGTAAGATACTTAAGTCGCATTTCACGCCATTCTCCAACCAATTCTCACCATTAATCATCATAGCATATTCGCCAATAGTCATTCCGTAAACAATTGGTACAGGGTGCATTCCAACAAATGAAGTAAATTCTTTTTCTAAAACGGGACCGTCAATGTAATGCGCATTTGGATTGGGACGATCAAGTACAATTACTTTTTTACCATTTTCAGCAGCTGCTTCCATTACATAGTGCAAAGTAGAAATGAAGGTGTAAAATCGCACACCAACGTCTTGAATATCAAATACAATTATATCCACATCTTTCAATTGGTCGACGCTCGGTTTTTTGTTGTTTCCGTAAAGTGAAACCAAGGGCAAACCTGTTTTTGAATCGACCGAATGATTGATTTTTTCACCGGCATCAGCTTCGCCACGAAAACCGTGTTCAGGAGCAAAAACTTTTACAACATTTAATTTTAACGCTAAAAGTGTATCAACCAAATGTTGCTTATTGACAACAGAAGTTTGATTTGCAACCACAGCAATTCTTTTTCCTTTCAACGAGTCAAGAATTAAATGTATGCGCTCAATTCCTAATGTAGGTTTGGTTTTTGTTACAACATTCATTTCTTTCTTTAACATCAAAGAATCTTCTGAAATCACACTTGTTTGACCAAAATTGATAGATGTTTTATCGGGATTACCACATGAAATAAGTAAAAACATTAAAAATAGGTGTAAGCCAAAAAGCTTTCCGTAACTTTGAAGGCCAAAAAAAGAACTATTGTCTTTTGAATTTTTCATATCGCAACGCATGATTCGTAATCGGGAACAAGGTACTAAAGTTTCCAAACCGATAATTCGTATATCTGTCATAAGTATTTCACTTGCAATTGTTGTTAATTTAATTACTGTTGCAATTGTTACTGGTTTTCAGAACGAAATCCGTACCAAGATTACAAGTTTCAATGCACCATTATTTATTTCAAAAGCTGGAACAGTTGGTTTTTATGACTGTGAACCCATTTACAAAAACGGATTTAATCGCAACGATATTGCCAAAATCGAGGGTTTAGCTGCGATAAATAACGTTTCTTATAAACCTGCGTTACTACAATCGGATAAATTTCAAGATAAAATTAAACTAGCTTCCGGAAAAGATTCTTTGATTTCGAGACAAGAAATTGCTGGGATAATTATGAAAGGAGTCGAGCAAAATTACAATTGGGATTTCATAAAAAGTAAGTTAACGCAAGGTCGAATTCCTAATTTTAAAGTTTCCCAAGTTTCAAACGAAATCCTTATTTCTGAAAAAATATGTCAACAGTTAAATTATAAACTGAACGAAGAAATTGCTGCTTTTTATGTGAAAAATCAACCTGTTCAACGACGTTATAAGGTTGTTGGGATTTTTAAAACTGGATTGGAAGAATACGATAAAAAGATACTTTTTTGCGACCTTCGAGAAGTACAAAAAATGAATGATTATGGTATTTCTTCATCGATAGAAATAGCTGATACTTTATCCACAAATGGTTCGCTTATCGTAAAAGCTTCTATTTCTGGCTCAATGGAAAATCTGCAGTTTGATTGGGGAAATGGAAGAGATATGTACAGTGGTTTTTATTTGAACACGATTAAGGATACTTCTATTCGCTTGGTTGTTTATCAAATGGATTACAATTTGAACACATCAAAAGCAATGGATACCGCGTATTTGAAAATTAAAACAACACGTAGCTTTCCTGCTCAAGCGTTATTGAAAAACAAAGACAGAACGCTTCAAAAAACAGTAATTAATGCCAACTTAATTGAGTTGACTGACGGTACAACAAAAGTGAAAATTGAATCAAAAGAAGGTGCAGGAAGTTATCAAGATTTTATCGCTGGAATGGAAGTGCATATTTCAAATTGGAAAGATTTAGAAAAAGTAGAAGAAGCATTGAAATCAAAATTGGAAATGCAACCAACAAGTCAAGGGCAATTATTGCAGGTTTCTAGTATTTTGGAAAACGAAGGAGATTTGTTTGCTTGGTTAAGTTTTCTTGATTATAACGTTATGATTATATTATTCTTAATGTTGATTATCGGAATTATTAATGTAGGATCAGCAATGCTCGTTTTAATCGTAATGCGCACCAATTTTATTGGAATGTTAAAAGCAATGGGTGCAACGAATTGGAGCATTCGAAAAGTCTTTTTATACCAAGCTGCTTATTTAATTTTGAAAGGCTTACTTTATGGTAACCTAATTGGTGTGAGTTTATGTATAATTCAAGCGCAATTCGGATTGTTTTCACTCGATCCAGCAGTTTATTATTTAGATAAAGTTCCAGTAGAATTAACAATTTTTAATTGGTTGGGAATTAACTTACTAACATTTTTTGTATGTCTTACTGCTTTGTTGTTGCCAAGTTATGTGGTAACGCGCATTAGTCCCTCAAAAGCAATTCGATTCAATTAAAATGCAGTTCAAGGTCGGAGATATCGTTTCACTTTTGCATCAAACGGGCAAATACACCATTCTCGCAATAAATCATACGCAAATAACAATTGAAGACGAACATGGATTTGACCAAAAAATTGACGTAAAACACTTGGTTCCACAACGTCCAATTACAGTTTTGGAAGTTCCACCTTTCGAAAAAGATGCAAATGCCAATTCTAAAGGATTTCCACTAAAAACAAAAAACGAATATTTTGAAATTGATTTACATATTGAAGCATTGATTTCAAAAGACGCTGGATTGTCTGCACACGATAAATTCATGTTGCAAATCAAATCTTTCCAATCGTTTACGAATTTAATGATCGATAAACGACAGAAAAAATTCCGAATCATACACGGTGCTGGCGAAGGTAAATTGAAAAATGAAATTCGTTCAATGCTCTCCATACGAAAAGGTTTCACGATGCATGACGACCAATATTCGTTTGGTAGGGTTGGTGCATCTATTATTGAAATCAAGCTATCGGTGGCTGAGAAATTCTAATTGATTTTTTTCAATTTGTTTATCTAAATCTTTTTTAATAATTGGCCAAAAAAGACTCCTCCTTCAAGACTGAATAATACTATTTATTAATCAATATAAGAGAAAATTTTTAAGTAACATTATTTGAAGCGACATAGTAATAGATTCCTCACTTCGCTCGGAATGACCCCATGGCTGGGGAAAGAATGCGAAAATGTATCGCATTTTCGCCCAGTAGCCCCAACTTCAGGGTCATTCCGACTAAAAGGAGGAATCTTTGAAAATCAGTAACTAAAAATCAACACCCATAAGTTGTTATCGAAATAAATGGAATCATCAATCAAGTTCCGGAATTAACTAAAGAAATTAAAATTCTAATTCAAAAGAAAAATTAACGATTCAAAAGTAATCCAAGGGTTCATTTTTCCTATTTTTGAGCATGTGTAAATTACCTCAGGATTTTTTAAATCGCATTGTTGCCAATCCGCTTTTTGGTGAAAAGTTAGCTTCAGCATTGGATGAAACGCCACCTATTTCACTAAGAATCAATCCAGAAAAAGAGAATGGAATACAAGCTGATGCAATGAAAGTTCCTTGGTGTGACACTGGTTTTTATCTTGAAACACGACCAAGCTTTACTTTAGATCCACATTTTCACGCTGGTTGTTATTACCCACAAGAAGCTGGATCAATGTATATTGATGCTGTTTTGAAAAGTTTAGAACTTCCAGATGAGCCTGTTTGCTTAGATTTATGTGCAGCGCCAGGTGGCAAAAGTACTTTAATAGCAAGTTTTTTAAAAAATAAAGGAGTACTTATTTCGAATGAAATTATTCGAACGCGCGCAAATATTTTAGCTGAAAATTTAACGAAATGGGGCTTTTCCAACACCTTGGTTGCTTGCAATGATCCGAAAGAATTCAATAATTTCCCGCATTTATTTGATTTAGTGTTGATTGATGCGCCTTGTTCAGGTGAAGGAATGTTTCGAAAAGATCCACAAGCACGAGATGAATGGAGTTTAGAAAGTGCGCAACATTGTGCCATTCGTCAACGAAAAATTCTTGCTGATGTATGGGATTCTGTCAAAGAAAATGGATTCATTATTTATTCAACTTGCACATTCAATCCCGCTGAAAACGAGGAGAATATAGCGTGGATGTTGGAGAACTTTAATTGTGAAATTTGTACGCTTCCCGCGTTTGATGGAATTGAACAAGACGCTAAAGGTTACGGCAACTATTTTATCCCTGGAAAAACCCAAACGGAAGGATTTTACTGTTGTTTGCTTCAAAAAAAGGAAGCTTATCACTCGAATAAAAAATTCAAATCAAGCAAAAGAAATGTGATTTCAAACAATTTATTCAAAAATGAATTCACTGAAAAATCGCCTCATATTTACTTTGAAGAAAATCAAAATTACTATGCCTTAACACCAAGTGCTTTTGAAGTGATGTCAATTATCGACAAAGGCTTGTACTGGGTGAAAAAAGGAGTGAATTTAGGAACGATTCAAAAGAAAGGATTGCAACCTGAAATTGATTTAGCTATGAGTTTGGATTTCGATTTGCACTATCAACAACTTGAGCTTTCAAAAAATCAAGCTTTGGCCTATTTACACGGAGATACATTTGCACTTGAAGGTGAATTTGGTTACACTATTTTAACCTATCAAGGAAAAAAAATAGGCTTCATCAAACATTTAGGAAATCGTTTCAATAATTTATATCCAAAAGAATGGCGTATTCGAATGAACATTCCAGCAGCATTTACCATTTAAAAAATAAAAACCGTGAACGAGGAAATAGCTAGAAAACAGTTAATTGATTACATTAACCAAAAGATAGAACTTACACCAGAAGAGCAGCTTACAGTTGCCAATGCGTATCACTTACACCAAGTTAAAAAGAAGGATTTTTTCTTGAAAGAAGGCACACACTGTAAATTACAAGGTTTTGTAGTAGGAGGGACGTTTCGTGTTTTTTACACCGACAAAAAAAGCTTAGAACACGTGCTTTACTTTGCATTTAAGGATTGGTGGATGGGAGATATTGCTTCCTTCTTCGACGATAATCCGACAAAATTGAACGCACAAGCGATGGAAGATAGTTGGGTTTTAGTGATTGGAAGAGAGGAAACCGAACAACTTTTTAAGGATGTTCCCAAGCTCGAACGATTATTTAGAATCATTACGCAACGAACGCTTTCTGTGCTTCAAAAACGATTTTTCTTAACTGTCAGCGCCAATGCAGAAGAACGTTACGAAGAATTAATTAAAAGACATGCTGGGATTGAACAATTAGTTCCACAGCATCAAATTGCTTCTTATTTGGGGATTTTACCTGAATCACTCAGTCGTATGAAAAAGCAGTTGATGGATCGAAAAATGAAGAAGGGGTGAGTGGTATCTATTTTTTGAACGAATTCAATTTTAATAATCGATATTGAAAATAACCGTTTTAAATACCTATTTCTTAAAAGTTCCTGCCGTTTCAGGAATGGAATTTTATGATGGAAATTTATGGATGATTTCAGATAATGCCAATGAACTTTCAGTTTGTAATCAACAAGGGGAATTGATTCAAGTTTTGCACTCTTCCGATTTAAAAATCAATCAATTACCTAAAAAGGATAAGTCTGATTTTGAAGCAAGTACAATTGTCCACTACAATAATACACCTTGTTTGTTAGTACTTGGCTCTGGTTCAACAGTATTAAATAGAAATCAAGCGAAGTTGTTTGCTTTAAATTCATCGTTAACCCTTCAATTTGACTTGTGGCCATTTTATGCTCAAATTCGAAAAGGGTTGAATATAGAATTAAAGGATTGGAACATTGAAGCATTAGCTTGTTTTGAGGAACGTTTGTTCTTTTTTAATCGAGGAACAAATACGCTTTTTGAAGTAAATCAAACTGAGTTCTTTGACTTTTTGGAACAAAGAAGTAATCAATTAGTTTGCAGAAGTTACCAACTTAATCTTGGACAGTTGAATGGTTTCAATTTGGGAATTTCTGGTGCAACAATAGATGAATTTGGAGTATTTTATTGTACGGCTAGCGCTGAAGATACGAGTGATTGGTACAACGACGGGGCGATTATTGGGAGTGTCATTTCAACTTTTAATATAAGCGAACTACAAGCCCAAATGGAACTTCGTTTAGAACCATTTAAAGTAAATGAAACGCTTTTACCAGTTAAACTTGAAGCAATTTGTCAAACGAATGAAAAGAATCGCTTTTTCGTAGCTTCAGATAACGATGGTGCAGCTTCAAAACTGTATGAAATTTTAATTGAAAGAACTTAGTTTTTCCTTCATTTTTCCGCTTCAAACAAAGTTGTAGGAGTTCAAGGGCTTATCACTACCTTTGTAAAAACGACAGTAGTCATCATTTGTGCATAGAATAGTAATATCACATGAAATTTAAAGATTATAACCTTTCCCAATCAATTGTAAAACAATTAGATATAATGGGCTTCAACCGTCCAACGGATATCCAATTTAGAGCAATAAAACATATTTTAGATGGTGAAGATGTGATGGCGGTTGCGCAAACTGGTACAGGTAAAACAGCAGCTTTCGTTATTCCAATGTTGAATCGTTTGCTAGTGAAGCCTCGTGGTAAATATTCAGGAATTCGTGCATTAATTTTGGTGCCAACACGTGAATTGTGCAAACAAATCGCTCAAGTAGTAGAAGAAATTGGCGCTCAAACGCATTTACGTGCTTTGGGATTATATGGTGGAGTAGAACAAGATAAACAAATTAAATCCTTGAAAGATGGTTTAGATGTGTTGGTTGCGACACCAGGACGAATGTTTGACCTTATTTCTCAAGGTT
The DNA here is from genome assembly GCA_964506255.1 of uncultured Lishizhenia sp. Classification (GTDB taxonomy): domain Bacteria; phylum Bacteroidota; class Bacteroidia; order Flavobacteriales_D; family Crocinitomicaceae; genus UBA952. The sequence goes on along the minus strand of CAZDKE010000041.1, from coordinate 19,537 downwards.
TTGTGGATATTTCGCAATTGGAAATGTTTGTGTTGGACGAAGCTGATTTGATGTTGGATTTAGGTTTTAACAAAGACATTCAAGATGTCATTCGCAAGATTCCGAAGCAACGACAAACTTTGTTTTTTACAGCGACGATTTCAAAGAAAATAAAATCTTTGGCTTACGATGTTGTGCGCGATGCTATACGTATTCAAATTTCACCGCAAAACCCTGTTTCTAAGAATGTAGATCATGCTGTTTGTCTAGTTGAAATGGACGATAAACGTTTTTTCTTGGAGAATTTATTGAAAGAATACCCGGAGTATAAATTCATTGTTTTTGTGCGTACGAAAGTGAGAGCTGAGCGAGTTGTTGCAGCCATGGAGCGTGTTGATATTAAGTCAGAAGCATTGCACGGTGGTATCGAACAACAAGAGCGCTTTGCCATTTTAGATCGCTTTAGAAGTGCTGAAAATAAAGTTTTGATTACAACAGATGTCGCATGTCGTGGAATTGATATTCCAAATATGGATTATGTGGTTAATTATGATTTACCTGAAAATCCAGAGAATTATGTCCACCGTTGTGGTCGAACAGGACGTGGCAACAACAAAGGTCAAGCAATGTCTTTTTGCAGCAAAGAGGAAGTTCCGTTTTTAGAAGCAATAGAAGTTTACACCGGCGAAGAAGTAGAGCGTTATTCGATTTCAGACAGCGAGTATCAAGCAATTTTAGGTGATTCAGACGTTGATTTGTTCAAAAATGGTGATTACGATTGGCAGAAATTAATTGCGAAAAACGAAAATCCAGAAGCTTGGGATTGAGTTGCATAATTAAACACAATTAGTAAGTTTTTTATGCTGAAAGAGGACGAAAAGCAAGCAAATGAAGATTCGGGTTGTTCTTTAAAGTTTAAAAGAATTGGTTTACTAATAATAAACACCTTTATTTCATTTATTGCGGTTGTTTTATTTGAAATTAAAGTGATTTCACCATTAATTTTACCTGAAGATTATTGCTATTATCATTTCCATTAAACACCTTATTTCTGGCAAAAAGAATTAAATCATATTTAATGTAAGGAAATTTCTAATAGAAGATCGAAACCCCTGCATCTTTCACTTGGTGGAATTTATGAATTTGGATTAATAGAAATTGAAAAAAGCAAGGAAAAATAAATACATTACTAAACGCTTGCTTCAAAAAATGAACATCCCAAGCAATGTTGAAAGTTGAATAATCGTTTTAAATCATCTCAATACGGGGCAAACATTACCTGTTCCTAAACGAAAGGTGAGCATTCCCCCAGCGTACACATACCAATCCTTTGTAGAAGAATTGCCTCTTCGTCCGTAACGATTTCCATCTAAACTTCTATTATTTAAATCAGCAGCAGTTTGACCATTTGCAGCAGCTAATGCATTTGGATCAAGGTAAAAATCAGAACCAACATCATCAATATAATCGGTAAACGTTTTGCGAATTGCTATATCGACATTAAATGTAGCTCGTTTGCCCAACGTTATTTTTGCACCCAAACCCAAAGGAATACACAGTTGATAATTACTGTAATTTCTTTTTCTTCCTAAAGCGCTCCCTTGACCTTCTGTTCCAATACTTTGTAGTTTTACTTCTTGCCCATTAATTGTAGTGGTCGGTTCCATATAAAAAAGTCCAACTTGAGTAATTAAATATGCTGTACCAGGATAACGTCTACTACCAATTTGAAAAGGAAAATAATTAAACTCAATTCCTCCCGACAATTCACGAATTCGCGACTTAAAATCTAGATTACGGTTGATATTTAAAGCTTTTTTTGAATCGCTATCATATGCTTCAACGTTTCCTACTGTATAATTTACACGAAGAGAAAGTCGAGAATGAATTGTAAATCGGTACATAAAACCACCCGCAAGTTGACTTCTGTAGAAAGGCTTAAATTGATTCAAATCCCCGATGTAATACATTGAGCCAACATGAACACCTATTTCCGAACGAGAGAAAAAATTTGGTTGTTGGGCATTCAGTTTTAAACCAACAACAACGTAAATAAATATAATGATTATTGCTTTCACAAGATAAGAACGAATCATTGTCAAAAATAGTACATTCTTTAATTTAATTTCTAATTCATCTTGACCATCAAGGATTAATTCTCTTATTTAAAGTTAATTTTTTTGCTGTAATGAACGATTTTTATTCTTTGAACGTTATTCAATTAAACCAAAGTTATGAACAACAAATTCCATTTTATTTCATTTTTTTTATTGTTAATTTCAACAGCAAGTTGTCAAGGACAAGCAACAAAAGAAAATGAAAAACAAGCAACTAAAAATAAAAAAGAAATGAAGTTAAACCCACTTACTGAAGCTGAAAAAAGAGTTATTATTCACAAAGGAACCGATCGACCATACACTGGAGAATTTACTAATAAATTTGACGGTGGGACCTACGTTTGTCGTCAATGCGATGCTCCACTTTATCGTTCAGATGATAAGTTTCATTCCAATTGTGGATGGCCAAGTTTTGATGATGAAATAGCCGGAGCAGTAAAGAAGATTAGAGACGCAGATGGTCAAAGAACTGAAATTATTTGTGCTAATTGTGAAGGTCATCTAGGCCACGTGTTTTATGGTGAAGGTTTTACAGATAAAAACACCCGTCATTGTGTGAATTCTACTTCAATGAAGTTCTTACCTAAAAAAAATTGATTTGTTTAAAAAAAATAGACTAAGAATTAAGAAAACACTCTATATTTTTAACTTATGTAATTGATTAAAAATGAATTATAGGTTTTCATTTATCGATTATTTTTTTATAATCAAATTGATAATTTCATCTACTAATTCCAATTTATTTTGTCTTGCATCAATTTCAAAGTCTGCTAGGGAATAAATCGGAATTCTTTGATTTAAGGTTGTTTCTAAAAAATTAAACAGATTTTCTTTAGAAGCTAAAAGAGGTCTTGTAGTATCATTTTTTAATCGAAAATAGAGCATTCCTAGCGGAACATTTAAAAATATAACTATTCCTTTTTCCTTCATTATATAAAGATTTTCATTGAAAATTGGCATACCACCACCAGTTGAAAAAACAGTAGCTTTTTTGGATTGAGAAATGTTTTTTAACAGTTGATGTTCTAACTCTCGAAAATAAGATTCTCCTTTTGAGTTAAAGATTTCTTGAATGGAACAGTTTTCCTGTTCTTCAATATGTCTATCAGTGTCTAAAAAGTCGAAGTTTAATTTCTTTGCCAACAACTTTCCGAGGGAGGTTTTACCACTTCCCATGAATCCAATTAAAAAAACATGTTTTTTTAGACTCTCCACTAATACTGATTTTCAAATACTTAAAAATTAATTTAAAATATATTTCAAAAATAAGTATAATTCCTTTGCAGAATTGGAATATATACATATCTTTGCCCCCGCTAAAGCGATTTCGTAGCTCAGCTGGTAGAGCAATACACTTTTAATGTATGGGCCCTGGGTTCGAATCCCAGCGAAATCACGAAAGAAGCCAAATTGTTAGATTTAACATTTTGGCTTTTTTTTTTTTTTTGATTATTTTCATTTATCAAAAAAAGCCGTAATTTTCATTACAGCTTCTTAAAAATTTTCCTTTAAACTTATTCAATTAAATAAGGCACTTTACCGTCTGTAACAATCACTTTGCTATTTACTGATTTTGATAATTCAATAAAGGCCTCAATACTTCGAATTTTGATAATATTATCGGTCAAACCTTCGGACAAAATCTTTTGAGCATCACGTGTTCCAGTTGCTTCAATAATTTTTCGTTCAGCCTCTAGCTTTTCTTGTTGAAGAATAAACACCATTCGCATTGCGTCTTGTTCTGCTTGTAACTTTTGTTCAATAGAACTAGCCAAACCTGAAGGTAACTGAATGCTTTTCATTAACACAGCACTAACAACAATTCCTTGTTCTTGCAATGTTTCATCCATTTTTTCTTTGATCGCATTCTCAATTTCAGCTCGCATTCCTGAGTGCATATCCTTCGCAAAATATTTAGAACAAACGTCTGCAGACGCCGACCTAAACACATTTGAAATAATCGATTCATAACCCAAACCGAGGCTTCTGATAACTTTTGGAACACTGTTTTGATCAATGCGATAAAGAATTGAAATTTGAGCCATAACGCTCAATCCTTCTTTACTTGGAAGACTCAATGCTAATTCGATATCGTTGATTTGAACATTGGTTTTTACTACTTTAGTAACAAACGGATTAAACCAAACTGCCCCTTGACTGTAAGTTTTATCCGAAAGCTTTCCTAAAGTTTGTTTAACACCAACTTCTCCTGGTCTGATGATAACACAACTTGTAAATAACGTTGATAGACAAACGATTGATAATAGATTAATAGCTTTCATAATTAATATTTTTATAATTACAACTAAGCTATTTATCCTGATTTAATTTTTTTTATTAAAATAATATATGAGTTATATTAAAAGAGGAGTGAAATAATCCACTCCTCTGTTATTCAATTATTTAGAAAAAAATCAATCTGTTTTCATTTAAGATTTTTTATGAAAAATACAGAATGATTAAAGATTAGTTTATGTTTGAATATCATTAATAAAGTAGTATAAAAACTATTTTTTCATCAAGTATTCGACAGCTCTAGCTGCATTTACCATTCCACCAGAAATAGAAATATCTTTCATAGTTCCTTTTTCTTTTCCTTTTTCTGCACCCGGAATTGAGATTGATTTTGTGTATGAAACAGATGTTTTCATCAACACTTCTTTAACCTCAGCCGCCGTTAACTCAGGGAAATAACCACGAATCATTGCAGCTACACCAGCTGTTGCAGGACAAGCCATACTTGTACCTGAAGCATCTCTATATTTTGCATCTGGAACTGTTGAATAAATATCAACACCAGGAGCGAATACATCAACTGTTTTAGATCCGTAGTTAGAGAAATCTGCAATTAGTTTCTTTCCTTTTTTGGAAGAGCTACTTGCACCTACTTCAATCCAGTTGGAAGCAACAGAACCATCACTTAATATTCTAGTTGGATAAGAATCTTGTAAATCTTTATTTTTAGCATCATTTCCTGCTGCGTGAACCAATAAAACGTCTTTGCTTTTCGCATACAAAATAGCTTCGTCAACCACTTGTTTATTAGGTGTGTAATATTTACCAAATGACATATTAATTACTTTGGCTCCATTATCAACTGCATAACGAATAGCATTAGCCACGTCTTTATCGCGTTCATCACCATTTGGAACTGCTCTAATTACCATTATTTTAACATTAGAAGCAATCCCTTCAATTCCAATTCCATTTCCTCTTGTTGCGGCAATAATTCCAGCTACATGGGTTCCGTGGAAAGCATCAGGTCCTTCATATCGATTACAACCATAGTAACGTTCTGTCATGTCTTGTGGATTGTCACCAACAACTGCACGACGAATGCTATCTACATCTAAATTGTTCATTTTAATCAGATTTCCGAAAGTTTCAGTTGCGCTATTAATTTCTTTATCCAAAGTAGCAGGGGGATAAACTAACATTATCACTCCCATTTGCTTCTTAATTTTTGTTTCCATTTCATCTTTAGGAACATAAGCTTTATTTGCTTTTTTATCAAAAACACCATTTGATGCGGCTTTAACATTATTTATGTATCCGGCCATCATCATCACCCCTTGATATTGTTGTTGATTTTTAGCATTCTCTTGGTCTAATTCTGCTTTAAGTTTAACATACTTATCATAACGTTCTTTGTCTGATGCAGGGACATCACTAGCAGATTTACCAGCAAAATAGTTCTTTTCAGAGCGTACCATTCTAGCCAACTCTAACGCTTCATTATCAATATCACCCCCAGGTCCACCTAAAAATGACCAACCATGCACATCGTCAATATAGCCGTTTTTATCATCGTCAATGCCATTATTTGGAATTTCACCTTTATTTACCCAAATAACATCCTTCAAATCTGGATGGTCTGTTTCTACACCGCTATCAATAACGGCAACAATAATTTCTTTGGCTGTTTTTCCTTTTAGCAATTCGTATGCTTTTTCAGCACCAACACCATAAACTTTATCTTTTTTAGAATCTTTTAAATACCAATTAATTGGAGCATTTGGTTTCACTTCGGTTGTCTTTTGTGCTATGGAAATCCCAGTTGATAACAACAAGGACAAAGCAATCATCGTTCTTCGCATATTCTTAGTTTAATTTTGGATGGCTAATTTACTACTTTCCGTAAATATATACTTAACGAATTGCTTTAAAACCTCAATAAGAAGTGATGTGTGGTGAAATTTCTAAGTGAAATGGATAATTACAAATTATGGTTTAATGAAACTAATAAACAGATACCAACTTAAAAAATCAAATTGAAAACAAAATATCTGAATGATTTGTTTGAGATTCAAATTCTTTGGTTAATTTTAGAGTCGACATTTTTTAAACAACAAATTAAAAACCACTTATGGGTGAAATAGCAAAAATTGAGTTAGACGGTAAGGTATATGAGCTACCTGTTATTACCGGAACTGAGAACGAAAAAGCAATTGATATTTCTAAATTAAGAGATTTATCAGGCTATGTAACTTTAGATACAGGTTACAAAAATACAGGTGCAACGAAAAGTGCCATTACCTTTTTAGATGGAGAAGAAGGAATTTTACATTACAGAGGTTATCCAATTGAACAATTAGCGGAGAAAGCTTCGTTCATTGAAGTTGCATATCTTCTCATATACGGAGAATTGCCTACTGCTGCTCAATTAAAAACGTTTGAAGGCAGTATCAAGAAACATACGCTTGTTCACGAAGATATGAAACAGTTTTTTGAGGCTTATCCAGCAAAAGCTCATCCAATGGGGGTTTTATCTTCCATGATTTCATCACTTTCAACTTTTTATCCAGAATCATTGGATCCAAACAGAAGTGCTGAAGCGAAAGATTTAACCATTCACCGTTTGATTGCAAAATTACCAACATTAGCAGCTTGGGCTTATAAAAATTCAATGCGTCATCCATTTATGTATCCTCGCAATGAGTTTGATTACTGCAAAAACTTCATGTACATGATGTTTGCTATGCCAACTGAAAATTATGAAATTGATCCAGTTGTTGTTAGTGCCTTGAACAAACTATTAATTCTTCATGCTGATCACGAACAAAACTGTTCTACATCAACTGTAAGAATCGTTGGTTCTTCTCAAGCAAATTTATATTCAACTATTTCAGCAGGTATTTCTGCTCTTTGGGGTCCACTTCATGGTGGTGCAAACCAAGAAGTAATTGAAATGTTAGAGCAAATTCATAATGATGGTGGAAATGTTGATAAATGGGTTGCTAAAGCGAAAGACAAAGAAGATCCATTCCGTTTAATGGGATTCGGACATAGGGTTTACAAAAACTTCGATCCGCGTGCTAAAATCATTAAAGTAGCTTGTGACGATGTTTTGGAAAAATTAGGTGTTAATGACCCATTATTAGAAATCGCTAAGAAATTAGAGAAATATGCATTAGAAGATGAATATTTCAAAGCAAGAAATTTATATCCAAATGTTGATTTCTATTCAGGCATCATTTACAAAGCATTAGGAATTCCAACTGAAATGTTTACAGTTATGTTTGCGTTAGGACGTCTACCAGGATGGATTGCACAATGGAAAGAAATGACAGAGAATAAAGAACCAATCGGTCGTCCTCGTCAGATTTACATTGGTAAAACATCTAGAGATTATGTTTCTATAGAACAGAGATAAGCTTTTTTTAAACTAAATAGAAAACGCTATTCAATTTGAGTAGCGTTTTTTTATGCGAATTCTTTTTTAAAAAAATGAATTTAAAAAAAAAACCGACACTCCTAAGAATATCGGTTTAGATAAATCTAATTAATTTCTTATTTTAATTTACTTGCTTTCGCAGCGTTGTACATTACTTTAGTAGACTCTAAATCATAAGTTGGACCTTTTACATTTTGAAAGTAAAAAGACTCTTCTTCTCCAACTAAGAAATACATGAAGTGATATTGAATTTGTCCCATTACCTCTGTTTGGTAAATAATTCCGTTAGGTTCATCAACAACATATTTTTTAAGTTTATTGATGTCATTCGCTTCAATTTCTTTTTTTGCAGCCGCTACTGAATAATCATAAACCGAATTCAACTCCATTTGAAATTTCGCACCATTTGAGATTTTAACCGAACCATATTGTTCAACAGCTTTAACACCTGCAGGGGCTTTTGTTAAAACAGGAAAACCTTCGATTGAACTACAATCCAAATCAACTAATACAGTTTGTGAAATTGATGTGTTGCTGAATGCAATAATGCTTAATACTGCTGTAAAAATAAGAGATAATTTCATAGTATAATTTTTTTTATGAATAAAGCGCAAAAGTAAGTAAATATCGGAAACCTATAAATTATTTGAATGTAAACTTTCGTTGCAATAAATAACTTACAATTACGACCAAACATGAAGCGAGAATATTTGCAAGCGAAGGAAAAAAATCAAAAACTTCAATAAAAATTTTCAATAGAACCCAACTAACCACCCCTGAAATCATAGCACTTAATCCGTACCTAAACAGTTGAACCCTTCCTTTTAAACCACTTTCTGTGAAAACAATGTATTTCATCAATAGAAAACCAATTACGAAAGTGATTAAAAAACAAGTAAATGCAGTTAAAGTATAGGCTGAAAAAGTAAAGTCTATAATTGCCACGTAAAGTGATTGTTTTTTAAAAACAAATTGAAAAAACATGTAAAACAACACCCAACTTAGAACTAAATTCCCAACTCCACAAACTGCATAATAATACGTTGTATTATCAAAAAAACGTTTTACAAGTGGGTAGAAAAAATCTAAAATGTGGTGAATAATACTAACTAACTTCATTGATTTCAATTTCGTAGCCTGTGTGGCGGCGAATATTTATTACATTTTTATTGTCAAAAATAAGGTATTGACCTCTTATTCCTGTTAGCTTTCCTTGAATTTGAGCTGTTTTATCAAAACTCATTGATGAAACTTTCTCTGGATATTCCAAAACGGGATAATTCAATTCAGTTATTTCGTCATTTTCAATCCAATATTGTGTCAAATCAGATGGTAATTCTTCATGTACTTGCCATTTTTCTTCTTCCAAATCAATAGACTCATCTTGAAAATTACGTAACATATTCTGCCAATTCGTTTTGTCTGTAAAGAAATCCTTCAAAGCAACTTCGATACAACCTGCTAAATATCTATTTGGTGTTTCAGCGAGAATAATACTCGAACTTGCTCCTTGATCAATCCATCTAGTTGGGATTTGTGTGGCACGTGTCACGCCTACTTTAACTTTATCAGTTGAAGCCAAATAAACGAAATGTGGTTGATTGTGATTACGTTCTTCAAATTCCAAATCGCGCCCTTTTCCTAAATGTGCCTCACATAATTCGGGATGTAAAATACAAGGACTAGCTTCTGCAGCACTCGAAAAACAAGCAAAACAAAACCCTTCACCAAACGATTTCTTGGTCACTTTCGAGCATTTACAACAGTAAATAACACCATTCCAAAGTAGCGAAATCTCTTTCCCAATTAATTCATTCATTGCTATTGAATTATCCGTAGTGCGCAAAGAATACTGGATAATTGACTCCAATTTGGAATCCATTTTTTGTAAAACTAACTTCATTTTTCTGGTAAAATATTCATCTTATCAGCGAAATGATAGCAATAATCACGTAAATCTTCGCAAATTAAAGTTTCGCCCGTAGCTTTCTCAAAAGTGTCTGCCATTGTAAGTAATGATTGATGAAAAAATTGCTTCATCTCATCAACTGTCATATCTTTTGTCCACAAATCAATTTTTAGTGTGTTTTTTTCTTTCGGATCCCAAATGGACAAAATGAATGCACTAGCTGGCGCTTTCTCAATGCCTCCATCTGATGCTGTCCAATGCATCGCAAGCGGTAAATTATTTTCATTTAATCCAACACTTATATTTATTTCTGATTTTTTTGAAATTTTGTCTTCCATTTTTTATTTCACTTTATATTTTTGAAGTAATTCATTATAAGGCATTGCCACCAATTTTTCAAGACTAATTTCTTCCTCGTCCATATATTGCTTAACAATTTTATAACCCATATATTGTCCAATTCTATCTGGACTTTCTTTTGGTAAACCTATCGAGTAAGGTCCTTCTTTGAGTAAATTAATTCTCGTTTCTTCATCTGTTTTAAAAAGTAATTCTTTGTCAACTAAATAACTCCAAACTGCTTTTTCACTTGCATTCGCCCATTCTAATTGAGCGGAAGTATATCTTAAAATCACTTCTTCTTTTTCTTCGGGTAACAAAACCTTACATAGAAATAGGATTTTACCCCAACGGATCATTTCAGCTGCGTAGTTTTCGTTTGTTTCTTCCAAATAATTTGTCATTAACCAAGCAGCCATAACATCACGAGTCAAATAGCGTGGTTCCATTCCAATTTTAATCCATTCATAAAATTGTTGTGGTGGCAATTCTTTAATTACACGTGCATTCGCACCCAAGTATCGTTCCATACCAATTGCGATTTCTTTTTCAGTACAGAAAACACTTGCTGAAAAAAGCGAATTCACAAAGAAAACAGAGTTTGGTATTTTTGAAGAAGGAAAATGAAATTTCAAACGTTTAAAAGCATCTGTTAATTCAGCTTTGAATTGTTCTTTAGGTAACTTTTGAATCGATTTCTCAAGTCTCTGAATGTATTTGTCTTTTTTAAATTCATTGACTTTGCGCAAAAATGCAGTGTCAGGTTGAAGTGGAATTCCTAAACAATAGCCAAAAGAAAAATCTAAAATTTCACGGTTTGAATTTATTAGTTTTGCTTTAGAAGTAATCAATTTTTGGTTGTTGGAAAAAGCAACAATCGAATCAAGATTGATAAATTCTAACTTCAAATTTACTTTAGAGGTGTCAACTTCATAAGGATCTGACGAACAACCTTGAACAAATATCAAAAGTAAAAAGACAGGAAATAATTTTAAAAAACGCATTTAAAGGATTATTCTTTATTTTTGCTTCAAAATTAAACATTAAAACCAAATTTTATGAAAAGTATATATTTAAACAAAATTAAAGCTTTAGGTGCATTCTTGATTTTTAGTGGAATCACTTTTTCTCAAACAATTGCTGAATCTGCTGCGGACAAAAGAGTTCAAGCTGGATTAACCACAAATGTTGGAATGAATCTGCTTTCTCTTGGAACAACAAGAATGGAAGCTAATGGTTTGGGTGGTAATTTTAGTATCGGAATTGTAATGCATAGCGCTTTTAAAAGCTCAAAAAACCTAGGTTTAGCAACTGGATTGGATTTTGATTTTGCAACTCAGAAGTATTCAACAAATGTTCCAACCTATTATCGTTATGTTGACACTGATATCTTGTCTAAAGAAGATAGTGGAACAGGATCTAGTACTTTTGCACTTTCTGAAAGATCTCAAAAATCGACTTATATTTCTATTCCTCTAATGTTATTATTCAGAACAGATTTTATTGGTGATTTTAGATACTTCGGTAAATTTGGTATCCGTAACAGTTTTTTAGTTGCAAGCAAATTTAATGATTACGGTAATGTCGTTGGAGCATCAACTGATTTGGTTGAAAACAACAATATGAAATCTCCCGGAGAGGCATTTTTATACCAAGGTTCTGTGGGTCTTTCTGCAGGTGCTGAGTGGAATTTTGTGGGTTCTACTTGTCTAGTTTTAGAAGGTGGATATTATTATGGAATTACGCCTCAATTTCTAGAAAGAAAAGAAAACAAAAGAACAACGTATACTTTCGATAATGAACCTATTCCAAATCAAGTTTATTATTCAAACAAATCAACAATGAGTCAAATTTTGTTCAGAGTTTCTTTATTGTTTTAATTCTTAATAATTGAAAGAAGTTAGTTCCTTTATTGTAGATTGGCTTAATTCCTATTCGCAAAAATCAAATACTAAAGGTTTTGTAGTTGGAATTTCAGGTGGCGTTGATTCAGCATTGACTTCAACTTTGTGTGCTTTAACTGGAAGAAAAGTAATACTGGTTAATATGCCGATTTTGCAAACTTCTGCCGAATATCAAAGAGCACAAAAACATATCGAAAATTTAAAAAGTCGATTTGAAAATGTGGAAGCAGTTGAGATAGATTTAACTTCCGTTTTTCAAAGTTTTAGCGCGAAAATGCCATTTGAAACCGATAATTATTTATTGGCTATGGCAAATTCAAGAGCGCGTATCCGAATGACTACTTTGTATGCAATCGCTCAAGTTCATGGATGTTTAGTTGCAGGAACCGGCAATAAAATTGAAGATTTTGGAATTGGTTTTTACACAAAGTATGGAGATGGTGGTGTTGACTTAAGTCCAATTGCTGATTTAACGAAATCGCAGGTTTTTAAAGTTGCAAAAGCAGTTGATGTCATTGACGATATTTTAATTGCAAAACCAACTGATGGACTTTGGCCAGATGGAAGAAGCGACGAAGATCAAATTGGCGCTACTTATCCAGAATTGGAATGGGCTATGGATTTTGAAGGAAATGAAAATGAACTTTCGGATCGACAAAAAGAAGTTTTGAAAATCTACAGGTCTTATCACAATGCAAATAAACATAAAATGGAACCTATTCCAGTTTGTGAATTACCAAAAGATTTGAAAGAAAATCTTTTAAGCCTTTGATTTAATTTTCAATAAAAATGACTCGTTTTCTTACGATTGCACTGCTTTTGATTTTTTCTTTTCAGGTCAATGCTTCTAAAATTAAAAAAGGTTTTCAGGAACTTGAAAAAAAGAACTATTTCAATGCTTACGAATATTTTCAAAAATCTCTTAAAAAGCACAAATCAATTGCTTCGTTTGGGTTAACTAAATTGTATTTAACGAATGATTGGCAAAATCTAGACAGTGCTTATCGTTTAGTGTTACAAGCTGAAGCACATTTTTCAGCAATAAAAGCAAAGAAAAAAGAAAAATTAAAAGAAAAATTTGCTTTTGATTCACTTGCTATTCAAGATCTAAAACAAGTGGTTAGTACTGCTATTTTCAATCAGTATTTGAAAAGTCCAAGTGAGGAATTATTTGTTCAATTTATTGCAGCTAATGAATGGTCCATTTTGATTCCTAGAGCTATTCATTTAAGAGATTCAATTGCTTACGCAAGTGCAGAACACGCCAAAACTTCACAGGCATTTGCGGAATTTTTAAGTAAATATCCAGACTCGTATTTAAAAGAAAATGCCAAATTCAATTTTGATGAATATCAATATTTAGAATTCTCTCGCAAAGGAAAAATTGAGGATTACGAAGCTTTTTTGAAGTGTTGCGCCAGTAATCCACACGCTGAGGATGCTGAAAATCGACTTTTTGAATTAAGCACAATTGATAAATCGCTCGTTTCGTATCAAAATTTTGCGAAGAAATATCCAAAAAATAGAAACACCGAAGAAGCTTGGCGAATGGTTTACAAGCTATTCATGAAAGAATACTCGAAAGAAAAATTCCTTGAATTCAAAGAGAAATATCCTGATTATCCTTTCCTAAACGAAATTGAAGAAGACTTAAAATTATTAAATGCCACCTTCTATCCATTTGTTCAAAATGGACTTTATGGCTACTTTGACAATGAAGGTAAAACGGCAATTGCGCCACAATATGAACATTTAGGAATTTTTCAAGATGGTTTGGCTGTAGCTTCTAAAAATGATAAATACGGCTTAATCAATAAAAAAAATCAAGTAGTTGTTGATTTCGTTTTTGATGAAATTCTCGAATTTGTAGATGCTAGGGGGATTGTTTTTATAGGAGATAGCGTTGGTCTAATTGATCGTTCTGGACGTGAAGTTGTGCCGATTGTGAATAATGATATAATCGCACTAGGAAAAGGTTTGGTCGCTATAAAAGAAAAAAGTGATTCAAATTATTATATCTCAGACATTAATTTTTCACCTAAAACTAGTGCGATTTTTGAGGAAATTCAAGAGTTTAAAAAAGGGATTTCGGTTTCAAAAACCAAAGATGGATTTGGCGTGTTAAACACAAATTGTCAGTGGTTGATTCCTGCACGGTATGAATCTATTCGCTTTCTAAATGATACTTTGATTGAATATGGCTTTGCTGGTAAAAAAGGATTACGAACCCTGAAAAATGTTCAATTAACCGAGGCAATTTACGATGAGTTTTCAAAATTTGATGCCGTTGAAAAGCAACTAATCGCAAAGCAAGGAACATCGATTTTTTATCTCAACGACCAAGGAAAAATGCTATTCGAAACTCCAATGGAATATTTTCCAAACGCTTTTGAAGTAGCACTTTTTTACAAAGGAATAAGTGTTTTTCGTAAAAAAGGAAAATACGGACTCATCGATGCCACAGGAAAAGAATATTTGAAGCCTACATTTGATGCTTTGGGAAGACCACTTGTTGCTATTCCTGCGATTAAAGATCAAAAATGGGGAATTGTTGACTGGAAAGGGCGTTCGATTCTTCCTTATGAATTTGACAATATTGAAACTATTGGCTATTTCGGCTTTATCGTTGAAAAAAATGGTTTACTCGGTTTTATGGATCAAGGATTTAGATTGACAATTCCTATTTCATTTTCAATTGTTAAAGTCTTCGAAAACGATTATATCTTAGTTTCAAACGGCACAAAATATGGGTTGTATTCTAAAAAAGGAGAATTGATTATTCCATTGGAATATGATTTAATTAAAGTTTTTGATGGAGATTGTTTATCTTTAATCAAAGAAAATGAAACAGCTTATTACTTTTTGCGTTCTAAGATGTATCTAAAACCCTCTAAATGAAAGGAATTTTAAACCGTCCAGATCATTTTTTCATTGCAATTATCGTTGCTTTGTCGGTTTATGTTTTTCTTTTTATGTACTTCCAAATTTCCTCCTACAAAGAAATCGTTTACATCGAACCCTTTGAAAAATACTCACGAATCGAAGAACCTGAGGAGATTGAATTATCTAAAGAACAAATTCAAGTGCCACCTTCCAATTTGAATGGTGAATTGACAAATGTGGTGCTTGATAACAACGATACGCGTAAAAAATCAGACAAAAATTGGTCCCAAGATCAAGCAAGTGGCAATCCAGAACAAACAGCGAAAGATTTTGAAAAGCAATTGTTTAAAGAAGCTGGAGGAGAAAAGGAAAGAGAAAAAATCAAAAGAGAGGCTGAGGAACAAAAAAAGAAAATTACAGCAGCTGCGAATAGTAAACCAAACACATCTACTCAAACTTCAAAATCCAATCAATACGCTGGAAATGTGATGGTTGATTTTAGTTTGAAAGGAAGAACGGCTTACGAAAATAATAACTGGTTTGTTCGAAATCCAGGTTACACTTGCGGTTATGGCTCTGCTGGAACAGTGGTTGTTTTGATTTCAGTAGATAATTCTGGAAGTGTAATCAGCACCACTATTGACGAAAGCCGTTGTGAAAATGCAAATACGTGTATGCGAGATCAAGCACTGAAATATGCTGGAATGTCAAAATTCAATGCTGGTTCATCGAAGCAAGATGGATATATTCGCTATCGATTTGTGGCACAGTGAAAAACATAGAAAATCTATAATAAAAGTAAACCTTGTACAACTATTTCACTTTTTAGATTTTAAGCCCTTACTTTTCAACCTACTTTTTCAATAAATATTTACTTTAGCGCAAAATTTTTTAAATGCGAAAATTCTTTAACAACAAATGGATTAAGATTCCATTTACCATCTTCCTTTATGGTTTTGCTATTTATGGTTTTATTTTAACGGCAACCTATTTCGCAGTCACTTTTCAATGGACGAATGAAGCAGGAATGCTAGATGAAAACAATCGTTATTTCCAAGAAATGCACGATAAATACAACCAAGGATTCAAAGTAGATAGCGCATCAATGGTTCGTCATCGTAAAGAAGCTATGAGTAGAATCTTGGTTTTACAAGAATTTTACCCAGTGAATGCAGAGTATATTTTAACTGTTCTTCTGAAAAATAAAAATGAAAAGTTAGCGCTTCGAATGTTGGATGCTGTTGATTTACGTTTGATGAAAAACAAGGATTATCGAAAAGCGGTTTTGAAAATGCGTGAAGAAATGCGAAAAAAGAAAAAAACAAATGGACTTTCTGCTTTTGAATGGATGAATATCGCTGAATGGCAGGATTTTAAAATTGCGGTTGCGAAGGATAAATATTACATCGATTCAGCAGCAAAGGTTACTGGAGTTGAACCACGTTTGATTGTTGCTTGTTTAGTTGGTGAACAAATTCGTCTATTTAATTCTAGTCGAGAATCTTATAAAAGATACATCGGACCAATGAAAGTGTTGGTCTTAGAAAATCGCTTATCTTACGGTGTTACAGGAATTAAAGAAAGTACTGCGATGAAAATCGAGCATTACATGAAGGATAAAACAAGTCCGTATTATATGGGTGAAGAATATGAACATTTATTAGATTATGATTCAACGAATAGTTACGTAAACAACATCAACGATACAATGAGTGTCCGTTTGAGACGTTTGGTTCAATTTAAAAATCACTATTATTCTTACTTATACACTGCTTGCTTCTTAAAACAAATAAAAATGCAATGGGAACGTGCTGGTTATCCCTTAGATGAACGTCCAGAAATTTTAGCTTCTTTATTCAATTTGGGTTATCAAAAATCGAAACCAAAGAAAAATCCTGGGGTTGGTGGCTCAAACTACAAAATTCATGACACAGAATATACGTTTGGCGCCGTTGCTTTTGAGTTTTATTACTCAGGAGAACTGATGAATGTTTTTCCTTATAAGCGTAGAAGTTTTGATTACGAAAAACCGAAATTGAAAATGTAGAATCTTAATTTTATATTCTCCATTTTATATTTCAAATTATGCATTACACTGGCTCCAACAATCGCAAAAGTTTAATCGACTTAGAAATTCCTTCAAATTTTAATGGCGAATTGATTGTTTTTGTGCACGGTTTTATGGGATTCAAAGATTGGGGTGCTTGGAAATTAATGCAAAATTATTTCACTGAAAAAGGTTTTGGTTTCTGTAAATACAACGCTACTCACAACGGAGGAACAATTGAAAATGGTATTGATTTCCCTGATGAACAAGCTTTTGGAGAAAATACCTATTCAAAAGAATTAAACGATTTAATCTCAGTGATGGATTGGTTAGAAACAAAAATCAACGTTCCATACAATGTCAATCTCATCGGACATTCACGCGGTGGTGGAATTGTACTTTTGGCAAGCAATGAAGACAAACGTATTCATCGAACAATTACACTTGCAGCCATTTGTGATATCGGTTCTCGTTTTCCTTTTGGAGAAGCTTTAGAAGAGTGGAAAAATAGAGGTGTGCGTTACGTTGCCAATTCGCGCACCAAACAAAACCTTCCGAATTATTATTCTCTTTATGAAGATTTCAAAGCAAACGAAGAACGATTAAACATTCAAAAATCGTGTGAATCAATTACTATTCCCGTACTAGTCATTCATGGCGACCAAGACACAAGCGTTCCAATTTCAGAAGGAAAACAAATCGCAAATTGGTTAAATACAGAACTCATTACTATCCCAGCAACAGACCACGTTTTTGGTGCCATACATCCTTGGGAAAAAGAAGAACTTCCAGAAAAGTTAGAATTGATTTGCGACAAAATTTATCATTTTATTTCCGATACTAAAAGCTCTGAAAGAGCGTAATTTCCCATCGATGGGCGTAGTCTATCGTGATTCTAAGCAACATATACCTCAAGCGCTAAAAGTGCGACTTATCTTCCTTATCTTTACATTTTTTAAAATCCATGTCGAAAGTTTCCGAGATAAAATCTTTCATAAAAAACTATTCCACTGCCCAAACACGTCAACGAGCAACCGAAATTCACATCACAAACCTTCAATTTGAGGATAATAAACTAACAGCCTCTGCTTTTGGAACAGAAGTTTACTCGATTTCCATAGAATTTAAAGGCGATGCAGTTAAAAAAACAAAATGTTCTTGTCCCTATAATTTTGCTGGTGTTTGTAAACATACAGTGGCAACTTTAAACGAAGCAATTTATGAACTTGAAGCACTTGAAAATTCTAATCTATTTGGAACTGAATTACCAAAACCAATAGAAAAAGCACATCCTACGGATTATTCGATTCGAGATTTTAGCTTTGACCAACTCGACGATCGTTTTATTTTACAACATTCGAGCGGCATTCAAACCGATTTCTTTCGCTATTTCGATATTGAACACATCGAAGAAAACTTTGTGCAAATGAGCGTTATGATAACGTTCTACCAACGCCAACGGATTAAAATACATTTGCAAGATGCACAGCTGACACTTTCTTGTAATTGTAAAGCAGAAAAACGCAAAATGTGTACACATCAAGAATATGCGCTCAATATTCTCAAAAATGATGATGGTATTCGCATTTATTTTGACTTCAATTTCAAAACAAACCAACTTAAAGAATTTGCGAAGCGATATGGAATGGAAAATGAGCCTGATTTAGAACATTATTTTGAGGCAACTGTAGTCGATTCAAAACTTAAAATCAGTCCGAAAATCAAAGGTTTACAAGCGATAAATGCAAGTGAACTCGAAAAGTTAGAAGCACTCATTCCCCAAACCGATTTTCAACCCAAGAAGTTTAATGCAAGTAAACAAGAAAATGACGAAAAAATTTTCTTAGTCATTGGAAAACAGACATATAACGAGCACTTCTTTATTGCTTTACAAACAGCTAAACTGACAAAAGATGGAAAAATAAAGAATCCAGTTTCAAAAGTCGATGCCAAACAATTATTACTTGAAACCGAAATTGGAGAGGAAATTAAATTCTTTTCTAGCTTAACTTCCTTCGAAGAAAAAAATGATTATTACAGCTATAAATTGACGCCCGAGCAAATTACAGAGGCTTTGAAAGCAGTTGTGAAAAACCCAAGAAATTATCCGATTTATCAGCACAATCCACGCATTTCGGACAACATCACATCGAAATCAATTGTGCCGGTTACGATTTTAAATAAAGAACTGAGTTTGTTGTTGAAAGTTTCCCAAAAGGACGCTTTTTATGACGTTTCACCTTACATCGTGATGGACAACAACGCGACTGCATTCTCAGGATTCAAGTTGAAGTACGAGTTCTTCCTAGAAAAAAATAGCGAATTGATTCCCATTTTGAACTCGAAAGTCTTAGTTCTATTGAAGTTTTTCAAAGCAAAAGGAAATAAGTTGATGATTCACGAGTCGCAATTTTTAGCTTTCAGAACGAAGATTTTGGACGGTTTAGAAGGAAAAGTCGAGATTCAATACACCTATTTAAAACCTGCAACCAAAAAACAATTAGAGGAAAGTGGCTTCAATCAAGAATTGAAAAAAATCGTCTATTTAAAAGACAGCGAGGACTTTGTAACAATTACGCCTGTTATCAAATACGCAGAGCGAGAAATTCCAGCGCGAAGTAAAATGCGTTTGTATGCACTCGATTCCAAAGGTTTACAATTTGAAGTGAGTCGAGATTCCTCTTT
>CAZDKE010000040.1:0-33121 GCA_964506255.1 uncultured Lishizhenia sp. | reverse complement strand
GCTTCAACGTACAATTTTTGCTGTGCCGCCCCATTAATTTTCCCTTGAATAGTGAAGTTATTTTCTGGTTTTTCACCTGCTTCATTTTCAGTGTCGTCACAACTTTGAATTAAAAAAGTAAATGCACTTAATAGAAAAAGGAATTTAATGTATTTCATAAATGATTATGCTTCAAGAAGTTCTCTTAATAATTTATTGGCAATTTTTGGATCTGCTTTTCCGTTTGAAACTTTCATCAATTTACCCATGAAGAAACCTGTCAGTTGCTTTTCGCCGTTTCTATAACGTTCGACTTCAGCTTGATTTTCTTCAAATACTTGTAGAATAAATCCTTTCAACGTGTCTTCACTCGAATCTTGAATCAAGTTTAATTGTTCAGCGATGGCAAGTGGAGAAAGTTCAGATTTCAAAAGTTCAGGGAAAATGCGTTGAGAAGCCACCGAATTGGAAACTTTTCCTTCGTCGATGATAGTAATTAAAGCAGCTAAACGTTCAACTGTAATCGGAAACTCGTGAATCTCATATCCAAATTCATTCAAGTACGATTTCACGTCACCCATCATCCAATTGGCTGCGGCTTTGTAGTTTTTCGTATGTTGAATCAAGGCTTCGTAATACAAAGCAATTCCTTTATTATCTGTTAAATTGTAAGCATCGTAATCCGATAAACCGTATTCTTTTGTGTAGCGATTAAACAATTCACGTGGCAAAGCAGGCATTTCACTTTTGATCGCTTCGATGTCTTCTTTCATCACCACTAATGGTTGCAAATCTGGTTCAGGGAAATAACGGTAATCGTTTGCTGCTTCTTTTGAACGTTGTGAAATCGTAATTCCTTTTAACGCGTCAAATCCACGTGTTTCTTGAACGATTTCTACGCCGTTTTCAATAGCTTCAATTTGTCTTGCGATTTCAAATTCGATAGCACGTTGTACGTTACGAATCGAGTTCATATTTTTTACTTCGACTTTTGTTCCAAATTCACTTGCGCCTTTCAAATTAACAGAAATATTCGCATCGCAACGCAATGAACCTTCTTCCATGTTTCCGTCACAAATGTCCAAGTAACGCACTAATTTACGAACCTCAGTTACGTAATTGTAAGCCTCTTGTGACGAACGAATGTCCGGTTCAGAAACGATTTCCAATAGGGGAGTACCCGCACGGTTCAAATCCACAAGCGTATCAAAAACGTCAACGTCGTGAATGCTTTTCCCGGCATCTTCCTCCATGTGGATGCGTGTGATTTTTATTTCTTTTCCTTCGCCGTTTTCAGTTCGAATGTGAATTGCTCCGCCTGTACAAATTGGCGTTTTATCTTGTGTGATTTGGTATCCTTTTGGAAGATCGGGATAGAAATAATTTTTGCGAGCAAAATATTGATTTGGAGCAATATCGCTTCCGCAAGCTAAACCTAAACGTATGGCAAATTCTATCGTTTTTTTATTCATCACTGGCAAAGTCCCAGGATGCCCCAAGGTAATCACACTTACATTGGTATTGGGGGGTGCGCCGTATTCATTGATATCATTGGAGTATGCTTTTGTCTTCGTTAACATTTGCGCATGGACCTCCAAACCAATAACGGCTTCGTATTTATTTCGAATTTCTTCGTTCATATTAAACGCGTGCAATTAATTCTTTCATAATCAATGTCATTTTAGGCTCTTGGCGGCTTGCAACATCGATAACGTCTTGTAAACTTACTTTTTTGATTTTTCCTTTTACTCCTAAATCAGTGATGATTGAAATCGCAAAACAAGGAATTTCCATGTGGTTTGCAACGATCACTTCAGGAACAGTTGACATTCCAACTGCATCCGCACCTGTGTTGCGAATATATTGATATTCAGCTGGCGTTTCCAATGTTGGTCCGGTCAATCCTGCGTAGGTTCCAACAGAAACTTTAATGTTGTTTTCAGCAGCAATTTCTTTCGCTAATGCAATCATTTTGTGGTCGTAAGGCTCGCTCATATCCGGGAAACGTGGACCTAATTCGTCGAAGTTTTTACCGATTAAAGGATTTCCTGGAAATAAATTGATATGGTCATCTTGAATCATGATTTCACCAACTTCAAAATCTGGATTCACACCACCTGAAGCGTTACTTACAAATAAGCGTTCGATGCCTAATAATTTCATTACACGAACTGGGAAAGTAACTTGTTGCAACGAATATCCTTCGTAGTAATGAAAACGACCTTGCATTGCTACAACAGATTTTCCACCTAATTCACCAAAAATTAACTTTCCAGAATGACTTTCAACTGTTGAAACTGGAAAATTTGGAATTTCTGCATAAGGAATTTCATCAATAACGTTGATTTCTTTTACCAATCCACCTAAGCCAGTCCCAAGAATAATTCCGATTGTAGGCTCAACATTTGTGCGCGTTTTGATGTACGCAACCGATTCTTTAAATTGTGTTAACATATTGATTTATTAGGTTTTTAAATTTTTCTTCGTTGTCAATTTTTACTGTGATTGGCTGAAAATACCAAGGGTAATTTTGCAAATTCCATTCACTTGAATAATCTTTTAAACGCATGTAATCTTTTTCAGTCGTCAGAATGATTGTTTCTACGTGTGCAAAAGTATCAAATTTTTGATGAATTCTTAGAATATCAGTGCTACTAAAAGCGTGGTGATCACCGAATCTTATTTCCTCAACATCATATTGCTTTGAAATATGTTCCAGCAAAGGTTTTGGATTGGCAATTCCAGTTATTAAAATTACTTTTTTAATGTTTTTGATTTCCTTTCCAAATGGAATCATTGGCGCGTAAGAAATGTGTGAAAAGAAAACAAATTCCGACTTAAAGTTAAGCGATTGAGTGATTTGATTTTTAGATGTTTCTGTACAATCAGACGGAGTTTTAGAAACGATAATAATATCCGCTCGATTTTTTCCAGAACGACTTTCTCTTAATGTTCCAACTGGCATCATAAAATCATTAGAGAATGGTTTATTGAAATCGGTGATTAAAATATTCAAACCCGCTTTTACCGCTCGATGTTGAAAGGCATCGTCTAAAATAATCAATTCATTTTTTGGAAACAAAGTTTGAATTTGTTGAATACCGATAGCTCGTTTTTCGCAAACAGCCACGTGTACTTTTTCTTGAAATTGCGTAGCATAAAATAAAGGTTCATCGCCGACTTCTGATACTTTACTATTTGGCTTTACCCACAAAAAGCCAGTTGTTTTCCTTCCATAACCACGACTTAAAATCGCTGTTTCGACTGTTTGAGAAAGATAGTCAGCCAAATAACTTACATGCGGCGTTTTTCCCGTTCCACCAACAGATAAATTTCCTACACATATTGATTTTTTAGGAATAACAAAGGTTTTGAGAATTCCAAGTTTGTATAATAGGTTTCTTGTGGATGTAATTCCTAGATAGATCAATGCAAAAGGAAGTAATAGGAATCGAAGATATTCCAAGGTAGTTTGTTTACTATTAGAAGTTTTTAGATTATTTACCATCCGCAATTCGTTGTTGGATGATTAATTTTTCGCGTTCAATTTCTGCAATCAGCTCCTCTTCACTGGGTAGAAAAGGCAAGTATTTATTGGAAAATAATTGTTTATTTTCATTTAGAACAGAGTATTTTGCGATTGTATTATCAGTTTCAGTACAGAGTAGAATACCAATAGTTGGATTATCTCCTTCAGGTCTTTCTAGGTCATCGAACATTCTTACGTACATATCCAATTGTCCAATATCTTGATGAGTTAATTTATTGGTTTTCAATTCTACAATAACAAAGCATTTCAAAATATAGTTATAAAAGACTAAGTCTATAAAGAAATCTGCTGATTCAGTTCGAATGTGTTTTTGACGTGCAACAAATGAAAATCCTTTTCCTAATTCAAGTAAAAATTGTTGTAAGTTGTCAATTAAAGCTTGTTCTAATTCATGTTCAGTATATGCTTTACTAGTTGGTAGATTTAAAAATTCTAGTACGGTTGGGTTTTTTATAAAATCGTCAGGTTGATTTTTAAATTGAGTTGTTTTTTCTATCATTTCTTGCTCAACCAAATCTTTCTTTTGTGAGGAAACAAGTCGTTGATAGTACAATGTCGAAATATTTCTATCTAGTGTCCTAACCGACCAATTTTGTTGAGCAGCTTCTTGTAAATACCATAATTGTGCTTCTTTTGATGTTACGCGTAATATTTGACGGATATGAGTCCAATTGATTCTTGTAAAATTTATTTGTTTCAATTGGTCACTTACTGGGTGACTAATTTCTTTAATTTCGAATTTGTCACTCAGTGAGTGGCGAATAAATTCAGGGAAACTATTGAAAAATTGACGAAAGTACTTTACGTTGGTTTCAGAAAACCCTTTTCCAAATTCTTTGGTCAATTCAAGGGAAACATTTTTTATTACTTCTTTTCCATATGCAGCACGGTCTTTTCCATTTTGTTCTTCTTCCACAATTCGTTTTCCAATCAACCAATATGCTTCTACCATTGCAGTATTGACAGCAGTATATGCTTTCTGCCTTGCTTGAGAAAGAATTTGCTTTATTTCTTGAATGTAGTTGCTCGATTTATTCAATTCCATCTTCTGTCTTAAATTCCTTCAAATATTTTTCTAAACTTAATTATTACTTTATACCCACAACTGATTGTTTCTATTTCGCTAATTCGGTAAATTCTTAAAACGAATGTAAGGGTTAAAAATTGAATTCGAGTAATCTCATTTTTTAACAATTGCTTTTTTCCTTATGAAAAAATACAGCAAAACCATTGAGAAGATGCCAAAAATTACAAGTGTAATCTTCACATATTTTAAGGAAGGTTTTGTCTTAATTGTCTCCTTTTGGTTACCATAAATGTCAATAAGCATTTCTTTTGGAACGTAGCATCTTTCAAAATTCCCAAGACCTTGTTGACCTGAAGGATTATCGCCAAAAGTAAAAAGTTTACCTTTTGAGTCTAAAGCAATAGATTGAAAACAACCACCTCCAATGTCCACAATATCTTTAAGTTTTTTGATTAAAATTGGCTTAGAACGTGAAATCGTATCTCCTGTTCCTAACATTCCAAAGTGATTTTTACCCCACCCCCAAACATTTTTGTTTTCATCTATTGCAAGGGAGTGCCAACTGCCACAAGCTATTTTTGTAAATTTTGGATAACCAACTAATTGAGTTGGTCGTTCGTAGTGTTTTTTAGTTACTTCTTTAAATTGAAAATCTGGATCCGAACCCCAAATCCAAATTTTACCATAGAAATCTAATTCAACAGAATGATGCCACCCAACAGCAATTTCTTTAATTTTTGGAATACCTTGAACTTGGATTGCATACTTTTGAATGTCTTCACCTTCGAAACCAAGTTCATTAAAACTGTTTGCTCCCCAAGCCCAAACAGTTCCATCATTTTTAAGTGCAAGTGTGTGGTATCCAACAGAAGCAATACTTTTTATATCGCTAAGTACAGAAATTTTATTGTCAACATTTTGAATTACCTGTACTGGCCATTGACTATGTTCTCGTGTACCATTACCTAATTCACCGAAAAAATTATGTCCCCAACACCAAACTGTTCCATCCTTTTTTAAGCCTACAGTGTGCCAATGTCCTCCTTCGATTGCTACGAAATTCGAGTGATTTGGTAATTTTTGAGGAACCCATTGGTCATTTACTGAAGCACAACCCAATTGCCCATAATTATTTCTTCCCCATAAAAACAAATTTCCTTTACTGTCAAGTGCTATACAATGGTCATACCCTCTTGAAATGGCAACAATCTTTTTTAATCCTTTTACCTTTTTTGGAACTGAAGAATTTTTCAAACTACTATCACCTAATTGTCCAAAATCATTTCTTCCAATAGTCCAAACATTTCCTTTTTTATCAAGAATAATAGAATGGCCATTTCCACCATCTACTACTTGTGCGAATAAAAAATTTTGGCTAAAAAAAAATAAAACTACTTTGATAAATTTCATTTTGTTTGATATTGAATTTAAAGGCAATGTACGAAATTTTTAACTTATAAATTACATCAAGGAGAATTCATAAGTTGTTGTTCAGTTTTCATTTACACACTAAAATTTTAAGTTTCTTTGTACTTACATGAAAAAAGGCATTCTATTTATCATTTTATCGGGATTATCTTTTTTGGTGGTGAATTTCTTTGTCAAACTATTTGGAATGGGGAGTGAACAATCACTTTTCTCAGGTTTACAAAAGATTCCAGCGCATGAACTAGTGCTAAGTCGTTCAATTATTTCCTTCACAATTAGTTTGTTTATCATCAAACGCAAGAAACTACCTTTATTTGGAGTAAATAAAAAATGGTTGCTCATACGTGGTTTTGCAGGTATGATCGCTTTGACTATTTTCTTTGAAACGATTCACCAACTTCCAATTGCGGTTGCATCAACAATTCAATATTTAGCACCTATTTTCACAATGATTTTCTCACTTGTTTTACTTGGAGAACGTATTTTGAAATTACAATGGTTTTTTGTGATGATTGCTTTTGTTGGGGTAACGTTTATTGGATTGAATGCATTGATATTGAAATCTAACCCAGTTAAATTGGATTATTTCTGGTTGACTTTAGGTGTGATTTCTGCAGCATTTTCAGGAATAGCTTATACAGCAATTGTTAAACTTAAAGCAACTGACGCTCCGATAAATATTGTAAGTTATTTTCCTATGCTATCCATACCAATAATGACCGTTTGGTGCTTTTTTGATTTTGTGATGCCAAAAGGAGTTGAATGGGTCTTACTTTTGGTAATTGGAATTTTCACCCAAATTGCACAAGTTTTATTGACAAAAGCATTGCATCAAGAAAGCGCCTCTTTGATAACTCCTTTTCAATATTTAGGTTCTATTTACGCTTTATTGATGGGTTATTTTATTTTTGATGAACGCCTTAACTTCTTGATAATTATAGGAGTCGGACTGATTTTATTAGGGGTTATTTCAAATACATTGATAAAAGCATTTCAGCGAAAAGAATCAACAATTAAATAATGGTTGATGAATACTTTTAAAATTTTAAGTTAACGAATCGCTCTTTCATTGAATAAAACGTAACCAAAACTTACTTGAAAAGAAAATGGTTTGAGTTGTTTAGGGAAGTAATTTGCGGTTGCACGAACGGGACCTATAGGAGAATGGTAAATAAAAGTACTTGATGCAATTATTGATTCTCCACCTGTGGGTTTTGCATATTCAATTGTACCATTATTGTTTTTTTGTAGTAGTACAAATGGCTGATAATAATAGGTGTCCAATCTTAAATCAACATTTTTGTGTATTGAAAATACAATATTTACTCCAGCACCTAAAAACTGTGGAGAACGATATTCTGGCAAGAAAAAGGTTTCCATATCTGGGAGAATATTGAACACAGGCATAGATAAAATACTAGCAGTATAATTGGCAAAAAGTGATTGACTATTAAAAACACCTTTAGCGTGAATTCCTAAATGAAAATATTTTTTGTTGATGATAAAAGACTGAAATTCACTTTGAACATTTAACCATTCATGATTTTTCAAAACAGTATCTTTTAAAATTGCTGTTGAACCTGGGGTTGTATTTTCTTTTCCTGCTATGTAGCGTGCCTTAATATTTAAATAATATCCTTGATTCGCAAATTGTTTTCTGTTTAAACTATTTTGAACAAAGTCCCAAGTAACAGAATTACCTGTGAAAAAGGTAAAATCTGTTGTGTCTTTATTAGTGAAAATGGTAGTTTGGTAATAATCATCTTCCAGCATGAAAAGACGGTAATCGAAACTAGATTTTGAATTGTTTCCTGTTGGGATTTTTAATTTGAAACCACCATACATTTCATTTTGAACTAAAAATGAAGGTTTTACATCTTCGAAAAAAGTCGAAAAACTTCTAAAATAATCCCAACGATTCATCGTAAAATAACCTGTTAAGGCAATTGGAAAAACAGTTGGAACTTCAACCGTTAAATCAGCTCTTGCAGAACCATAAAACTTACCAAAGTATGATTCTCCATGTAACGCATAAGCAATTTTACCAACACCTCGATAAGTCAAACCTAAATAACCTGTATTTACAGCGCGAGAAGAAAAATGTCCACCAATATCCACTCTGAAATCTTTAGCTTTTGTGACTACTAAATTTAACTGGTGTGTAGAATCTTTTCGCAAATCTAGAGTAGGGTAGATGTATTCGATTTGTTGTGTTGCATACAGTCTAAAATACCTTTTAGTTAGTTTATCTAAATCTAAAACTTCTGATTTTTTTTCACGCAACAACGAATTAGAGGCGAATCGATAATCAATATTTTTTTCTTTGTTATTTGTAATGTTCGTTACACGGATTGGTGGGATTTTAGCTCTAAATGCAACTCGACGTTTATTTAATTCTTCTTTTGAAACTTTGTAATAAATAAAGAGATCTAGCGAATCCAAGTATTTTAAAGTAGCAGTATAACCATCAGTAATAGCTTCCTTCACATTTCCAAATTCAAAAGTTCCAACATCTGTTTTAGGTTCAATAATTATTCCCTCTGTGCAAGGTAAGTCATAATTCGTTGGAGTTGTTAACATCGTGCTTGCCAATCCGAAAAAATCGCGTTCGTCTATTGGTTTTGGATTTGTCGAAACATTGCTTCCAATTAAGTAATCAGGGTGGAAATCTTTGTACATAACGTCAATTGGGAAATTATTGTACAAACCCCCATCAAACATTACAACACCATCAATTTTTATTGGATTGACATACATTGGATAGGTCATTGAAGCACGTACAGCTTGATTCAAATATCCTTTCGAGAAAACAACACTTTTGCGAGTGATTACATCAGCACCAACACAACGAAAAGGGACAAATAATTTATCAAAATCGCCTCCAACTGCTGCGCTTGTTGCACCCATTATTCTCATCATTTCGTAATCCAAATAAGCGGGTGTAATTAAATTTAATGGTATAGACTTGCGTAAAATACTATCTTTAGCAAACGAGAAATTGAGCAAACTTGAATTTAACTCATCTTGACGAAATAAAAATTTCTTAGAAACTTCTACTTGACCTGTTGTCATCAGCTGAAATTGCTCGCTCATCACATATGCCTCAATTTCTTCAGGGGAATAACCACAAGCATACAAACTTCCAACCAAAGAACCAGCCGAAGTTCCTGCGATATAATCAATCGGAATTCCGCGCTCCTCTAATGCTTTAAGTACGCCAATATGCGCCACACCTGTTGCTCCGCCGCCGCTTAATACCAAACCCACTTTTTGTTGTGCGTTTAAAATTGAGGGAAAAACTGAAAATAAAACCAGAAATAACGTAGAAAAACCTTTCAATTTCGTTCTTTTGCACAAAGTTAGCCGATTATCTTTGAAATGTGAATTTGAGAATGTTAAAACCACACAATTTTTAAGTGAATTCAGCTTTAAAATAACAATTGAATAGAATGAAAAAAGAGATTGAATTAAAAGACGACGAGTATTTTATCACGTTGAAATGTGTGTTTGGATTTGAAGAAACATTAAAAGAAGAATTAATCGAATTAGGTTATCCTGAAGTTGAATTGTTGAATCGTGCAGTTAGAATCGTTGGAACTTGGAGAGATGTTTATTTTTTGAATCTAAACGTTCGTTGCGCAAATTCAATCCTAGTTGAAATCGACCATTTTTTCATTCAAACAGAAGAAGATTTATACAAAAGAGCCTCAAAAATCGGATGGACAAATATATTTGATGTAAAGAAAACATTTGCTGTAAAAGGTGCTGTATTCTCCTCGTTATTTACTAATTCTCATTATCCTTTTTTAGTTATAAAAGATGCTATTGTTGATGCATTTAGAGATAAGTATAACGAGCGCCCAAATGTCGAGTTGAAGCGACCACACGTTGTTTTTGATTTATATATTAAAGAAAAAGAGGTAACACTTTCAATAAATACGAGCGGTGTTCCATTATTTCAGCGCGGCTATAGAGAAGCGGTTGGAGAAGCACCTTTGAATGAGGTTGTTGCCGCTGGTTTAATTCGCATGTCAGGTTGGGACAGAAAAACAACTTTTTTAGACCCGTTCTGTGGTTCAGGAACTTTATTGATGGAAGCAGCTTTTTTAGCTTCTGGAATTCCATCCAATATTGAACGTCAGCACTATGCTTTTAAAAACTTAAAAGACTTTGATCAGGCACTTTGGGATGAAATTTACGATGGTGCTTTACGAAACGTAAGAAGCTTACCTTGTAAAATTATCGGTTCCGATTTATCTGATGAAATGATAATCAAAACGCGTAGAAATTTGCGTTCAATGAGTTTCGGGCGTTTTATTCAAACAAGTGTGTTGCCTTTCAATGAGGTTAAAAAGCCCGACGATGAAAAAGTGTTTATTGTTACCAACCCTCCTTATGGTCAACGCTTGGAAGCTGATGTAACAGAATTGTATGACGGAATTGGAAACTGGTTAAAACACGAAATGACAAATTGTGAAGCTTGGATTATCACTTCAAGTGAAGAAGGTTTAAAATCAATTGGTTTAAAACCTTCCAAAAAACACAAAGTTTTCAACGGTGATTTGGAATGTAGTTTCCGTTCGTTTGTGACATATGAAGGTTCCAAGAAGAACAAAGGTGAAGATTATTCGATTGAGAAAGAAAATAATTGATTCCAAAAAAATGTTGAATAATAAAAAACTCAATCATCTTTTTAAAAAGAGCTTTTTTTGTGAAGACTATCTTAGCTTATCCCATTCTTGGATGCCAAGCTTGCTCCGGAGCTCCTAAATCTTGGGTGATTTTTCTTCCTAAAACAAAAATATAATCACTCAAACGGTTGATGTAAGCCAAAACCAAAGGTGCTACAAATTCTTTTTCATTCAATTCCACAATGATTCGTTCGGCTCTTCTACACACACATCTTGCAACATGACAAAAAGAAACTGCTGTATGTCCTCCAGGTAAAACAAAAAAGCGCATTTCAGGCAAAGCTTTGTCCATTTCGTCCATCCAATTTTCAAGCACTTCAATATCTGTTTCTTTCAAATCTGGAATTTTCATATTTGATTTGTCAGGGTCAGAAGCCAAACTAGAGCCAATTGTAAACAAGCGGTCTTGGATTTCAATAATTTGGGTTTTATACTTTTCATTAATTTCATGATCTCGAACTACACCCAAAAAGGAGTTCAATTCATCAACTGTTCCATACGCATCGATACGAATAGCATTTTTCGGTACACGAGTGCCACCAATCAATCCTGTTTTTCCTTCGTCTCCTTTTTTAGTGTAAATTTTCATTCAATTGTATTTAATAAACTTGAAAGTTCAATAGTAGAATCAACAAGCGAAATAATTTTGTGAAGCACTCCATCCACTAAAGAATCGGGACAAGAAGCTCCAGATGTAATGATGATTCTAATGTTTTCTTTTTCAGGAATAAAACTTAGGTGATTTATAATTGTGTTTGAATGAATATCAAACGAATTAACAGCTGATTTGGAAAGAATTTCTTCTTTATTTTTGATGTAAAAGGTAGTGAATTTCTCTTCCAATAATTCAACTAAATGACTTGTATTTGAACTATTGTAGCCACCAATTACTATGGCTAAGTCAGCATCCTTTTCTAATAAACCGTATGTTGCTGATTGGTTGTCATTAGTCGCATAACATAAAGTATCTCTTGTGTCAGCAATATGTGCTTTCAAGTTTGTTTCTCCATGTTTTTGAAGCATTACATCGCGCAGGTAATCAGTGATTTCTTGTGTTTCAGTAGCGAGCATTGTTGTTTGATTTACAACCCCAATTTTTGATAAATGTAGGTCAGAATCAAAGTTTGGAGTCATTTTTCCAACAAAAAAGTTATTGAATTCATTTTTCGATTTTGTTCCAAGTATTACCTCACCCAAGAATTTAGCTTCCTTCATATCTTTGATAATCAGAGATGGCGCATTGGAAGAACTATGTGAGAATGTTGCACGTGTTTCTTCGTGTTTCGCTTTTCCATGAATGATAATTGTATGTTGGGTTTCACCTAATTTCTCAGAACGATTCCAAACTTTCTCAACAAAAGGACAAGTGGTATTGTAAGTATCGATATTAACACCAATTGCTCTCAGTTTATCTTCAATTTCTAATGTAGCTCCAAAAGCAGGAATGATTACAATGTCATCTGAATTCAACGTTTCAAAAGGAATCAATTGATTTCCTTCTGTATCTTGAAGAAATTGTAGGCCGTACGATTGTAAATCCGCATTAACATCTGGATTATGAATCATTTGACTTAAAAGAAAAATGCGTTTATCTGGGTTTTCTTGAATTGCCTTATAGCTTTTTTCTATTGCATTTTCAACGCCATAACAAAATCCAAAATGACGTGCAATTATAAAAGTTACTTTACCTAAGTTTATTTCAGTTGGTGTGAAATCTTTTTTACGAGGGTCTTCCAACTTGCGTTTTGCCTTTACCTTACTGATAATCGGAGAGCGATAAAACTCGGGAACTTCAAACTGCTTCATATTTTTATTTTAAACAACGCACGAATGAATTGCTTGTTCGCTTGAAATTGAAATTTAATTAAGAGCCACAACCAACACAATCGATGTGAGTATCCATTGGTTTCACACCGTTTATCTTCATTTCTAGATTGTGAATTTCATCTTTAATGTCCATATCAGCGAATAAATCACCCGTTAATTTCAGTTTTAAAGCGTCGATTTGTTCTTGAAGAGATAAAAGTTCTGTGGTCATAGTTTTAAATTTAGATTTCAAAATTCCGTTTTTTTTAGAAAGCCAAGAAAAGAAAAATATTAAGTTTTCAAAAGAGTTTTCAACTAAAATAAAAATGCTAAAAAAACTTAATCTTTTCAAGTTATTAGATTTATTGGATATACTGAAATAAAGAATGAACAGCTTTAATAACTAGTCATTTAGGTAGAGAATGGAAAGCAACACTTATGTGTTTAAGAAAGACATAACTAACAAAATAGATTGTCCACTAAAGTTAAAACCTTATATTCGCAAGACAAAAATCAATTTAATGTCAATATCAACAATCAACTTTTCTGTTCAAAAATCACTTGATTCAAAAATTAATCAGGTAGATTGGGAGAATTTGCCATTTGGTAAAGTGTTTTCTGATCACATGTTTTTGATGGAATATAGCGATGGAAAATGGAAAGAAGGAGTAATTCTTCCTTTTGCGCCAATTCCGATGCATCCTGCAATGTCTGCAATTCACTATGGACAATCTATTTTTGAAGGTTTAAAAGCCTATAAAAATAGACACGGAGAGATTACTATTTTTCGTCCAGACATGAATGCTAAACGTTTTGCTCAATCAGCGGAGAGAATGTGTATGCCAAGTGTACCTGAAGAAATTTTTGTGGAAGCGATACGTAAATTAGTAGAAGTAGATGCTAATTGGGTTACCGACAAAGAAGGTTACTCACTTTACATTCGCCCTTTTTTATTTGCAACGGATGAATATGTTGGAATCAAGCCATCAGATACTTTTAAGTTTATGGTAATAACTTCGCCTGTTGGAGCTTACTATTCAGAGCCAGTTAGAATCAAAATTGAAGAGCATTACACACGTGCTGCGGAAGGTGGAGTTGGTAGAGCAAAAGCAGCAGGAAACTACGGCGCTTCCCTTTATCCAGCAAAACAATGCCAAATACAAGGTTTTCACCAATTATTGTGGACCGACGCTAAAGAGCATAAATACATTGAAGAATCAGGAACAATGAATATCATGTTTCAAATTGGAGGTAAATTAATTACACCTTCTGAAGATTCTGATACTATTTTACGTGGTATTACAAAACGTTCTTTAATTGACCTAGTTTTAACTTGGGGAATTGAAGTTGAAGAGCGAAAAGTAACAGTGGAAGAAGTGGTAACTGCAGCAAGAAATGGCTCGTTAGAAGATGCTTTTGGTGTTGGAACAGCCGCAACAATTGCTCAAGTAGCAGTTATTGGATATCGCGACGAACGTCTAGAAATGCCCGCCATCGAAACAAGAACCTTATCTAATAAAATTAAAGCACACATGGATGCTTTGAAAATGGGTGAGATAGAAGATACTTTCGGTTGGAATTTTAAAGTTTAATAGAAATCCTTTATGGATTTTACCTATAATTGCATCTATTGAATATGATGCGCCAATTAATTTTACTTTTTGTAACCATTGTCCTCAGCTCCATCAGTTGGGGACAAGTTGTTTATATCCAGTTTGTTGATACTAAATCTGGTGAAAACATCCAGAATGTCAATGTTTTAGCTAAAGTTTTTGATGAAAAAGTAACAGATTCTACTTTTTACCTACGTTCCTCTAGAATTGGAGTTGCGAGCTTTAAATTGGAAAACGTAGCAGTTGGTACAATAATAAATCTCAATTGCTCACATCCAATTTATGATGCATATACCAAGACATTAAAAACAAAATCATTATCAGATACTTTAAAAGTTACCCTTTTCTTGCAAGCAACAAAATCATTACAATTGAAAGAAGTTGTTGTGAAAGCTCCTGGAATTCCAGATACGGTTTTTCGTTCTGAGCGTTTGAGTGTTGCAGACTTTGAAGTTCAAAATAATGGTGATATTTTATTATTGACTTACCCAAAACAATTGAGCAAGGGAAGTGAACTTGTACTTTTCGATGGTCAACAAATTATTACAAGTTTCCAAGTAAATGACCAAGCGCAATTATTAACAAGAGATTACCGTGGCAATACTCACGTTATTTGCAAGGAAAATGTTTTCGGTGTTTTCATAAAAGAAGATGAGATTCAATTAGGAATGTTGCCAAAGCCATATTTCATGAAGTATGTAGCACCAATTGTTGATACGATTCAAACAAAACTATTTCTATCAAATTTCAACAAAGATTACCCTGCTTTCGAATATTATACCTTTGATCAAGAGGATTCAAGCTACCGGGTTATCTTAAAAATTGAAGATGAGTTGATGATGGAAATGTATCGTGCGGAATACAAATGGATGGACATCCGAACAAAATTGTGGGCGAAAAACAAAGAGTTAGAAACTGGAATTGATGCTGAAATTTGGGTTGGAGCGAATTTTTTCACTCAATCTATTTACTACAAAGAAGTTTATGCGCCGATGTTTCAACGCAATGATTCCGTTTACGTTTTTAATTATCCAAAAGATCGTTTAGAAGTTTATAATAAATTCGGTGAATGCAAAGACACAATTCCGATTTACCATCATTACAATTCAAAACAAACGGGTTGGCAAAGTCAATTGATACAAGATAAAATAACAGGAGTTGTTTATGCGATTTATGAAAAAACAGGTTCAACTTACCTTGGTTTACTAGATTTAAAAACAGGAACGATTAAAGAAAAAGTAAAACTTGGTTTTCGATACGTTGATAAAATTCGAGTTCATAATAATATGGTTTACTACGTTTATCGTCCTTTCGAATCGGTTCAAAAAAAGTTCTTATACAAAGAAAAATTGCCATACAGTTTCAAAGCAACAAAAACAACTGGGGAAACAAAAATTGCAGTAGGACGAAATTGAAGGAAATAAAGATTTTTTTAAATTAAAAAAGCTTGTTCTAACTAGAGTTTAACTATTTTTCCGTATGCTTTGAGTATATTAATTGACATACTTTATCCATCGCTTTAAATAGAGAAATATCTAAATTACTTGAGTTTGATATACTAGTAAGCGTGACGACAGCATTATACAAAATAACATTTTCTTCTCGTTTAATTCTTTCTAAAAGATTAATTTTATTAGTTCCTTTTGGTGAATCGGAAACGATTATTTCATTTGAATTTTGGTCTATTGCGAATAACATGTTCATTTTAATTGATGATTAACAAGGATTTGGATTTTTAATGTAAATGGCATCTGCCACTTGAATTTTTTGTCATATTTCTGCATCTAGCACCTTTTTGTGTTGTTCCAGAGCATTGACGAGCTGCAGTTGAAGAGGGGGCAGAGGAAGGTGATTTGGTTGTCCCACCATCACAACAATTTGTACCTATTCTTCTATCATGGATTTTACAATAACAACTATTTGATTTACTACGATTGCATTTCATGCAAAGTAGTTGAATATTAGATGCATCAGTGCTGCTTCCTCCACAAGAATAAGGAGTGATATGGTCGTATTCTAAACTCTCTGAACTCCCACAACATTGACAAATGCCTCCATCACGCGAATAAACAACTTTTTTAATCGTTTCTGAAATATAACGACTTTGGGAAAAGCTAGATAAACAGAATAGAAAAAGTGATAAAAATAGAAGTAGTTTTTTCATTGATTTCATACTTGTACGAAATTAAAACTTTTAATAATCATTCAATTAAACTTGAATTTATTTACAAAAAAAAATACAAATTGAATATTAGTTAAGGATTGAATAGTCGGCAAAAACTAATTTCATAAAGCGTAACCAATTCAATGGTTTTGGTACAAGTTTAATGATGAAAAGAGGATTTTTGTTTTTATTCGACTTAACGGCTTTTTTATTTCACAATCAACACGCAAAGAAATCACTTCATCCGAAATTGAAATCTATCGAATTAAGTTCCTTAGGATTTGGGCTTAAATGGATTATTGGACTGAATTCAGATTTTGATAAATTGAGAAGTAGAATTTAAAAAACACTTAATATTTTTAATTACATCCTTTAGCTTTAAAAACTCACCAATTTCAAACGTTTACTCCCTTTTTCAGAATGAATTTCAACTAAATAGGTTCCTTTTCCGAAAGCTCTTAAATCGATAAGGTCGCCAGGGAAAATCGTTTTAGAAAGCACTTTTTGACTATTCATTTGATATACTTCAATTAATGTGTTTACATCTAAATTTGAGATGCTGAAAACGCCACAGTTAGGATTCGGAACGATTTGAAATTCTTTACCAAGTTGATTTTCAGTTAAACTAATGGTATTATCTAAAGTGATTGATCCGACTTTATTTATAACCCAATTTTTAGGGTCAATAGCCATATTTCCTCCTACTGTACCAAAATTTGGTATAACAAACAATTCTTCGTTGCTAGAAATCTCAAATCGAATAGTGGTGTCTGTTTGCCCTTGGCGAAAAATTCTAATATCAATTGGATTCGTAAAGGTTGGAGTGGTTGTAGGTTTTGAAGCTGTGTGACTGATTTGTAAGATTAAATCGTTAGCATCTTGTTTGTAACGAATCGAGTAGGTAGGGTAGCCTTCACCAAAATACCATTGTTCAAAAAACGGAGTAAAATTCAAACCTGTTGTTTCCATAAACTTATCGCGTACATCAACACCAACAGCAACACTATCGGCAAAATCAGTTTGGAAAGCTCTTAATGTATTGAAAAATAGTGTGTCGTTGTTTACTAAGTAACGTAAACTGTGAATAATTGCAGCACCTTTGTCATAGGTCAATCTTCCACTGAAAATGCGATTGGTATTCAATGAATCAGCAAACCAAACACTTCCTCCAACTTGGGTCATTACATTGTTATGAACATCTGCCATGTGCTGTACTTTTTCATTTGGATATAAATTCTCCAACATCAAATATTCGCTGTAAGAAGCAAATCCTTCGTTAACCCAAATATCTGACCAAGAGGCACAAGTAACATTATCTCCCCACCATTGATGTCCAAGTTCGTGTGAGGTCAATGTTTTTTCAAAAAATCCTTGTGTAGTCATGGTTTGATGTTCCATTCCTCCTGACAAAGGAGCCATACAGTGACCATATTTCTCATCTTCAAAAGGATAAGGACCATACAATTCGTAGAAAAGTTCAATGAAATCAGCTGTTTCATTAATTTCATCTAGGAAATTTGGCAACGTTTGTGGATTGTCATAGATAAAATTTTGAATAAAAATTGGGTTTGGTGCACCAACTGGATTGGCGTACAAATTGTGTTCAACGTATTTCGCAACGGCAACAGAAATTAAATAATAATCAATTGGATGTCTGTGTTTCCATTCATAACGCGTGAATCCATTTCCAAGATTAACAACATTTTCCAATATACCGTTTGAGCCAGCTTTACAAGAATCGGGTACAGTAATTTTTATAGAGCAACTATCAATCTTATCGCGTAAACTTTGTTTTACAGGAAACCATTCGTAAGCAGAAAATGGTTCTGAAAGCGACCAAACAACATGATTTCCCCATGATGGCGAAGTGTCGTAAGTCATTCCACCACCTCCAAGAGGATTCGTTGCTGCATCTGGTGGAGTTCCAGAATAGTCAGTTTCAATACGAAAAACTTCGTTTGCACTTGCATTCACAGGAACTTTAATTGCAGAATTGGAACGCGAATAATTTACGGGTTGTCCGTTTACTCGAATTGCCGAAATAGTAAAAGTCGAAAAAAGTTCAAAAAGAGCTGAGTCTAAGTTAACTCTTGCCTTTGCTTGCATTTCAACTGTTCCCGCGAGATAAGTGGAAGTGTTGGTCATCGAAATATCTAAACCATAATAGTTGACATCATATTTCTCTGTTTCCGCAATTTGAGCAACAGATAAAGTTGCACTTTTCAACGAATGCTCGTGTTTTGTTCGTTTGGAACAAGTTGTGTTTGTTTCTTGTGCTTGGATAGAAAACGTAGCAAAACATAGAAAAAAGGAGAGTTGTTTTAGCATTATAAAAGAGTTTATTGTTTTAGTTTGAAACAGTTTTTGGGTAGTAGAAAGTAATGTTGGATGAAATAACTTATTTGGATTCCTCATTCCATTCGGAATGACTTTTGCTACTGGGAGAATCTGAGAAAATGCAAAGCATTTTCTCCTCCTTCTTCTAGCCCTTGAGTCATTCCGAACATGGTGAGGAATCTCTATAGTATAGAATTGCATTTTAGTTCTATTTGTAATCAGCAAAAATTTTATTCAGCCATTTTAGCATTAAAAACATAAGAAGAGAAGCTGCGCAAAGGAGTACTACATTGACATAGAAGAAATTAGCTTTGTCCTCGTAACCATCCCATAGCGAACTAAGAACACCTGACATTTTATTTCCAATTGAAGTTGCCAAAAACCATCCTCCCATCATTAAAGATGTTAAGCGTGGAGGACTTAATTTTGACACGAGTGAAAGTCCCATTGGGCTGAGGAAAAGTTCCCCAATTGTAATGACAGCATAGGAACTAATGAACCACCAAGCTGATGATTTAATTAAACCGTTATTACTCGCATAAACAGCACCAACCATCACGAAGCATGATAAACCAGAAATTAAAAGTCCAAAAGCGATTTTTGTTGGAGTGGAAGGTTCCAATCCTTTTCTGTTTAAAAATCCAAAAAAGGCAAGTACCAAAGGTGTGAGTGCGATTACCCAAAATGGATTAACGGATTGAAAAATATTAGTGTTAAAAGCATAAATTGTTTCACCTTCTTTTGGCAGTTTTTCTGCAGGCACATTTTTAAAATAAGCAGGATAATTCCATTCTTTTAAGGTTTTGTCCTTAACACGAAATTGATCATCCATAACAACAACGGAGTCTTTTGTGTATTTAATTTTTTCTGCAAGAAATAGTCCAGACATCGCTGGTTGAATAGCTGTAGGAACCTCTCTATCAGTGTAGCGATCTGCCCACGTATTTAAAGTGGAACCGTTTTGTTTGAAAACAGCCCAAAAGGTTATAACAACGGCAAAAATTGCCAACATTGCTGCAATTGGACGTTTTTCCTCTGCTGGAGATTTATACAGTAATCGCCCGTAAAAAAAGATAACAGGAATACAACCAAAAAGAAAGGCATCGGTTGTTTTTGAACCCACCAAAGGTTCAGGTAGCAATAAAGCTAATAAACCAAATCCTACAGCAGGTAAGAGAATAACACCAAAAATACTCAATAAGCTCATGTCATTTTCAGCTTTTGGTTTGATGACATCCACGTGTTTGAAGTGTTTAGTTCCAAGCCAAAAAATAACAATTCCAATAAACATTCCAACTCCTGCAGCTAAAAAGGCAGCATACCAACCATAAATGTTATAGAGAGCAGCACCAAAGAAATTACAAACAAAGGCTCCGATATTGATACCCATGTAGAAGATATTGTAACCTGCGTCTTTTTTGGCTTTGTATTTTTCTTCGTTGTAAACGTTACCAAGCAAGGCAGAAATATTGGGCTTAAAGAAACCATTACCAAAAATAACAAGAATCATGGCAATGTAAAGTGCATTTTTATCGTGGACAGCCATCAAACAATAACCCAAGCCCATCATGATTCCACCAATGGTAATAGAGCGACGATAACCTAAAATTCTGTCAGCTAAAAGTCCTCCAATAAATGGAGTTAGGAATACAAACGCAATAAAAGTTCCGTATAAATCGGACGCTTCTGTTTCGTTCATTCCAAAACCTTTCTCTGCATCTTTAAGATAAAGCGTGAAAATTCCAATCATCAAATAGTAACCAAATCGTTCCCACATTTCAGAGAAAAATAAATAGGGAAGGGCCTTAGGGTGTTGTCTTTCTTTCATTGTTTGTTGTTTTAAAATAAAAAAGGCTATCAATCAATGTCGATAGCCTTTCAATTTGTAAATATTAATTATTTAACGCCATTCATCATGACCAATAATCTTTTTGATAGTAAAAATAATATCACGGATGCTGTACCTGCCATGAATACGAATATCATAAAGAAATTGTATAAGTTTTCAATTTTCATTCCTAAAAATGATGGTTTTTCAGGTTTGATGTTCCAAACTTCAATAACTTTTGAATCTTCTTCACCTTTTTTACCAGCCTCATATTTGATAATTGTAAGTTTATTTCCTTCTTTATTTTGAAAATGTGCGAAATGGAATTTAGGTTTCGAACCAACAATTAATTTTAAAGTAAAATCTGAAACTTTTGTTTTAGCCTCGCTTCCAATTCGAAAACTTAATAAAGAATCTTGCTTTTCTTTCGCTTCTATACCAAACAATTTATTCTTGAATCCTTCCACAAAAGTTGGTTCTTTTTCTGCTTTGAAATTATCAGAAAGTAAACTTAAATCTGCTGTATTGTTTTTGTATTTAGAAGATAGATTTTTAACAAAATTGCTATCTATCGATTTCATTTTTACAATTTCTGTTGAGTTTACATCCTTGTAATCAAATTCAGATACATTAATAGTTCTTTCTAATTTAACTTCTTCAGGATAAAGTGAGCTTAAATCTCCAGCAAATTTATTAGCTGTTGCTGTTGACAAAAACCAAACCCCCATTAGTAAGGAAGCGAATCGAACTGGAGCTAATTTAACAACCATGGAAAGACCAATTGGAGAAAGGCAAAGTTCACCAAATGTATGTACAGTATAAAGGGTAACCAACCAAAAGAGACTTACTTTCACACTAGGATCAAGGTCTTTTACCCCAATAGCAATAATAAAATATCCAACAGCTAATAAAAATAAACCTAAAGCTTGTTTAACAGGTGAACTTGGTTCTCTATTGTTTGCTCCAAGTTTGGTCCAAATTAATGCGAAAATCGGAGCGAAAATAACGATTGCCACTGCATTTATACTTTGGAAATAAGAAGACGGAACTTCGTAGTTAAAAATATTTCTATCGGTTTGTTCTTGAGCAAAAAATGTTAAAGAAGCTCCAGCTTGTTCAAAAGCAGACCAGAAGAAAATTACGAAGAATGCAATTATAAAGATTACCCATATTTTTTGTTTTTCTTCTTTTGTTAAACTTTTATCGGTAATAATTGAAGCAGGAGCTATAATACAAAGTGTGTAAATAAAAGCTCCAATTAAATCTAGTCCCATTAATCCTTTGAAAGCAACAAAAAGTATCATTGAAATTAAAGCCCATTGAACTAATTTGCCTATGTTAAGTGGTTCTTTGTCTTTTTTCTCAATAACAATTTTCTCTGGTTTTGTACCAATTGGATTTCCACTAGGGTCTACAATATATTTATTTTTTAAAACTTCAAAAACAACAGTACTGATTACCATTCCTATACATGCAGCAAGGAATCCCCATTTAAACATTCCTGGAACTATTAAACCATCTTTGTCATAAACTTCACCTAATCCACCAGTGATAAGAGGGGCAAAGAAAGCTCCTAGGTTAATTCCCATGTAAAAAATAGTAAAAGCAGCATCAACTCTTTTGTCTCCTTCGTTGTATAATTGTCCAACCATTGTTGAAATATTTGGTTTAAAGAAACCATTTCCAAATATTAAGAAACCAAGACCAGTAAACATCAATGTTGAAGCTAAACTAACATCCGTATAAAATGACCCAGCAAGGAACATAAAGAATTGTCCAATTGCCATCATGATTCCACCTACAAAAATAGATCTACGATTTCCCCAGTACCTATCAGCAACATATCCACCAATTAGTGGAGTTAAATAAACTAAACCTGTATAATTACCATAAACTGTTGAAGCAAGAGATTTATCAAACATTAAAGCATTTACCATGAATAAAGTAAAAATCGCCCTCATTCCATAATAGCTGAAACGTTCCCACATTTCAGTTACAAAAAGCAAATAAAGACCCTTCGGATGTCCCGTGTTAGAATTGTTTTCCATTTTATAAGATTATTTTTTCATGCCGAATTTAATAAAAAATGTTAACCTAGACTTGATTTTAAAATTAGATTTGAGTTTAAGGGTTAATTATTGCTTTGGATTAAACAAGTTTAGTTGAGAACAATTAGTCTTGGATCTTATTACATTTTGTTAGAAAAATATTACTTTACCACAGTGATCAAAGTAATTAAATTTTTAATGGTTAATTTTATGACTCGAAATTAGAGGATGATATCAGACCTATTTTATAGTCTATTTAAAAAAGAAAATGCAATAATTGCGGAAGCAAAAAACAATTTTCCCTTGTTTGATGAATACAATGACCAAAGAAATAAAAAAAATATTTCTGCTGTATGTCATGCTCCTTCAACCAATATGTATTTTTCTCAAAATGGTGAAGTGAAAGTATGTTGCCATAATTCTGAATTTAATGCAGGAAAATATCCAGAGCAATCTTTAAAAGAGATTTGGAATAGCCAAAGTGTCAAGTTAATGAGGCAAGATATGATAAAGTACAAGCTTGGTAAAGGTTGTGAAGTTTGTACTGCAGATATCAATGCAAAACATTTCAAAGAGGTTAGAGCAAAACATTTTGATCATATTCCAAGCCATCCACATTATCCAACTCAAATGGAATTTTTACTTACCAATACTTGCAATTTGGAATGTGTGATGTGTAAGGGTGAGTTTTCCTCTTCAATTCGCAAAAATGTTGAAAAATTACCCCCAATTCCAAATGTCTATGATGATAAGTTTTTAGAGCAATTAGAAGAATTTATACCTTATTTGCACGAAACTCGATTTAGTGGTTCTGGGGAAGCTTTTTTAATTGATGCAAACTACAAAATTTGGGAAAGAATTATAGCTTTAAATCCTAGCTGTAAAATTATGGTTCAGACCAACGGAACTGTTTTAAACAATAGAGTCAAAGATATTTTAAGCAAAGGAAATTTTCATATCGGTGTAAGTTTAGATTCATTAAAAAAGGAAGTGTTTGAAGAAATTAGACCAAATGCCAAATTTGAAAGAGTGCTTGAAAATATTTATTTTTTTAATGAGTATTGCCAAAAAAATAAGCGTAGATTTAATATTAGTACTTGTGTAATGCGACAAAACTGGACGGAACTTCCTGATTTTGTGAATTTCAGTAATAAGTTAATTGCCGTTCAGACCTTCCATAAAGTTTGGTTTCCACGAAAATATGCTTTAAACAATCTTGAATCAAAAGATTTAGAGCAAATTTTCGAGCATCTTTCATCTTTTGATTTTCCAACAAAAACAGAAGTAGAAAAATTAAATCGAAATCATTACAAATACTTTCAAGATGTTGTCAAAGAATGGTTGATTGAATCGAAAGAAATTGAAGGTAAAAAAAATAGTTTAGAAAGTAAAGAAGTTGATGAACTAAAATCCATTGTTTTTCAGAGAATTAAGGCACAATTATTTGAAAACAGTTCTAATTCAAAAGAAAAAATCAATGAAGAATATCAACAAGTCACCGAACGAATTGAGCTATTAAATGAGATGTTAAAACAAGATAGTTTGAAGAAAAAGGTTTTAATAGAAATGTGCAAAATTGAAATTAAAGCAGTTATTGAAGCAGTTAAAAAGAATGAAGTAAATCAGCTTTACATTCTTGTTAGTAGCATACTTTAGGTTTAAAGTCGTAACCTTTAAAGAAGATATTAAACTTCTAGAAAATTTGTTTTTACATGTTTCATTATAACTTTTTTAAATTTTATCTAAATTGCTTTGGTTTTAGTTTTTCTCCTGCAAGAGTAGCAATTTCCTCAATTCTTTTTATTCTTGTTTCTTGACGTTTGGCTAAAGTTAGCCATTGTAAAATGTTTCTTTTATCCGATCGACTTAAACCTAAAAAATATTCTTTTGAATTCGGATTTTTTTGAAATTCAAATTCTAAATCACCAGGAATAATTAAGGCTTCTGCTTCATCTAAAATCGTCCAACTACCATTTTCCTTAGCAATTTCTATTGCATTTATTCCAGCCTGTGTCATTAGACCTGCCTCAATAAGTCGAGCAACTTTATTTTTATTCACTTTCGACCAAACGCTTTTTGGTTTCCTTTTACAAAAGAATTGCATCGACTTTTGTTCATCAATCGATTTTGATTTACTGTCAATCCAACCAAAACAAAGTGCTTCGTCAACAGCATCACTATATGTTACTGTAGGAATATTGGTTCTTTTCTTATGGTAAATTAACCATATTGATTTTTTTTCTAAATGATTAGATTCCAACCATTCACGCCAGTCTTTCCTACTTCTAGGACAAAATGTTTCTAATTCTTGCTCCATAATTAATAGAAATGCTTATTTTTTCGTTGATTTTTGACTGTATTCATTATTTTTAAGCTTCGGATTAGCAAAAATTTTATCAATTTGCCAAATACAACATTAAAATCGCTATCAATGAAGCAACAATTCCAAGACCCTTTGTTAGATTCAATTTTTCTTTAAATATTAAAAAACCAGTAAGAGCAGCAATGCAAACTATTGAAACATTGATAATAGCAATAACAGTTGAATCGGTCCAACCTGTGTCTTTGTA
This sequence comes from uncultured Lishizhenia sp., assembly GCA_964506255.1. Taxonomy (GTDB): domain Bacteria; phylum Bacteroidota; class Bacteroidia; order Flavobacteriales_D; family Crocinitomicaceae; genus UBA952. The sequence continues at coordinate 8,080 of CAZDKE010000040.1, read as the reverse complement.
GGACTTAATTAGCAAGTAAATAGAAAAGTAATTCGGGATACCAAGAAAGATACCTCCAAGTACATTTTTAAAAGCAAATTGAGCTTTCTTTTGTTGTAACTGAAATAGAAACACTACTAAACCAATCATTCCAGCCATTCCAAATCCAAATGCAGAAAATAGGGAAGGAGTGAGGACTGTTAATTCATTGTTTTGTACATAATTCAGAACTAAATCAAGTATTCCGCTTCCAAAAAATAATGCAAAAAGCATCCACAACGATTTTTTCTGATTTTCACTAGCATCTTTACTTTGCCAAGAGACTAACACTACGCCTGCAAATGCAAAAAGAATTCCAAGTATTTTGAGAGCTGAAACAGATTCACTGTAAAGAAAAATCATCCCAAAAACACTTGCTGCCATGCTCATTTTTACTGCAACTGAAGTTATGGCTACCCCATTTTTCTGCGAACTTAATCCCATCAAAATAAACAAGGAAATAAAAAGAATTGCAGCAACAATTGCATAGTAAAACCAGGTTATATCATTGAGTGCAGATGGATTCCATTCGTTGCCATACAATAGAATTCCACATAAAAAGGCTGTGAAATAATTGAACACAATTGCTTGAAATACATCAATTTTATAACGGTCAAATAATTTGAAAATTACAAAAATAAAACTTGAAAAAAGGATGGCTAAAGCTAAAGAAATCATCGGCGCGAATAATAATAAACCATATCATCACCGAAAGAGTGGGAAACAATTGGTACTCGGTTTATAATTGGAGCTTTCATACCTTCTTCAAATCGTTTTTTACCAACAATCACCCGCGCTTCATCCCAAACATTGTCAATGATAAAATATTGTAAGGTACGACTTCCTCCTTCTACAAAAACAGAAATAATTCCACGTTTGTATAATTCATCCAAAATATTTTTAGTACTTGTTTCCTTGATCTTAACCCATTCAACATTTTCTTTTTTCTCGTTGCGAATTCGATTAAAAACAATAGTTGGCGCTTCATGTGAGTAAATATTAACATCTCCACTAATTTGTAATTGACTGTCAATAACAATTCTAATTGGGTTTTTACCTATATAATCTCGAACAGTCAAGGAAGGATTGTCGTTTATAATTGTATTTCGACCCACTAAAATACTTTGTTCTTCACCTCGCCATTTATGAACAAGTGCTTTTGTTTCTGGTTCAGAGATCCAGTTTATACCTTTATCATTCATTCCTCGTGATTTATCTAAAAATCCATCTAAAGTTTGAGCCCATTTCAAAATCACATAAGGACGCTGCTTTTCATGAAACGTAAAAAAACGTTTGTTTAATTCTCGACTTTCCTTTTCTAAAACACCTTCAATAATCTCAATACCTGCCTTTTTCAATCGATCTATTCCTTTTCCCGCAACTGAAGGATTGGTGTCTCGGCAAGCGATTACAACTGTTTTAACATTTGATTGAACCAACAAGTCAGCACAAGGAGGCGTTTTTCCAAAATGCGAACAGGGTTCAAGCGAAACGTAAACCGTCGCTCCATCTAGTTTATTTTTATCATCAACCGAATTGATAGCATTAACTTCTGCATGTGGTCCACCAAAAGCTTTGTGGTAGCCTTCACCGATTATTAAGTTGTCTGCGACAATTACACAACCAACCAAAGGATTCGGAGCCGTCCAACCAGCTCCAAGTTTAGCAAGTTCTATACAACGTTGCATATAAAGCGAATGATTCATTGGGTAAAGTTAGTTAAATGAAATAATTTGAAAGTTTGAAGTGTCACCAAAAAAAATAAATGTTCTTCAAACGAGTGTTAAACTGGAATTTTGTTTGAATATTGAATTAAATAAAGAAGGATTGGCATATTGTAATTTTTATTCAAAATAAGGAGGATAGTTTAAGTTTTCTTAATTGATGAATAATACTAAAATTATATAACAAAAAAGGCCGTAAATTTTACGACCTTCTAGTATTTAAATTGTGGATTTCATTTAATGTTTGTGACCATCGTGAGAATCGTGATTATGTCCATCGTGATTATGTCCATCATGTTCATCTTTAGCCGGTGCTTCTACAGATAAAACTTCAATGTCAAATACCAAATCAGAGTAGGGAGGAATTGCTCCTGGTCGTCCATTTTTTCCGTAAGCTTGATAGTAAGGAATGAATAATTTTGCTTTTCCACCAGCACCCAATAAGGCGATACCTTCCTCAAAACCAGGGATCATACGTTGTTTTTTAAAATTAAATTCCATTGGTTGGTTCCTGTCGCGTGAGGAATCAAACTTTTTACCATCAGCTCTAAAAGTACCTACATAGTGTAAAGAAACTTTAGAACCTTCAACTGGTTTCAATTTTTTTCCTTTTTTCTCCATTACATAAACCAAACCTGATTTTGTCATTTTTGCTTTTCTGTAAATTTTCTTTATTTCGGCGTACATAAAAGCTTTATATTCGTCTTCTGACATAGCCGCAATCTTCGCATAAGCTGCATTTTTCTTGTCTTCTTCAGCTTTTCGTGGTGCATATACTTTGTTAAATTCAGTGTTTGCATTCCAGTTTTGGGCTTCAGTTCCAACTCGAACAATTTTGATTGATTCAATTTTGTCACCTTGTTGCACGGCATCAACAATATCTTGTCCTTTAATTACATGACCGAAAACTGTATGTTTACCATCCAACCAAGGAGTTGCTTTGTGAGTAATAAAAAATTGACTACCATTCGTCGCTGGGCCAGAATTCGCCATAGATAAAATTCCAGGACCAACATGTTTCAATTCAGGTACAATTTCATCATAGAATTTATATCCTGGATCGCCCGTTCCATCACCTTTAGGACATCCACCTTGAATCATAAAATCTTTGATAACACGGTGAAAAACAAGTCCATTATAGTAAGGTTTAGAAATATTTACAGCGTCAACTTTTAAATTTCCCTCCGCTAAACCAACAAAATTACCAACAGTCATTGGTGTTTTTTGATGTTCCAAAACACAAACAATCGTGCCTTTAGAGGTGTTGAATTCAGCATAAATTCCTGGGTCATATGGAGCTTGTTGTGCAAATAAACGAGCAGTTGCAAGTGTTAAAGCTGCTACTAATACTTTAATTTTCATTTTTTATTTATTTAGAAATTCCTAATAATTCAACTTCAAAAACCAAAGGCATAAATGGTTCGATGATACTTCCTGGCTGTGGATTTGCGCCATAAGCCAATTCTTGAGGGATGTAAAATTTGTATTTTCCGCCTACTTTCATCAATTGCAAACCTTCAGTCCAACCTTTGATTACTTGATTTAGTCCAAATTCAATTGGCTCTCCACGATCAACTGAACTATCAAAAACACGTCCATCAGGAGTTGTTCCATGATAATGAACTTTTACTTTTGAAGTCGCTGTTGGTTTTTCGCCTGTTCCTTCAGTAATAACTTCGTATTGTAAACCACTTGTTGTAACTTTGATGTTTGGCTTTTTCTTATTTTCAGCCATGAATTTTTCACCTTCTGCTTTGTTTTCGCTGTTTTGTTTTTCAGCCATTGCTTGTGCCTTACTTTGAAAATAAGAGTTCATAACTGAATTGCTTGGGTCATTACATTTTGGCGGTTTTCCATTTATTACATCTTGAATTGCAGTCAATAAGATTTCAACATTAGCTTCGCTAAAATCTTTTAAAATACTCGCTCCAATATTCAACCCTACCAAATAGGATACAGAATCTACTTTGTTTGTGATTTTCTTTTGGGCTGGTGCTTGAGCCATAGTTGAACCTGCAAGTAACAGTCCAGCCCCTAAAATAATAAGTCCTTTTTTCATTTTTTTCTTTTTAATTTCGGGTATCAATTCCCCACAACATTTTGTTTCTAATTGTATCTAAAAAATTATTGTCTTCAAATTTAATAACATTAATCATAAATTCAGCTTTACGAATAACCACTTGCTCGCCTTGACGAATACTTTTTGAGTTTCCATCTAAACTTAGCAAATAAGTACGGTCGCGACCTTCGACTTCTAATGAGATAGGTAAATGATCGGGTACCACCATTGGTCTAACATTTAAATTATGCGGCGCTATCGGGTTTAAGATATGTACTTGACAACCAGGTGTGATGATTGGTCCGCCACAACTCAAACTATAAGCTGTTGAACCTGTAGGTGTTGCAACAATCAAACCGTCAGCCCAGTAAGTATTTAAATATTTATTATCGAGAGAGGCATGAACCGTAATCATTGAAGAAGTGTCTTTTTTATGCAAGGTCAACTCATTCAATGCAAAATTATCAGCACCAAATAAATCTTCTTCTGTATGCACTCGCAATAAGGAACGCATCTGAAATTCGTATTCTTTATTTTTTACTTGTGCCAAAGTTTCATACATTGCGTCTTTAGAAATATTTGCCAAGAAACCTAATCTTCCTGTGTTGATTCCCATGATTGGAACTCCAGAATTTCGAATGTAACTTACTGTTTTCAAGAAAGTTCCGTCTCCTCCCATACTGATGACTAAATCTAAACCAGAATGAAAATCTTTATGATTTCTGAATATTTCATAGTTTTCTGAAATCCCTGCTTTTTGAATTAATTGATTATTCAATTCTTCTTCAATTACAGGTTTCCATCCAAATTCTTCTAAAATTTCGAGTAACTTGATGAAATATTCAGCTATTTGTTTGTTTACTTTTCTTCCGTAAATGGCTACTCGCATACTCAAAACTTCATAAAATTCATTAAGGCATCATAGCGCCAATTCAAGTCTTCATCGCCCATTCCATATTGAAATGAAGCTTTAACAAGGTAGTCGTAACGTTCAAAAGTGCGAATGATACTAGTTAGATCTAATTGATTGATTTTCAATGTAACATCTAGTTTTGTAGAATCAGGATTGGAAAGTATGTATGAACTTAGTATTCGGGCATTATTACTCTCTACTATCTGTGCAATTTGTGCCATAGAATAATCAATAGTATTAATTTCCAAAATTATAATTCCACCTGTTTCTTTAATACTGCCAGTGTTGGCTAATTCAGTCATTAGCTTGTAAATACTTGTACAACCAATGTAATGTTCTTGATTGTCTAAAATAGGTATAACACTCAATTTAAACTCTGACATTTTTGCCAACACTTCGTATATATGCGCTGAAGATTTCACATGAGGTCGTGGAAGATGTTGAAATAAACCATCGAGGGTTTTATCCAAATCTAAATGATCGAGAATATCGGACTCAGAAACGACGCCCACAAAATTCCCGTTTTTTAAAACTGGAAGATGTGAAACCTTGAATTCATCCATCCAATTTATGGCCTTTTCGCCTGTATCTGTATGTACTAGAGGTGGGATTTCCTCCGTAATTAAATCATTTGCTATCATAAGAAGTGCCAAAGTAGTAAAATCCTTTCAGAGTTCGTAATTTTGCATGTCAAATTTTATACCAATGTCGAAACTTAGTGTCAATATCAATAAAATAGCAACCATCCGAAATGCACGTGGTGGAGCGATGCCAAATGTGGTTCAATTCGCAATTGATTGTGAACGTTTCGGCGCGGATGGAATTACGATTCATCCTCGACCTGATGAACGACACATTACCACAAAAGACACTTACGAATTAAAGGAAGTGGTGACGACAGAGTTTAATATTGAAGGTTATCCTGATGCGCGATTTATGCAATTAATAAAAGATTTGCGACCAACACAAGCTACTTTAGTTCCAGATCCACCGGGAGTTTTGACATCTAACGCTGGCTGGGATACGATTCAGTATTTCGATTTTCTAAAAGAAATTTGTCAAACTATAAAAGATTTTGGCGTTCGAACTTCTATTTTTATTGAACCAAAAAATGAATTGATTGAAAATGCTGCAAAACTTGGTGTTGAGCGGATTGAATTCTACACTGGTCCTTATGCTGAACATTTTTCATTAAACAAGGAAGAGGCAATTAAAGCATATGCTGAAGCAACCAAATTTGCCGTTAAACAAGGACTAGGGATAAATGCAGGACACGATTTGAGTCTTGAAAACTTACGCTTTTTCAAACAATCTTTAATTCAATTAGACGAAGTTTCAATCGGTCATGCTTTGATTTCTGACGCTTTGTATTTAGGAATTGAAAATACTATTCAACGCTATAAACTAATGTTATTAGATTAGATTAATACAATTAAAAAAATAATTGAATTTTTAAATTATTTCACAACAACATTAGAAAATTTCAATTCAGAAAGAACTTCTTTTAATTTTCCATTTGTATCTTTTTTGAAAATGTACAATCCTTTATTAGCTGGGTCTTTAACTGAACCAACAATAGTTTCATTTGGTTTTAAAACAAAAGAATAAGTATATTCTGTATTGGCGCATGTTGCACAAACACCATCATAATAAGCATCTGTGTGGAATAAAATACTTTTTTGCTCAGAGGTCGTATTTTTAATTTCTAAAACTTCATACTCGTAACCAAATTTTCGGTTGTTTTTATCCGTTACTGTTTGCGGATTTGTAGTTATTTCAATTCCATCAAACTTATGACTTGTTTGAGCACTAAAACTGAAAGCAAAAAATGCAAAGAAAGAAAAGGAGATGATTTTGTTCATTGATTTAGTTTTAACAAATATATGATATTTTTCAAATTCAAAAAAATGAAATTGCTTGCAACAAAAAAAGACCTCTCTGAGAAAGGTCTTTTTTTGTAAAGTATTTATGTTTAATTACTTAGATGCAATTGCAACGAAATCGTCGTAACTTACTTCTTTCGTTTCTAAGGAAACAGCTGATTTAAAATAAGTTGTCAGTTTTAATTCAGCTAAACGATCGTAAATTCCGTTAGCTTGCTCTTTGTTTTTCAATAAACGAACTGCAGATTCAGTTAATTCAGCATCATCTGGTGCAGGAATACCATATTGTGCATAGTTTGCGACCAATAAACCTTTAGTGTGATCAATTACTTCTTCGTTTGTTAATTTAAGGTTGTTTTCAGTAAAGATTTTTGATTGAATCAATTGCCATTTAAGAGATTTTAAATAAGTTTCAAATTCGTTTTCAATATCTTCTTCTGTTACAGGCTTTTCGCTTGAAATTTTAATCCAACGTTTCAAAAATTCTGTTGGAAATTCCATTTTCGTTTCTTCCAATAAGAAATTGTAAACATCTCTAGTTAAAATACGATCTGAATCTTCACTAAACATTCTCGATAAGTCGTCTGCGATTCTGGTTTTCAATTGCTCAACTGTAGTAACTTCTCCATCCATGAATAATTTACCAAAAAGTTCATCATTCAATTCAGCTAATTCCATTTGCTTGATGTCAGAAATCGTAAATTGGAATTTGTCGCTAACAGAAGCTAATTCATCCTCTTTCAATCCCAACATTGCAGCTTTATCTGCATCATTTTTAGAAACTAAGCTCGGATTTAACTCGAAAGTATCATTCACTTTTTTACCGTTTAATAAATCAGAAGCTTCTTTTTTATCTAAAAATTCTAAAGAAATAGTTGTTGAATGAGAAATTCCACCTTCTTTTACTTCACCTGTCTCGGTTAATTCTTCGAATTTCCCAAGAATCATATCTTTTGCACTAGCCGTTTCAACAGAAGTTAACTTTCCATATCTTCTTTGTAGGTCTTCGATTTGTTTGTTGATTAAAGTATCATCTATTTTAACTTTAGGAAATTCGAATTTCTTTCCAGCGATTGCTAAATCAAATGATGGTGCAAAACCAATTTCAAAAGAAAATTCAAAATTTTCCGGTTTGTCAAAATTACCAACTGATGAAGAATCTTCTTTTGGAATAGGATTACCTAAAATATCGAGTTTATTTTCAGTAATGTATTTAAACAAACTATCGTTTGTTAGTTTATTGATTTCTTCTGCTAAAACAGACTTACCATATTGTTTTTGAATAAAACCAAAAGGAACCATTCCTGGTCTGAATCCAGGAACTTTAGCTGTCTTTCTGTACTTTTCTAATGCACTTTTTACATTAGCTTGGTAGTCTTCTGGACTAATTTGAACTCTTAACACTGCATTTAGTGCATCAACATCTTCGCGTAAAATGTTCATTGTTACTTGTTTTTTTAATTGTATTAAATAAAAAAGGTCT
>CAZDKE010000039.1:11405-33337 GCA_964506255.1 uncultured Lishizhenia sp. | reverse complement strand
GGCTAGCGAAGCTTTTGTTCAACAGCGAGTAAGCGCAACCCTCCAGGTATGCGCCTACTCGCCAACCGTTACGTTGGATTAACCATACCCGAAAAATACCCAAAATATATTTTGAATTAATACCAATATTTGGTATGTTTGCTAAAATTAATTGTTATGAGTAAAAACACATCAATTACTTTGGGTAGTTATTTTGATCAATTTATTCAAAGTATTTTAAGAGAAGGAAGGTACAAAAATGCAAGTGAGGCAGTTCGTGCTGGATTAAGACTACTTGAAGAAGAGGAACAGAAAATTATTGCTTTGCGTCATGCAATTGACGAAGGTATTAATAGTGGTTTAGCCGAAGATTTTGACCCTGACGAACATTTAAAAATGTTGAAAGCAAGCAGGAAATAAATGGCAAAGTTTAAGTTAACGAACAATGCCGTAAAGGATCTATCCGATATATGGAATTACACTTTAGAGGCATGGTCTGAAAGTCAGGCAGATAAATATTATAAACTCTTGCTTAATGCGTGCTCTTCAATCGCTAAAAAACCTCAAATAGGTAAAGATTATGAAGAAATTTACCCAGAATTGAAAGGTAAAAGAACTTCAAAACATATAATTTTCTATCGGGTAATGAACGATAAATCAATTGAAATCGCGAGAATCCTACACGAACGAATGGATTTGAAGAATAAATTGAAATAAGAAACCCCACATAACAGCAAGCAAGCGCCAGCCCAGATCTTACTTCGGAACAATAAATAGTTTATAAAATTTAAGTTTTATCTTCGGTAAAACGATTTTAAGTAAAATTGGCCGGTCGCCTACACGCAAACCGTTGGCAGTCAGCTAAAAAAAGATAATACGAATAAAATGACCGAAAAGAAAAAAATAGCAATAATAGGTGGCGGAATAGCAGGACTTACTTTTGCCTTGTCTTTAAAATCAGAAGACTACGAATGTCATATTTTTGAAAAGAAAGAATCTTTTGGTGAAATTGGGGCAGCAATAAGCGTTTTTCCCAATGCACTGTGTGTAATGGATGAACTTGGATTATATTCCGACATTTTAAAAACAGCTGGAGAATTAAATAAGATATTAATTAAAACCTCAAAAGGAACTACACTTGGGTATTCAGAGCCAAAAGGTGAATATCCGGTAATTTGTATCCATAGAGCAGATCTTCATAGGGTATTACTAAATCACACAACGGCTAAATTATTTGAAAATCAAGGGCTAAAATCAATTGATGAAACAAATGACCCTAAACATAGACTTGTCTTTGAAAATGGCAAATCTGAACTTTTTGATGCCGTTATTGGTGCGGATGGAATTCATTCGGAAGTTAGGAAATATGTAATTAATGACGGTTTACCAATTTTTCGAGGTTACAATATTTGGAGAGGCGTTGTTAAAACGAATTTTGACAATGGTCATGGAAGTGAAACAATGGGAAAGGGGCAGCGCGTTGGTATTGTTCCGATTAAAGAGGGAGTTTATGGCTGGTGGGCCACGTGTAATGAGGAATTTATGCAGGACGATGAACCAGAAGGAACAAGAGTTAAATTGAAAAGACTTTTTGGTGATTGGCATTATCCAATTCCCTCTTTAATAGAGGAAACAGAGGTCATTCTTAAGAATAGTTTATCAGATAGAATTCCCACAAAAGGTTGGAGTAAAAACAATGTCGTATTAATAGGTGACGCTGCTCATCCAACAACCCCAAATCTTGGTCAAGGAGGATGCACAGCTATTGAAGGAGCCTATTTATTAGCCAAATGTATTGACAAATATGGTCTAACAGAAAAAGCCTATAATCGCTACGAAGAACTTCACTTTGACCGAGCAAAACAAATTAATCAAGAGAGTTTACGTTTGGGTAAAATAGGTCAATTGAGTAATCCATTAGCTATTTTCCTTCGAAATCTGCTATTTTATATAACACCTTCGCGTATTTCAGTTAAACTATTGAGCAAGTATTTTAAAAGAAGGGTTACAAAACTTAAAATATAACAGCCGAACAGTCAACAGCAGTTTTGCAAAAGCGGGACTTCGTGCTTCTATGACAGTAAAGTGCTAAATTCAAGCTTTGTGCATCTAATGAAGTTTAATGCGGAAGATTCCCCCACTTCGCCAAGCACCAAAACGTTGAACCAATGAAGATGATTACTCAAATACCCAGAATTGTATTGACATACGGATTGACCGCAATAATGATATTTTTGACAAGCCTTTTTGTAAGTGGCAGTCTTGATATTGCCTTGCATGACACATACTTCGTGATCGCTAAAGTTCATATAATAATTGTAATTGCATTGTTATTTGTGCTTTTTACTTTAATTACATGGGGAATTAATAAAAAATTTCAAGAAAGTTAAGCTCAGCACTAAACTGGCTTCACTATGGACTTACAATAATAAGTTTGGTAATAATTGTTGTGCTTATGAACAAATTAACTAGCCAACCTGCCACCTACAAAGATTATAGTGTATTGGGTGAAATTGAGGAATACGAAGCTCAAATGTCAATTAATGAATGGCTTGCTATAATTGGCTTGATTTTAATCCTAAGTCAATTACTGTTTTTAATTAACATAATTAGGGCATTTATAGTAAAAAAGAAAAGCTTATAACAGCTGTCAAACTCCAGTTCAAAATCTTACTTCGATTAAACATTAAATTTAAACCAAACTATTTCTTACATTTAGAAAATACTTAATTTAAAATGTTAGACCGAGCGCATGACAGCAAACCGTTAACATAAAACCGCTCCCTCGCCCCTGATAGCAGCGGCATCCTCCGACGAAGTTTTTTTTCAAAACTTATCGGAGATAAAGCGAATAGCAGGATTAGGCGCCAAAAATAAATCAACATTTTTTTCTGGCTTCAATAACTAAAAAGCACGTTAACTTTCAAGAAAACCTTCAATTAAATCCTTTGGATGCGTAGTCGCAACAACTGGAAAATCAAACCAAGAAGACAATTGCTTTTCAAAACCTGTTTTATTCAAATAACTGTTCAAGGCTGCGTTAAGTCCATTGGTGTATTTTTCATGGTCAGCGCCTTTTGGGTCAAGGTGGATCAAGTCATTTTGGGCGAAACCTTCAAAAACAGGACCTGTAATTTCAATCTCAAATTCCTCGGGATTTAGACCGATCGGGCTATGAGCAGTTGCTGTAAACAAATGCCAAAACGCCGATTGAATGCAATTTTTTTCAAACAGTTGTCTTACCACTTCTAATGAATCAATGGTTTCTTGCTCCGTTTCCGTAGGAAAACCGTACATTAAATAAGCATGTACAAAAATTCCATAGCTTGAAAAGTTATGCGTTACTCTTGTAACTTGGGCAATGTCCACTCCTTTTTTCATCTTTGCCAAAAGCCGATCGGAGGCAACTTCCAAACCACCCGTAACCGCAATGCAACCAGCCTTTGCCATAAGTTCGCACAATTCGGCTGTAAACGTTTTTTCAAATCGAATGTTGGACCACCAAGTAATTGAAAGATTGCGTTTTATCAATTCTAAAGAAAGTGCTCGCAACATTTTCGGCGGGGCAGCTTCGTCCACAAAATGAAAACCTGTTAGGCCTGTATCTGCAATTATTTTTTCAATTTTATTGACCAACTTTTCAGCAGTTGTATTTTGGTAATTCCCAATATAATCAAGACTTACATCGCAAAAAGAACACTGTTTCCAATAACACCCGTGCGAAACAGTAAGCTTATTCCATCTTTTGTCGGTCCACATGCGGTGCATTGGGTTCACCACATCTAAAAAAGAAATGTACTTTTCATGCGGTAAATCAACATAGCTTGGTGCTGGTAAATTTTCGTGGTGAAAGATTTTATTGGGAATATGATTTTTATAAACCACTCGATTATTTTCCAACACAAACGTTCTTTCCAATTCGTTACTACTGATTTTTCCTTCAATCAACTGCACCATTTTTAAAATCGGTCCTTCGCCGTCATCTAAGGAAATAAAGTCGAGGAAGTCAAAAATTCGGGGGTCTTCCAAACTTCGAAGCTCCGTATTGCAATAACCGCCACCAAAAGCAACGTAAATAGCTGGATAAAAATCTTTTATAAATTGCGAACACCTCAAGGCTGCGAATAAATTACCTGGAAATGGAATGGTAAACCCTACTAAATTAGGTTCATACAAAAGAATTTTCTCCTCTAATATCCGCAGCATTTCCTCTTCAATTAGCGTCGGTTCGTAGTGCAAAAATTCATCTATTTGATCAAAACTACTCGCTGATCGTGCAATTTGCTCTGCATATTTTGTGAAAGCAAAAAACTCATCAACATTTGCTTGAATAAAGTCGCCAATTTCTTCTATAAAAAGGGTCGCGTAATGTTTTGCTTTGTCAATGATTCCAGCATCTCCTTCCTCCCATCTAATCGCTGTATTCACCTTCGCTAATCGGTGACCATTGGGTAAAAAATCGGGTTCAATGATTTTATGAGCCGTTTCTAAATCGTGTTTTTGTAAAAATCGAATCACTAAGTCAACCCTTGCAATATATAACTGCTTCATTTTTTTAACACCAGGAAAAAAATTGCTTCCAATGGCGTTTGCTTCTTTAAAAAGCTGAACTAAAAAATCACTTGTAAACACCGAAGTAAACAGCTCAATACTCAAGTCGCAATGTGATACTGAAACTTCCTTTTCATCCAAAAAACCTTTTAAATAAGAGGTTGCAGGGTACGGAGTGTTCAGTTGTGTAAATGGTGGCGTTATGAGAAGGACCTTAGTTTGCATTTGCAAATATAAACATGATAGAGGCTTTTTTTAATGTTCTAAAAGTTAGTCAGAGATATAGGACAAAGCTAAATTAAACGCATAATAAAAAACGTTTTATTAAAACTTAAATTTCAAAAAGCTTTACCTTCTATTTCTCCTCCGTTTCATACCCCAACTTCTCCCCTTTTTCGACTGCTGGAATTCCAGATTTCATCCAAACAGGCATTGGTTTTCCTTGTAAATAGTGGTCAAAAAACTGGCGCATACGAATGCTTAAATCCATTTTGTAAGGATCTTTACGTAAGTTGTGGTCGTCTTCGTTGTAATTCAATAGCCAACACGGTTTTCCAAGGCGTCGCATACCGTTGTAAAGCTCGATTCCTTGGTACCAAGGCACTGCACCATCTTTATCGTTGTGCATCATCAACAAGGGAGTTTTCACTTTTGGCAAATGAAATAAGGGTGAATTTTCGATGTACAATTCTGGTGCTTCCCATATCGTTTTACCAATGCGACTTTGTGCGGATTCATACTGAAATTGACGGTTCAAACCACTTCCCCAACGAATACCGCCATAAGCTGAAAACATATTTCCAACAGGTGCACCAGCCATAGCTGCAGCATATTTATTGGTCATTGTAATCAATTGTGCAGTTTGGTAGCCTCCCCAACTTTGTCCTTGCAGACCTAAGCGCGTGGAGTCAACTGGATAATTTTTCACGACGTAATCCGTACCACTCACGATGCAATTATAAGCCGATTTTGCTGGATGTCCCGCTTGGTAACGAATATCTGGAATTAAAACCAAATATCCTGCAGAAGCATATTCCGTTGGATTAATAACGCTTGGTGAAGATTTTGGAGCTAAGTGATTGTGTAGGTTTTCAGAATTCAATTCGTAGAAATAAGCAATTAACGGATATTTTTTCGAAGCATCAAAATCCGCTGGTTTGTACAAAATCCCTTCTAAAGGCGTTCCATCGTAGGCTTTCCATTTTACTAATTCTGTCGTTGCCCAATTGTATTGACTTTGCTGCGGATTGGTGTTTGAAAGCACTTTTTCTTCTGTAAATTGTCTAGTCAATAAGCGAACTTCTGGATAATCAGCAACTGTTGAACGGCGCAACAATAGCGCATTTCGCATTGCATTCGTTGAAACGGAAAGTAGCTTGAAATCACCTTTATACTTGGAATGCAAACCAAAATCTCCAGTTTCATCGTACAAGTCAAACAAATGACTTCCTTTGGTCGTGCGGTCAAAACCTTTGATGTAGCAATCTTTCAAATCGTAATAAACACTATCATTCGACCATTTTACTAATTCCAATTCTATTTTTCTTTTCTCACCTTTACGTTCTGTCAATGGACGTAAACTTTTGGTTGCAATTTCATAAGCCCACACATCAAATTCAGAACGCAAGAAGAAATGTGTTTCTCCTTTCGTGTAGCCATATTCTCCCAATGGTCCCGCTTCTGTTGGTTGACCATTCAAATCTTCTATCCAAACGACTTCATTTGCTGAGCAAGTCACACATTCTTTCGTTTTCGTGTTTAAGTTCAGTAAATAATGGTTTTTATCTGTTGGGTTGAAATACGAAAAATAAGTTCCACTTGGCGATAAACTTCCTGCAAACGGAATTCCATTGCTTATCAATTCTTTAGCTCCAGTGAGAACAGAAACTCGGTAATAATCTTCTAATCGTGGAGATTTCCACTGTGCTTGAATTGAATAACGTTCACTGGAAGAAGCCAACAAATAATTTCCTTCTAAATCAGCATCTACAGAAATATCCAACGTATCTTCAGAAAGTCGTACAATTGATTCGTTATCAAGTTGATAAACGTAAAGAATATTCTTCTTTTTTGCTGTTTTCAGTTCTGCTAATTGCTGGGGTTGAATTTGAGGATCTAAGTAATGCCAAACGTCCACATTCACTTTTTCAGAATCAAGCAAAGAATCTTTTGGAGTTGCTTTAACCCTTTTGTTTACGCCAAAAAATAAGAATTTACCATTGTCTGTAAAAAGTGGTGTTCGATGTTCTGAGACTCCTAAATCAAGTGAAAAATCTAACTCAATTGTGTCACCGATGATGCGTTCTTTTTTGGTTTTGAAATCGTAAACAGTTAAATTATGTTGTTTTACTTTATTGGTATCCATTGAGTTAAGAAATGCTATTTTATCTAAAGCTTTATTCCAACTTGGTAACTTGTAAGTCAATTTATTTGGAAAACATATCACTTCTTTTCCATCCGACACAGAATGTATTTTTAAGGAAAATGAATCAACTTTTACTTTCGTGTGTTGAATAAAAGCTACATTTTGTCCATTTTCTGTAAGTGAAAAATCAGTTACATTATTCACTGAAATTACCTTTTCTAGTTTTGAATTGTGAACATAAAACAAGTTACCGTCGCTTTTAATTTCTTCTTTCGTGTATTTTTTCTTTTTGGCAAAAAAGGAGCTTTTTTTCTTTTTACTTTTCTTTTTGTCGGTCGCTTTTTCAAGTTCATTTCCTTCTAAAGTGTAAGCCAAAACACTTCCTTTTTGTGCGACAGAAAACTGTTTTAATTTTGCGATTTTAATTACAGAATCATTGCTACTATTGAAAATATAAAGTGAATCTTTTGGCCATTTCTTCTTATCAACTTTCTTCAATTCACAGTTTCGGAGCGTATCAAATCCTGGAGTAACTTTAAAAGCAACGAACGATTCATCCCAAGCGATTTTTGCATCCTTAGCACGGAAAAAAGAATCTAGTTTTTGCTTTTTCACGTTGTAGATATACAAATAGCCATCACCACGAGCAGGAACCGTTTCATACGTTACCCAATTTCCGTTGGAAGAAAGTTGCTGTTTTTCAGTTCGTTTCCAATCATTATAAACAGTGTGATCTATAATTTTCTTTTGGGAAAAAGCAGTTGTTGAAACTGAAATTAAAGCAGTTAAAAGAATGAAATTCTTCATATTAATTAGTTTTTCGTTTGAGGGAAGCCATATAAACTCCTGCAAAAATTAGAAGCATATATAGGATTTTTTGAGCGGTTATTGTTCCTGTGTAATCGTCTGACCAATGTAAAGATGCAAACAAAAAAGCAAATAACATTACAATTACTGGTTGTGTGTAAATATATGAACTTGAAACAGTTGGACTCAAATACTTCAAGCCATACATCGTCAATAAATAGGTTAAAAACGTCACTCCTACAACCACATATCCAATTTTTAAAATGACAGAAGAAGTAAAAGTTGAAAAATCAGTTTTTATCAATTCAGGAATTGTTGGAGGGAATAAAAGGACGAATGCTAAACCGAAAGTAAAAACCCAAGTAATGACAGTTAAAGGCTTGTATTTCTGCATCAAAGGTTTTGCAATCACAAGATAAATCGCATAACTTAATGCATTGATAACCAAAAATAAATCTCCTAATGAAGAATCTCCTTTGGTGGTTGCACCTTTAAAAGTCAATAAAATTGTACCGATAAATCCAAGTGCAATTCCTGTTGATCGAAGCACTGTTATGTTTTCTTTGAGAATAAAAAACGACAAAATCACCACCATAATTGGATTCATTGCCATAATAATTCCAGAGTTGACAGAGGATGAAAGATTCAAACCGTGAAAGAAAAACAATTGATTCACAGCAACACCAAACAATCCACAAGCAATTAGCAAGGGAACATCTTTGCGATTTATCTTTTCATATTTTGTAAAAAGAAGTACTAACCAAAAAAGTAGTGTAGCGCCTAAAACACGAAATAAAATAAATACTGTTGGACTTAAATAGTCAGGCATCACCCCTTTTGCCAACACGTGACTTGCTCCGTACAGAACGTTTACAAAAAGTAGGGCTAAATGTGCTTTTAGATTCGTTATTTTCACCTTCCTAAATACGATTTCCAACGCGATTTTAAAACTGTATTTCTGAAATCATCTAATTTTTCAGTGACATTGAAAGTTCTTAATTTCTCAAATAATTGAACCGTCCCACGACCTTGTTTGAAGTCCATTTCGTCTGGAAAAATCGGAATTACTCCAAGAAATCCAATGCTTCTGTCTTCTAAAACTATTTCTGCTAAATCTTCATCCAGCTCAATTGGTCGTGTAAGAATAAAGTGATTTTGACGCATCGATTCTGAAAGCGGATTCATTTCTTTACCGCAAGGAAAAGTGTGTCCGTGACCATACCAAGCATTCTTTTCAATTGCGAAATTTTTCAAGCGTTGCAACCACGAAAAAACCCAATTAAACTTAGGATTTTCAATTGCTTCGATGTTCCAATAACTTGGAAGTAAAAAATACAATTCGTTAAATTCTTCGCCAATGTGTTTTTCGTGAACTGGCATTTTGTAATTAGAAAGCCCAATTGTCATTAAAACTGTGCAAGTACTTACTTGATTTGGTTTAAAAAGGTAAAAACTTCCCCATTCATTTTCAATAATTTGAAGGGATTTGTTTAAACGTTTTTCGAGTGATTCTTGAAGAATATTCATTCAACAAAGATAAGATTAAAGCGTTGAGCAAATCAATTTATTTTACATCGCAAAGATTCATCAAATTCTAGAAAACTATGAAAAATCAAACGATTTTTTTTTATAAAGCTACCCAACGATGATGAATATAGATTCACTTCGATTTTCAATATTGCTGAAAATTATATCCAAACTAAACAATTAGAAAAAGCTGAAAAACAACTCATTCAATTAGTTTATGAATTACCAAAAGAAGATAAAGTATATAAAAAACTATCATAAGTGTACGAACTAAAAAAAAGAAAAAAACCTTTCATTAGAATTTAAGAATAAAGGCGTTTTTTATTCAAACTTACCCAATTCATCTGATTCAATTTACAGTAAATAAAATCTAGACTTATTATTTCTTTTTGGAAGTGACGACAAAGAATATAAAATTGAAATCAGAAAAACTAAATGAAATTCATAAACAAAATAATCAAGCTTTCACGATTGATGTTTGTTTACTGATTTTGAAGTTACATGCCAATCATGGAAATGGTTTGGAGGATGATGCAACTGATATTCTAAAAAAAATGGTAAACCATCTATTGACAAAGTTAACTTGCTCTTTGAATCAAATATTTCAACTTGTACTATTACAAATTTGGCCGATATTATGGCTACGGTTAAAGATGAAAAATCTTGGGAATTACTAAAAAGATATTTGCCTGAAATTGCCCATATGCCAATGACAACATTACCTCCTTCTATCCCTGAAAAAATGATTAAATTCAACGAGGATAAAGGAATTAAGGAAATCTTAATGGAGTAAAAAGTCTATTCTAAATCAGATGATCCTTTGGCAGATTTGATGGATTTTGGGCAATATGTTTATTATTCACTTTTAGAAAAAATCAATAAATCTAAATTAGAAAAAATAGCTACCGAATTAGGATATACGAAAGAAGAATTTAAAATACTAGAAGCTAAAATAAAATAAACTGAATTCAGTTATTGATTATTATTCACAGTTATGGAAGAAAAAAAATCGAATTCGCCTTACGGAAACAAGAAATTTATAAGTATTGATGAATATCATTCAATGCAAACTATTGAAATTCAAGAAAAATTGAACGAATTGCGCACGATTATTAAAGAAGTTGCAAAAGATTGTACGGAAACTATAAGTTACAATATGCCTGCCTTTAAGCTCAAAAAAGTACTTGTCTATTACGCTGCCTACAAAAATCACATTGGCTTCTACCCTACTTCTCAGCCTATTATTGTTTTTGAAGAAGAACTAAAACCATATAAAACCTCAAAAGGTGCAATTCAATTTCCACTTGATAAAGCGTTCCCAAAAGAATTGATTCAACAAATTGTGAAGTTTAGAATGGAGATGGAGATCTGAAGGGAATTTAGAATTAAGAATTTAAAAAAAACTGCAATTCACAATCCGCAATTCTTAAATAGAAGAAAACAAAAACAACTACCAAACGTTAATCGAAACAAGAAATAAAAACAATGAATAAAACCGATGTATTAGTAACAACACTAAAAAAAGGAATTTCTTATTCAACTTATTTAAACTTAACGGAACATCTTTTAAGCCAAGGAAAAACCACAGGTCCAAATCAAAGTGCAGATTATGTTCACTACACTAATTTGAATCTTCACCGCATGAAAAGATTAGACAAAACTGTTGTAATTAATACTGAATTATCAACCTTAATTTCTCAAATTACTGCACCTCAAACTTGGTTAGTGATTTCTGAAGCTTGGTGTGGTGATGCTGCTCAAAACGTTCCGCTTCTTCAAAAAATGGCCGATTTATCTGAAAACATCGATTTAAAAATCATTCTTCGCGACGAAAACCTGGAAGTAATGGACTTATATCTTACAAACGGTGGTCGTTCTATTCCAAAATTAATCGCATTAGAAAACGAAACTTTGAATGAACTTTACACGTGGGGTCCCCGTCCTGCAACGATTCAAACAGTTATGAATGAATTAAAAGCAGCTAATGTTACTGAAATTAGTGAAATCGTTGAAAAAATCCAAATCGCTTACAACCACGACAAAGCACAATCAATTCAAAATGAAATGCTTGAAATTTTAACCGATTATTTAAACTAATCAAAATGCAAAATTACAAAAACCACCTACGCTTATTTCCCGCTCATCATTTCGTGTTAATCCCAACTACCCTTATATTATTTATTTGGAGCATTAGTCATTTTTTCATATCGGAAGCTACTTGCGCTGAAAAATCACTTTGGATACTTGCTAGTTTTAGTTTGCTTCTTGTTTCATTCATTTCCAGAATTTACGCCTTAAAAAATCAAGATCGTCTCATTCGTCTTGAAATGCGTCAACGTTATTTTGAATTAACTGGTATTTCCTTTACGGATAAAGAAAAGAAGCTAAGATTAGGTCAAATTATCGCCTTGCGTTTTGCTCCAAATGAAGAACTTTTGGAACTTATTGAACGAGCAATCAATGATAACCTTTCAAATAAAGACATCAAAATGGCTATTAAAAATTGGCAAGCAGATAATTATAGAATATAAGGACAATTAGATTTAACAGTCCATAATCGTTGAGTTTCGCTAACTATTTGGATAAAAAAGATATTGTTTGTATTCTAACAAAAAACTGAAAACCCTTTCACCACTTAAAGCTTTCGTGCAAGGATCGCAATCGAATTTCAAGGCTTTCCCAACACATTGCGCTTTTTTACCTTTTTTGAAATGAACATAAGCAAGGTCTAATTCAATGCGAACTTTCTTCCCGTTTTCATCTTTCCCTTCTAAAATAACCTGAAAATAATGCTGGTAATTCGTGAATTCAGCATACACTTGATTCACAGTAATTTTCTGTTTTTTATCGTTGTCACAGCAAGCACACCAGAGAATTAATACGTCTTGGTTTTGCAAAAATCTAACCGCTTTGTCTGCTTGTTCTTTGGTGATAAAAGCTAATTGATCAGCTTTCGAAAACAAATTAAAAGCAAAAACAAATACTAAAATTAAAATTGATTTCATAGATTAGGTTTGAATAAAATGAAAAAGAAATGTTGATTTTTAGTCTTTTCAAAATTAAAAGAAGTTTAAATCAAACTATTAAAAATGTCAATGAATTGCTTTCTCAACTGCCACTTTTACACCGAATCATTCATTTTTCTGACAGCTTGTCAACATTTCAACAATGGCAGTATCTTTGACAAGCAAAAATCAAATTTGAAATTATGTCAGAAGAGAAAGATATACAAAACGAAGAAAACGTAAATGAGGCAATTGAAAATCAAGTAGAATCAACTGAAGAAACAACAGTAGATGCTGTTGAATCTGAAGAGAAAAAAGAACCTACGATTGAGGATAAGTATAACGAATTAAATGATCGTTTTTTAAGATTGTATGCCGAATTTGAAAATTTCAGAAGAAGATCAAATAAAGAACGTTTGGATTTAATCGCCACTGCAAATGCAGGTTTGTTAAAAGATTTGTTGCCAGTTATGGACGATTTTGAGCGTGCAATTGCCAACAACGTTACATCTACCGAAATTGATAGTGTAAAAGAAGGATTCAACTTAATTTTTAATAAATTCAAAAGCACAATTGAAAGTAAAGGTGTAAAACAAATGGAAGCCAAAGGTCAACCATTTGACAGTGAATTACATGAAGCAATTGCAAACGTTCCCGTTACCGATGAAGACCAAAAAGGGAAAGTAATTGATGACGTAGAAAAAGGATATATTTTAGGTGAAAAAGTAATACGTTACGCGAAAGTAGTAGTGGGTCAATAAAATAATAGAAAGCACTTTATGAGTCAAAAAAGAGATTATTACGAAGTACTAGGTGTAGCTAAAAATGCGGACGAAGCTGAAATCAAAAAAGCTTATCGAAAAATGGCTATCAAATATCACCCCGACAAAAATCCTGGTGATGCAGAAGCTGAAGAAAAATTTAAAGAAGCCGCTGAAGCATATGAAGTACTAAGTAATGCCGACAAAAGAGCACAATACGATCGTTTTGGTCATGCAGGAGTTGGTGGTGCAGGTGGATTTGGTGGTGGTGGAATGAATATGGATGATATTTTCTCCCAATTCGGTGATGTTTTCGGAAGTGCCTTTGGAGGTGGCGGAAGTTTTGGAGGAAGTCGTGGTGGATCAAGAATGGTTCGCGGGACTAACTTACGCGTGAAAATGAAACTTACATTAGAAGAAATTGCTTCTGGTGTTAAGAAAAAAATAAAAGTCAACAAGCTTGTAAATGCTGAAGGTGTAACGTACAAAACGTGTTCTACTTGTAACGGTTCTGGTCGTTTAACACGCGTGGCTCAAACGTTTTTAGGTGCAATGCAGACACAAACAACTTGTCACGTTTGTCAAGGTGCTGGAAAAATGATTGACAAAAAACCAGCTGATGCTGATGCTCAAGGTTTAAAACGTAAAGAAGAAGTTATCGAAATCGAAATTCCAGCTGGAGTTGAAGAAGGAATGCAATTAAGTGTTCAAGGACGTGGAAATGCAGGTCCGTTCAATGGGGTAGCTGGTGACTTAATTGTTGTGATTGAAGAAACTGAACACCCGGAATTAAGACGTGATGGTGAAAATATACACTTTGATGCAGTTGTTAATTTTGCAGATGTTGTTCTGGGTGAAAGTATTGAAGTTCCAACTATTAGTGGTAAAGTGAAAATTAAAATCGAACCAGGAACACAAAGCGGTAAAGTTTTACGATTGAAAGGAAAAGGTTTACCTAGCGTACAAGGATATGGAACAGGTGATCAATTTGTACATATCAATGTATTCACACCTTCAAATATTTCAAAAGAAGAACGTGAGTTATTCGAAAAAATAAAAGCTAGCGAGAATTTTAGTCCAAGTGCTGAAGAAAGAGGAAAAGGCTTTTTCAAACGTATGCGAGATATGTTTTCTTAGATGAAATTCATTGATGGAGCAATAGAAGGAAAGAACGACGCAGTTCGATATATCTTTGGTGTTACCTTAATAGTGTTCGCTTACATTATTGGTAGCACCTTTTTATTTATAGATATTGGTGTAAATTTCCCTTCAGAAACAATACCAAAAACAGAAAGTGAAATTATTGAATTAGTAGGGAAAAATCGCTTTCTTGTACTTGTTCTAATTCCTTTCGCTTTGGTTTTCATTGCTTTATTTTTTATCTCCACAAAAGTTCACGGTCGAAAATTCCTTCAATTAATCACAGGACGAGAAAAAATAGATTTCAAACGAATCGTTTTCAGTTTTGGAGTTATAGTTCTTTTACAATCCTTTTTATTAGGAATTCAAATCTATTTCAATCCCAATATTGTTTGGCAGTTTGAGCTTCAAAAATTTCTTCCTTTAGCAATAATTGCAATCCTATTGATTCCAATTCAAACAACTTGTGAAGAATTACTTTTCAGAGGTTACATTATGCAAGGTTTTAAACTTCGAACAAAAAATAATTTAGTCGCGATTTTAGTGTCTGGAATTATGTTCGGAATGGTTCATATCGGTAATCCAGAAATCCAAGTAATTGGTTATCATATCATTGTCTATTATATTGCTGTAGGTATTTTCCTTGGTCTGATTTCTTATTTTGATAATGGAATGGAACTTTCAATCGGCTATCACGCTGCTAATAATTTGTTTGCTGCATTGATGATTACTACAAATTGGCAAGTATTTCAAACGGACGCACTTTTCATCGACAACACTCCGCCTCAAGTTGGTTGGGATACAATTGTTGGCATTTTGGTGATTTTACCCTTGCTATTTTTCTTGTTTAAACGTAAGTATAAATGGGGAAGTTTGAGTTTGAAAAATGATTAATTCTTGAGATAATCTAAACTAATTATTCTTTAAACTTCTTGTTTATTTCAACACTTTAAACTTTTCATAAGTAGCTTATTTGGTACACTTGAGAACCGTAATTCTTGGTTAATGATTCAATTGATTTTTCTTAGAATAGTTTATTAAAATTCAATTCATTAAGTATCTATTTTTGGCGTTCATCAGCTATAACATTGCAAAAAACAACGAAAAAAAAGCTAGAAAAAACACTCAAGCAACAAATAAATGTAAAAAATTGGTTGATTTCTTCAAATCCAACCTGCGAAATTATCAACGAAACAAGGGAGGAATTCATTTTTCAAAATAGAAATGGCATAAAATCTCAAATTAAAAAAGAGATACTACTTGCCAATAAAATTGAGATTCAAGGAAATCAATTAGTGCTAACCAATTCAATACATAATTACTAAATCATTGAACCAAAAAGAGTTAAATCCAAAGAACGATTCAATCAACTTTTTTTGAAATCGAACTATCTTTTTTCAGCTTAAAGAATTGATTTTGACTCGTCCAGAATTTTACTTTTTGCGACCAAGTTCATTTACGAGTGAAAGTATGCTTGGACCAGTTTTCAACTTTTGTTAAGGTACTTTAATTAAATCAATAAAAAGTGGAAACCATTATCAATTAGATTCTGGTCCGAAACTGAAAAGGATATAATTACTTTTAATAGCCACGAATCGCAGCTTTTACCTACTACTTTTAGTGAAATAGTTTCGAAATTCAGGGAACTAATGAAAGAAGATATTAAGATTGAAATTAATTTTCAAGTGGAAGCTTTACAATTGCTTTTATCGGAATCTACAAAACAAAAAAGCTAGGAAATTAAAATCTCCTAGCTTCTCAATCAATTCAAAGTCGGTCAACACAGTGGTTTTGGTGGTGGTAATGCCAACCAACTTTGACTTATCCTAAATACGTTTTTAAGTTTCTATTTTTAGAAGTATGTTTCAATCTACGAATGGCTTTTTCTTTAATTTGTCGTACTCTTTCGCGCGTTAAATCAAACTTGGAACCAATTTCTTCAAGTGACATTGGCATTTTCCCTTCAAGTCCATAAAACATAGAAACCACTTCACTTTCTCTACTTGTCAAAGTTCTTAAAGAAGTACGAATATCGCGTCTCAACGATTCTAAAACTAAACCAGAATCTGGATTGGGTAATGAATCAGTGGTCAACACATCATACATACTTGAAGATGATTCATCACCATCAATCAAAGGCGCGTCCATCGAAACGTGTCTTCCAGTTTGCGAAATTGATTGTTTTACCTCTTCGGTTGAACAATCTAAAAATTCAGCCAATTCGTCAGCAGAAGGTGGACGTTCAAACTTTTGTTCTAATTCAGAAAATGCTTTATTGATTCGGTTGATATTTCCAATTTTATTCAAAGGTAAACGAACGATTCTTGCTTGCTCTGCTAAAGCCTGAAGGATTGACTGACGAATCCACCAAACCGCATAGGAAATGAACTTAAAACCACGAGTTTCATCAAAACGTTCGGCAGCTTTGATTAAACCTAAATTTCCTTCGTTAATTAAATCGGGTAAGGCCAAACCTTGATTTTGATATTGTTTAGAAACAGAAACAACAAATCGTAAGTTCGCTTTTGTCAATCGCTCCAATGCCACTCGATCGCCATTTTTGATTCTTCTGGCTAACTCCACTTCCTCTTCAGCACTTATCAAATCAACTCTACCAATCTCTTGGAGATACTTATCCAAAGAAGCAGTTTCGCGATTAGTAACTTGTTTTGCAATCTTTAATTGTCTCATAACAAACAGAATTTAAGTATTTTAACATTAAAACGTTCTACAACTGTTTAATTACAGTATAGACGTAAAAAAACGATTATACTTGTTGACAAATGTTCATTCAATATCTAAGAATGATTATTTGAAGTGATTCATCGATTATTTTTGACAATTTGAAATTGAAAATTTTACGATTGATCACAAAAAAACATCATTTAACGTTTTGATTTTATGCTTTATATTACTTTTTCAACGATTTTAAATTAAATTAGTGGCAAAATAATAACTGTGGAAAATCTTACTGAAAATCGTTTGAATTTAATATTGGAAAAACAAAGACTTTTTTTTGCTAGCCATGCAACAAAAAACATTGACTTTAGAATTTCACAATTAAAGAAATTAAAGGAAGTAATCCGAAAATACCAATCAGATATTACAAAAGCGCTTTATGCTGATTTAAGAAAATCTGAACAAGAGGCTTATTTGACCGAGATTAGTATTGTGAATCAAGAAATTGATTTTCACCTAACCAACATTAAAGAATGGTCACAGTTAAAAAAAGTACATACTCCAATACATTTGTTACCATCCAAAAGTAGAATTCAATATGAACCTCTTGGTGTGGCTTTAATAATTGCTCCTTGGAATTATCCTTTTCAGTTACTTTTCAATCCTTTAGTTGGTGCAATTTCTGCAGGTTGTACAACTATTCTCAAACCTTCGCCTTATACTCCTGCAATTGCAGCATTAATGGATAAAATGATTAAAGAAATTTTTGATGAAGAGTATGTTGCTATTGTTCAAGGTGGAAAAGAGGAGAATGAAATGCTTCTAAAACAACGTTTTGACATCATCTTTTTCACTGGTAGTCCAACCCTAGGAAAAGTGGTAATGCGCGCTGCTGCCGAACATTTAACACCGGTAATTTTAGAACTTGGAGGAAAAAGCCCATGCATCGTTGATGAATCAGCGAACATTGACATGGCAGCAAAACGAATTGCTTGGTCTAAAACAATCAACGCTGGACAAACGTGTATTGCTCCAGATTATTTGTTAGTACATGAATCTGTAAAAGACAAATTATTGACAAGGATTGAAGCTGAATTAGTAAAAATGTTTGGAGAGGATAGCCAAAAAAGTGAGTTCTACCCGAGAATCGTTAATCATAAAGCCCTTGAAAGATTAAAGAAATTAATGCAACATGGCACAATTCGTTTTGGAGGGAAAATTGACGAAAATGACAAATTTATTTCACCAACCATTATTGATGATGTAAAAGCAGAATATCCAATCATGCAAGAAGAAATTTTTGGTCCACTCCTACCCGTTTTGACCTTTAAAAACATTCAAGAAAGCATTGATTTTGTCAATAAAAATGAAAAACCTTTAGCTCTATACATTTATTCTAATGCAAATACAGCTAAAGAAGTTTTATTAAAAACAAGTTCAGGTGGCGCTTGTATCAATGATGGATTGATGCACATTGCTAATCATCACTTACCTTTTGGAGGAGTTGGAAACAGCGGAATGGGCGCGTATCACGGACATAGAAGTTTTTTAGCATTCAGTAATGAAAAAGCTTTTGTAAGCTCCTCAACCTTAATTGATTTACCATTTAAATACGTACCGTTTAAGTACTTTAATTGGATAAAAAAGATAATTTAATTGATAGCTCATTTCTAAAAAAGAGATTAGATTAAGCAACTACTTCACCAAAAGTCAATAGATTCAAATCAGGATCGAGGATAGAAAATTCCTTGATTCCCCAAGGTCTAAACCCAAGTGCTCCGTTTGGATGAATAGTCACATTTTTCGCAATTAATTCTTTATAAAACGCATCAATATTCTGACATCGTACATAAATCTGTCCGTAATTTTCTGTTGGATTTAAAGTGTCAAACTTAAAAAAATGGAGTTCGATTTCATCTCGTTTTAGCATTAGATAATCATCGAAATGATCCAAACCAATAAGTTTAAATCCAAGTATATCACAATAAAAATCCTTAGTAATTAACTTGTCTCTCATTGGAAGTTTTGGATGAATTGCTGTTAGCATTATATTTTATTTAAAATTTAGTTCGAAAAAAAAAACGTCCTATTGCTAAGACGTTTTTAATAATGTTTAAGTGATTTTCTCTTATTCAGAAATCTTCTTTGTTGCCTTTGATTTTTTAATTACCACCGAAAGTTCCTCTTTACCATCTTCCAAATCAAGTAAAATGGTATCTCCTTCTTTCAAGCTTGAATTAATAATTTCTTCAGCAAGTGGATCTTCAATGTATTTTTGAATCGCTCTTTTCAATGGACGTGCACCGAATTTCTCATCGTAACCTCGTTCCACAATGAAATCTTTTGCTTTTTCAGAAAGCTCTACTTGATAACCAAGACCGTTAATGCGTTGATATAACTTTTCTAATTCGATGTCGATTATTTTCAAAATCTCTGATTTACCAAGCGATTTGAACATAATCATATCGTCAACACGATTTAAAAATTCTGGTGAAAACGCTTTTCTAAGTGCATTTTGAATAACAAGCTTAGAATTTTCTGTTTTCGCATCTTCTTGCGATTTAGTTCCAAATCCTACTCCTGTTCCAAAATCAGCCAACTGACGTGCACCAATGTTCGAAGTCATAATCAAAATCGTGTTTTTAAAGTCAATTTTTCGACCTAAACCATCTGTCATATGTCCATCATCAAGCACTTGCAACAATAAGTTGAACACATCTGGATGCGCTTTCTCAAT
Organism: uncultured Lishizhenia sp.; assembly: GCA_964506255.1. Taxonomy (GTDB): domain Bacteria; phylum Bacteroidota; class Bacteroidia; order Flavobacteriales_D; family Crocinitomicaceae; genus UBA952. The sequence continues at coordinate 13,786 of CAZDKE010000039.1, read as the reverse complement.
TTCATCTAATAATACAATTGAATATGGTTTTCTACGCACTTTCTCTGTTAATTGTCCACCTTCTTCGTATCCAACGTATCCTGGAGGTGCTCCAACTAAACGAGAGATTGAGAATTTCTCCATAAACTCAGACATATCAATTCTAATTAAAGAATCTTCTGAATCAAATAGATTTTTAGCTAAAACTTTCGCTAATTGCGTTTTTCCAACTCCCGTTGGGCCTAAGAAGAAAAACGAACCAATTGGTTTATTGGGGTCTTTCAATCCTGCACGATTACGTTGAATTGCTTTCACTACTTTGTCAACAGCTTCATCTTGACCGATTACTTTTCCGCGAATCGACTCAGCCATTTTCACCAATTTACCCGTTTCTGATTGTGAAACTTTTGTAACTGGAATACCACACATCATAGAAACAACCTCTGCTACATGTTCTTCAGTAACAACTACTTTATTGTTTTTAGAATCCTCTTCCCAACGTTTCTTAGCAGCCTCTAATTGCTCTTGTAATTTACGTTCGTTATCTCTTAATTCAGCAGCTTTTTCATACTGTTGCGAACGAATAACTTCTGCTTTTTGATCCTTTAATGCTTCCACTTGTACTTCAATGTCTAGAATTTCTTGCGGAACATTTATATTGGTCATATGAACACGAGAACCTACTTCGTCTAAAGCATCAATCGCTTTATCTGGCAAGTGTCTATCGGTGATATAACGTTCAGTCAATTTCACACAAGCTGCAATAGCTTCCTGCGTGTAAGTCACTGAATGGTGATCTTCATATCTTTCTTTGATGTTATTCAAAATCTGAATCGTTTCATCAATTGTTGTTGGCTCGATTAGTACTTTTTGAAAACGTCTCTCTAAAGCTCCGTCTTTCTCAATATATTGTCTGTATTCGTCCAAGGTTGTTGCTCCGATTGCTTGCAGTTCACCTCTTGCTAATGCTGGTTTAAACATATTTGAAGCATCCAAAGAACCGCTAGCACCACCAGCACCAATTATCGTATGAATTTCTTCATTAAACAAAATGATGTCTGGATTCTTCTCAATTTCTTGCATTACAGCCTTCATTCGCTCTTCAAACTGTCCACGGTATTTCGTACCTGCAACCAGAGAAGCTAAATCAAGAGAAATAATTCGCTTATTGAAAAGCACACGAGAAACTTTACGTTGAACGATTCTAATTGCCAAACCTTCAGCAATTGCACTTTTTCCAACTCCTGGTTCACCAATAAGAATTGGATTATTTTTCTTTCTACGCGATAAAATTTGGCTAACGCGTTCAATTTCTTTTTCACGACCAACAATTGGATCTAATTTTCCAACTTCAGCCATTTTTGTTAAATCGCGACCAAAATTGTCTAAAACAGGTGTTTTAGATTTTGGGTCTGCTGGTTTTCTTTGAGCTGCGAAGCTTTCATCTTCTTCACCACTCCCGCTTCCTGGGAATTCAGCACGTGGATGCTGTCTTTCTTCCATCATCGACTCGTATTCGTCTTTTGCATTTTCGTACATAATTCCATATTTGTTTAATACTTGGCAAGCCACACAATCAGGATACCTTAATATAGTAAGAAGTAAATGTTCTGTTCCAATTATGGCAGATTTGAATTGTTTGGCTTCCAAAAAAGATTGTTTGATAATATTTTCTGTCTGTTTGGTCAAAGGGATATTGTGGTTCATTAACTCTGGAACCGCTGTTTTTCTTAAAATTCGCTCTAAGTCACTTTTAATTTGACCTAGTTCAATTTGAAATTCTTGCAATAAAGAAATGGCTGTTCCTTCATTCAATTTTAAGAGTCCAAGCAATAAATGTTCTGAACCAACAAACTCATTAGACATACGAACAGCTTCGTTTCTACTCAGCGTAATCATATCTTTAACTCGTGGAGAAAATTTTGCATCCATATAAATAGTCTTTGCTATTGACAAATATAACTTTTAATTTTTTCAACACCTTCCAAATTATTCACAATTTTTAATACGATTTTGTTAGTAAATTAAGATTGCACAATTGCTTTGGCATTGTTTATTAAGTAATTTTGGAGGCTTTGAAAAAAATAAAATCAGAATTTAAAAAAGGAGCAAAACTATGGCAGAAGGTGAGAAAATAATTCAGATAAATATTGAAGATGAAATGAAATCAGCTTACATCGATTATTCGATGTCGGTAATTGTTTCAAGAGCACTTCCAGATGTTAGAGATGGTTTTAAACCTGTTCATCGTCGCGTACTATATGGTATGCAAGATTTAGGAGTTTATTCTAACCGACCATATAAAAAGTCAGCGAGAATTGTTGGGGAAGTTTTAGGAAAGTATCACCCACACGGAGATAGTTCAGTTTACGATACAATGGTTCGTATGGCTCAACCTTGGT
>CAZDKE010000039.1:0-11395 GCA_964506255.1 uncultured Lishizhenia sp. | reverse complement strand
CAAGGTAACTTCGGTTCTGTCGATGGTGATAGTCCTGCAGCAATGCGTTATACAGAGGCTCGTTTAAAGAAGATTTCTGAGGAAATGTTGGATGACTTAGACAAAGAAACGGTTGATTTCAAACCAAACTTTGACGATAGTTTAGAAGAACCAAGTGTACTTCCTTCCAAAATTCCAAATTTATTAGTGAATGGTGCATCTGGAATCGCTGTTGGTATGGCGACCAATATGGCACCGCACAACTTGACAGAAGTTATTGATGGTATCTTAGCTTACGTTGATAATGAAGATATTGAAATTGAAGATCTATTAGAATTCGTTAAAGCACCAGATTTTCCAACAGGAGGTATAATATATGGTTACGAAGGAGTTCGTGATGCGTTTTTAACTGGACGCGGAAGAATTGTTATTCGTGGAAAAGCGGAAATTGAAGAAGAAAATGGTCGTGAGCAAATCATCGTTACGGAGATTCCTTATCAAGTAAATAAGGCAGAGATGATTAAAAAAATCGCTGACCTAGTAAACGATAAAAAAATTGAAGGAATTTCTGACTTGCGCGACGAATCTGACCGTAATGGTATGCGTATCGTTTTTGAAATTAAACGCGATGCAATTGCAAACGTTGTCTTAAATAAATTATACAAGTTCACAGCCTTACAAACTTCATTTTCAGTTAATAACATTTGTTTAGTTGATGGTCGTCCAAGGTTATTGAATCTTCGAGATATGATCGAAGAATTCGTTAAATTCAGACACGAAGTTGTAATTAGAAGAACACGCTACGAATTAAGAAAAGCAGAAGAAAGAGCTCATATTTTAGAAGGATTAATCATTGCTTCTGATAATATTGATGAAGTAATTGAAATCATAAAAAAAGCAGCAAGTCCAGATGATGCTCGTGAAAAATTGGCAAATCGTTTTGGCTTGTCAGAAATTCAGACACGAGCGATTGTTGATATGCGTTTGCGCCAGTTGACAGGACTTGAGCAAGATAAATTACGTGCTGAATATGCTGATTTGATGTTGTTGATTGCTGATTTGAAAGAAATTCTTGAAAATATCGACAGAAGAAAACAAATCATCAGAGACGAGTTATTAGATATGCAAAATAAATACGGTGACGAAAGACGCTCTCGTATTGAATATTCTGCAAGTGAAATGCGAATGGAAGATTTAATTGCAGATGATGAAGTAGTTGTTACCATTTCTCACGCCGGTTATATCAAACGTACGAATTTAGTTGAATACAAGGTTCAAAACAGAGGTGGAATGGGCTCAAAAGGTTCAACCACAAGGGATAAAGATTTCTTAGAACATTTATTTGTTGCAACGAATCACAATTATTTGTTGATATTCACTGAGAAAGGTCGTTGTTTCTGGATGCGTGTTTACGAAATCCCTGAAGTAAATAAACTATCGAAAGGTAGAGCAATTCAAAACTTAATTAATATACCTGGTGATGATAAAGTGAAAGCGTATGTTAAGGTTCAAGATTTGACTGATCAAGAATACATTAACAACAACTTTATTATCATGTGTACGAAACAGGGTGTAATTAAGAAAACATCTTTAGAGGCTTATTCTCGTCCGCGTACAAATGGTATCAATGCAATTGGAATTCGTGAAAATGACGAATTATTAGAAGCAAGATTAACCAACGGAACGAATGAAATCGTTTTAGCAACAAGTTCAGGTAGAGCAATTCGCTTCAATGAATCTTCGGTTAGACCAATGGGTAGAAATGCTTCAGGTGTTCGTGGTGTGAATTTGAATGATGAAAACAACGAAGTAATCGGAATGATTTGTGTAGAAGATATATTCTCTACAATATTAGTTGTTTCTCAGAAAGGTTACGGAAAACGAACTTATCTAAACGATCCTGAAGATAAAGAACCGATTTACAGAATCACAAATCGTGGTGGTAAAGGGGTGAAAACTTTAAATATTACAGAAAAAACAGGGAAATTATTATCTATTCAAAATGTAACTGACGAGGATGATTTAATGATTATCACTAAAGCAGGAGTTACCATTAGAATGCACGTTGACACAATTCGTACTATGGGTCGTGCGGCTCAAGGAGTTAGATTAATTAACTTGAAAGGAAATGCAGAAATTGCAGCAATTGCAAGAGTACCAAGAACGGATGACGAAGACGAAGAAATCGAAGTTGTTGAAGGATTAAATGAGGCTGTTGAAGGACTTGAGGCTCCTGAAGAAGATGCATCTGAAGACCTTGGCACGGAAATTGAAAACGACGGAGAAGAATAATAATTATCTTTGAACAATTAAACTACTTTATGAAAGCAAATTTTGTAACAGCTGCACTAGGTATTTTCCTTATTTCAGCACCACTTGTATCTACAGCTCAGAAGAAAAATGTAACTGACGCTGCTATGTTAATGAAAAAGTACAGTCCAATGGCAATAATGGATCCTGCTACCAAAAAGAACGTAGAAGAGGCAAAAAAATTCATTGATTTAGCAGCTGCAAATCCAGAAACAGCTGAGGATATGAAAATGCACCTTTACAGAGCACAGATTTATTTTGCATTAATTGAATTATCTCAAGCTGATGCGATGAAAGGTGGTAAAGTTGACGAAACTTTAATTGAACAAAACAGTGAGGTGTCTAAGGCAAGCTTCAAAAAAGTGATGGAAGATCCAAAAAAATCATTTAAAAAAGATGCTGAAGATTTTATCAATATGCGATCAGAAATGGGTTTCAATATTGGAATTAAATCTTACAACGACAAAAAGTTTGACCAAGCTACTCAAATGTTTGCATTAGCTTATGAAGTTCAACAATTTCTTGGAGTAGAATATAAAGAGGCTTATACAAATACTACATTAAGCTTAAACAATTACGTTGATAGTTTATTAAAAGGAAAAAACTACGATAAAGCAAATGAAATGGCTGAAGCTGTTTTAGAAATTATGCCTAAAAACATTGATGTAATTATTACTTTAATAAACATTAATTTACAAAAAGGGGATGCAGTTGTTGCAGAAAAATACTTGAATAAAGGTTTGGAATTAGACCCTAAAAACAAACAATTATACTATGTACTTGGAACTTCTTACATTGATTTAAAACAAAACGAAAAAGCTGAAGAATCTTTAAATAAAGCTTTAGAAATTGACCCAAATTACACAGAAGCTCAATACCAATTAGGTGCACATTTATTTAACTGGGCAAATGAATTGAAATATGAAGCGGGTCAATTAGATTACAAAGACCCTAAAGTTTCTACATTAGAATCACAATCAAAAGAAGTATTAGGAAGAGCATTAGTTGTTTTGGAAAAATACATCGAGAAAAATCCAAATGAAAAAGCAGTTTTAGATATTTTGTACAAAACTCACTATAAACTTGGTAATTCAGAAAAAGCCGCAGAATACAAAAAACGTATGGAGGCAATTAAATAAAACCTTTTAAACTGCTAGGAAACTAGCAGTTTTTTTTTGTATGAAAAATTCAATTTCAATTATTGGTGGTGGATTTGCAGGAACACTTCTTGCAAGGCAGATTATTGAGCGAACCAATCAATACACCATTTATTTGTTCAATCACACTTCTGAATTAGCAAAAGGTGTTGCTTACGATTGTAATCAAAATACGGCTTTGCTAAATGTAATTGCTTCTAAAATGAGTGCTTTTACAGATGATAACGAGCATTTTTTGAATTGGTGTTTGAATCATACGAATTACAAAAATGAATCGAAATCAATTGTGGGTAGCGCTTTTCTTCCTCGAAAAATTTATGGCGAATACTTAAAAGCTATTTGGAACGAAACACTTCTAAAAGCAAAAGAAAAGGGAAGTGAAATTATTGTTATTTCCGACAAAGTGATCTCAATTGAAAAAGTAGAAAATCAATTTATTGTTTTCACTTATGAAAAGAAATTCGAAAGCGATATCTGTGTTTTAGCAACTGGAAATGAAGAGCCTGGAAAACCAAAAAACTGTCCGGATTCATTGCTAACTGGTAGCAACTATTTTTCAAATCCGTGGAAAATTGACTTTTCAAAAATTAATTATTCCTTACCAATATTGATTATTGGGAATGGTTTGACGATGGTTGATACTGTGCTAAGTTTACGCGAACATCATTTTAGCCAAAAAATTATTTCTATCTCACCAAATGGTTTTAATATTTTGCCTCACCGTAATTTTAATCTTGATTTTAAATCTCAATTAGCAACGATTCAAACTCCGATTTCATTACTTGAGCTTGTACATCTTTTCAATCAAGAAGTGAAAACCTTACGAAAATTTGGTGTTTCACCCGAACCAATCATTGATGCGTTTCGTCCTAACGTAGCGAAAGTTTGGCAACAATTTTCGGAAGAAGAAAAAGCAAAATTTATGGGGAGAGTCCGACACATTTGGGGAGTTGCGCGTCATCGAATTCCATTTGTTTCCTATGATAAAATAATGAAAGAACAAATCAATCAACAGCTTGAAATTCTTGCTGGAAAATTGGTTGATCTAAATCAATCAAACGTAGGAAACAAAGTAACTCTCTGGGACAAACGATTGAAAAAGAACAAAGAATTTATAGTTGGATCTGTAATTAACTGTACAGGTCCTGAAACTAAAATAACTGCAACAAAAAACGATTTGTTGAAGCAACTTTATGCGGATGGAATGATTTCACAAGATTCATTGCATTTAGGTTTGCGAGCGAATACAAAAACCTTCAGGACTATAAATGCTGAAAATCAAGAAAATGAAAGTCTTTTCGCAATCGGTTCTTTATTGAAAGGGGAACTTTGGGAAAGTACAGCTGTTAATGAACTTAAAAATCAAGCAAAAGAATTAGCAGTTCTGTTGACAAATGAACTTCCGAAAACTTAAAATTCGTATTTTTGGACTATGGAATTTCTTTATCCGAACGCACTCTGGTTTTTGTTTTTATTAGCGATTCCTATCATTATTCATTTATTCCATTTCAGAAGGCATAAAACACTTTATTTTTCTTCTTTAAAATTTATTCAATTCGTTGAGCAAGAAAATAAATCTGCGAAAAAATTACGCAATTTATTAGTTTTAATTGCTCGATTGTTGGCCTTGATTTTTTTAATCTTAGCATTTGCTCAACCTTCATTTACCGATTCAAAAGCTGAAAATTCTGTAGGGAAAAATGTGGTTGCTATTTATATTGACAATTCATTTTCGATGAGTGCCAAAGGAACAGAAGGAGAATTACTTTCTGAGGCGAGAGAAATGGCTCGAAGAATTATTAATAATGCACCTTTAGAAACAGGTTTTTTATTGAATACAAATAAATTAGATGGTATAGAACAACGAATTGTGAGTAAAATGGAGGCTATAGAATACCTCGATAAAATTACTTACACACCACTAATTCGCAATACAGACGAAGTTATTAATTGGCAAAAAAACTTCTTAGAAAAAGAAAATGCTGAACAGCAACGAATTGGCAAACAACAATTTGTAGTTTTATCGGACTTTCAAAAAAGCACTTTTTCAGCGAAACAATTAAAAGCTGATAAAGAAAATAGCTATTTCCCGATTCAATTTGTTCCACAAAAAATTGAAAATGTTACAATTGATTCTATTTGGTTTTCAAATCCGTTTCATAAAAAAGGTGATCCAAATGAATTGTTTGTTCAGCTTAGAAATTTCTCTGATAGAGATGCATCTAATTTAGAATTACACCTTGAAATTGGGAAATCAAAACGCGATATGTTTATTGATGTTCCTGCGAATAAAAAAGTTCAAACAAGCTTTCAATTCACAGAAACCGAATTTGGAATCAAAACTGGAAAGCTGACTATCAATGACAAACAATTGTTCTGGGACGATGATTTTTACTTTTCGTATAACGTAGCTAAAAAATCAAATGTCTTAATTATCAATGGAAAAGACGCTTCAGTTGATGTTCAAAAAGTATTTAATGTTGAACCATTTTACGAAACAAAATCTATTTCAGAATTTGAATTTTCAAAAGATAATTTAAACACAGCTAATCTTCTTGTTCTAAATGGTTTAAATGAAATACCATCGGGTTTAATCAGTGAAATTGTAGAATTTTCAAATGACGGAGGAAGTGTTTTTGTTTTACCTGGAACAAATATTCAAAAAAATGATTATGCCAATTTATTGCGAGAATTGAATCTTCCAAGTATTGGAACAGTTTCCACTTCAGGATTGAAAATCAATACAATTCAATACAAAGATCCATTTTTCAAAGGTGTTTTTGAGAAAGAAAATGAAAACTTAAACGTTCCAAGTATCGTTAAAGCATACTGTGTCAGTCAAATGCGCCAATCTACAGCTTTCACGTTAATCGAATTGAAAAACGGTGAACCACTTTTATTGCGTTCCAACCAAAATGCTTATTTATTTTTAAGTTCACTGCAAACTGATTTCAGTAATTTCAGTTCAAACGCATTATTTCCAACGATTTTACTTCGAGCTGGAGAACTTTCAATCAGGTCTTATCCCCTATTCTCAATCATTGGAAAAGAAAGTAAAATTCCAGTATTTGAAGAAATTCAAAATGATAATCCCTTGAAATTAGAAAGCAAATCCATTGAATTTATTCCCTTGATTCAAAAAGTAGGAAATCGCTCCTATCTTTCGATTTCAGGAATGGAAGCTGTTGAGAAACTTAAACCTGGAAACTATTCGATTGTTAATGATGGAATTATTGGGAATTTAGCCTTGAATTATGACCGAAGTGAATCGAATAATACATTGATGGAAAAAGCAGAAATCATTGAAGCCATTACCTCACAAGGAATAAAAAATTGTAATTTTAGCACTATTCAAGACGGACAAAGCAAGAGTCCAATTGCGATTGATGAACCAGCGAAATTCTGGAGAATTCTTTTGCTTTTGAGTTTACTTTTCATTCTGTTTGAAATAGCATTATTAAAGTTTTGGAAATAGAAAAAAATGAAACTACTTTTAAAAAGCGCCAAAATCCTTGACAAAAGCTCTGAATTTGACAATCAAATCAAAGATGTTTTAATCAATAATGGAATATTTGAAAAAATAGAAAACACCATTTCAGACAGCGAAGCAATTGTTATTGAATCAGAAAACTTACACTTATCGCAAGGTTGGGTTGATTTAAAGGCAGATTTCTGTGACCCAGGATTTGAGCACAAAGAATCCATACATTCTGGTTTGGACCAAGCAGCATTCGGAGGATTTACGCACGTTTGTATTTTACCTACTACTCAACCAATTGTCGATGGAAAATCACAAGTGGAATATATGTTAAGTAAGGCATCTAATCACGCAGTGACCATTCATCCGATTGGAGCAATAACAAAAGGTTTGAAAGGTGAAGAATTAGCTGAAATGTACGATTTGTTTCAAAGTGGCGTTCGTTTGTATTCAGATGATTTACATCCAGTTAGCGCAGGAATTATGTATCGTGCGTTGCTTTACACTAAAAACTTTGGTGGTCGTGTGATTGCTTTTTCACGTGATTATTCATTGGCAGGAAAAGGAATGGTAAACGAAGGAACGGCATCAACGAAAACAGGTTTAAAAGCAGATCCAAATATTGCTGAAATTATTCAAGTTGAACGCAATTTACGTTTGGTTGAATACGTTGGAGGAACGATTCATTTTACAGGAATTTCTTGTGCTGAGAGTGTTGAATTAATTCGAAAAGCTAAGAAAAATGGTTTGAATGTTACAGCTGACGTTAATCTGATGAATTTGTTATTTACAGAGCAAAATATGTTGGATTTCGATGCTCTAATGAAAGTTTTGCCAGTACTTAGAACCGAACACGATCGCGTGGAACTTTGGCACGGTTTGATGGATGGAACGATTGATACCGTTGTTTCAGACCACCGACCAATGGATCAAGAAGAAAAAGAACTAGAATTTGACAATGCAAGTTTCGGAGCATTTCAAATACAAACTTTGTTCGGAGCTTTGAATCGCACGACACACATTGATTTGGATAAGTTTATAAATAGTGTTAGCCATAATGCAAGAACAATAGCTCAAATCAATCTAAATCCAATTTCTATTGGAAATCAAGTAGATGCAACCATTTTTGACCCAAGTTTGCATTGGGAATTAAATGAAGAAAATTTGTTATCTCAACACCCCTATAATCCATTTTTTAAGCAAGCTTTAGTAGGCAAAGTTTTAGCTGTCGTTAACGGTGGTAAATCAATCATTCAAAATTAAGCCGGTGTCAAAAAGCTCATTTATAAAGCAATTCTTCAAGGAAAAAAACATGGTAGGTGCGATGGCGCCAAGTTCTCGTTTTTTAGCAGCTAAAATGCTGAATCACTTACCAATAAAGGAATCAAAAATCATTATTGAACTGGGCCCTGGAACGGGAGTATTCACAGAGAAGATTATCGAAAAAATGGGTCCAGACACTCAATTAATTATTGTTGAATTAAACGACACGTTTTTTGAAGCTTTGCATAAAAAGATTAACCACAAAAACGTATACTTAAAACACGGTTCTGCAACCGAAATCAGCAATTATTTGAGAGAACTTGGCCTTGAAAAAGCGGACTTAATTATTTCTTCTTTGCCTTTGGCCGTAATTCCTTCAGAGATTCGACAGCTCATCCTTTCAGAGGTCAAAACCCATCTAAATAAACAAGGACAATTCGTACAATTCCAATATTCCTTACAATCGCGTCGCGCCTTAAAAAAAATTTTTAGTTCTGTAAAATTGAATTACACTCCATTTAACTTCCCTCCTGCTTTTGTTTATACGTGCAGTAATAGTTGAATCTTGATGCTTGATTCTTGATGCTTGATTCTTGATTTTGGATTTTATTGGTTGGGCGAAAAACTGAAATTTAAACTATACTTCTTTTTCAATCAAACATCTAACATTAAAAATCAAAAATCATTTTGCGCCATTTCCGCCTACATCTCCAAGTTTTCTCGCGAAGCTACAACGCCACCTTAAGCCGCAAAAGAGCTTCTTTCAGTCGCTTTTTTCAGCTTGTGGCTGTGTGCTTCTACTCACAAAGCTTTTCGCTTTCGTCGGGGCGTGGAGATTTAAGTAATCTATTTGTTACCAACTTTGTTTTTTCAGTTTAATCTTTATCTTTGAACTAAGATATTTTGATTATTTTTTTTTTTACAAAGATTAAAAACGTGGCTGTTAAAATCAAATAGTTATTTGGAACTTATTTTTAACCTATTATTATGAAAACAGTTAAAAGATATAATTCATTTGAAGAATTAAAATCAACTGAAGCTAAACGTTCAGAAATACCCGTAATTTTAAAGAGACATTCAGCTTTTGAAAAGGCAATAGAAGAAATTTCTTCAATCAAATTTCAATCAAGAATCAAAAATCAAAAATCATTTAGCACCACAGTCAACTATTTAGAAAACTTATAACTCCTCCTTTTTTCAATTCAACATTCAACATTAAAAATTAATCATTCTTAAGCGCCATTTCCACCTACATCTGCAAGTTTTCTCGCGAAGCTACAACGCCACCTAAAGCCACAAAAGAGCTTCCGTTGGTCGCTTTTCCCAGCTTGTGGCTGTGTGCTTCTACTCACAAAGCTTTTTGATTCCGTCGGGGCGTTGGATTTTTAGATAACTTTTAGTTGCTGGTTTTTAGCTGAAGTTTAATTTTTATCTTTGGGTTGTGATGCTTAACATCAAAAGTAAATACTGCCAATGACACTTCTACAATACATCGACAACATCAACCAACGTTATAAACTCGGAAACGCAACTGAACATACGTTTCGTGGCGACTTGCAACAGCTTTTAGAAAGTATGGTGCCAACAATCCGAGCGACGAATGAACCGAAAAGACAAAGTTGTGGTGCGCCTGATTATATCTTGACTAAAAAGGACATTCCTGTTGGATTTATTGAAGCGAAAGATATTGGCGATAAAGACCTTGATGGAACGAAGAAAACGGGAAACAAAGAACAATTTGACCGCTACAAAGCATCCTTAAACAACTTGATTTTCACTGACTATTTGAATTTTCATTTGTACCGTGACGGCGAGTTTATTACAAAAATTGCAATTGCCGAAATCACAGATAAAGGCATTAAATCCTTGCCTGAAAACTTTGAAAGTTTTGAAAATCTAATCAAAGACTTTTGCTCTCACATTGGACAAACCATCAAAAGCAGTAAAAAACTGGCTGAAATGATGGCTGGAAAAGCGCGCTTACTTTCTGATATTATTGGTAAATCGTTGACATGCGACGAGGAAAAACACGAAGACAGTACCTTGAAAGACCAAATGAATGCTTTCAAAGATATTTTGATTCACGACATTACGCCACAAGGTTTTGCGGATGTTTACGCTCAAACCATTGCTTATGGAATGTTTGCTGCGCGTTTACACGACCCAACTTTACCAACTTTTAGCCGACAAGAAGCAGCTGAATTAATTCCAAAATCGAATCCATTTTTGAGAAAATTGTTTGGCTACATTGCGGGACCTGACATTGACGACCGCATCAAATGGATTGTAGATAGTTTGGTGGAGATATTTTTGGCGTGCAACGTTGAAGAAATTCTAAAAAACTATGGAAAAAGCACAAAAATGGAAGATCCAATTATCCATTTTTATGAAACGTTTTTGAGTGAATACGACCCAAAAATGCGAAAAGTAAGAGGAGTTTGGTACACGCCACAACCTGTGGTGAATTTCATTGTGCGTGCAGTTGATGATATTTTGAAAACAGAATTCGATATGCCGCAAGGTTTGGCAGATACGAGTAAAACAAAAATTAAAGTTAACCAACAAGGCAAACAAGTTGAAAAAGAAGTTCATAAAGTCCAAATTTTAGACCCAGCAACGGGTACAGGAACTTTTTTGGCTGAAGTTGTGAAGCACATTTATAAGAAATTCAAAGGACAACAAGGCATTTGGAGTGATTATGTAGAAACGCATTTGTTACCTCGCTTGAATGGTTTTGAGTTGTTGATGGCGAGTTATGCAATGGCGCATTTAAAATTAGATTTGCTTTTGACCGAAACAGGTTACAAACCAACCACCAATCAACGATTTAGAGTTTATCTCACCAACAGTTTAGAAGAAAGCCACCCCGACACTGGAACTTTATTTGCCAATTGGTTAAGCACCGAAGCTAATGAAGCAAACCACATAAAACGAGATACGCCTGTTATGTGTGTTATTGGGAATCCGCCTTATAGTGGAGAAAGCGCCAACAAAGGTGAATGGATAATGAAGTTGATGGAAGATTACAAAAAAGAACCAGGCGGAAAAGAAAAACTAAAGGAACAAAATTCAAAATTTATCAATGATGATTACGTAAAGTTCCTGCGTTACGGACAGCATTTTATAGAGAAAAATGGTAGTGGAGTTCTTGCTTTTATTAACCCACACGGATTTTTAGACAACCCAACTTTTAGAGGAATGCGTTGGA
>CAZDKE010000038.1:0-34213 GCA_964506255.1 uncultured Lishizhenia sp. | reverse complement strand
ACCTAGAAATTCAAGGCCGAATAAATTACGCTTTAAGATTTTGGAAAGAAATTCTTGGGTTAATAATTCACTTATTCTTTGAAACAAAAAAATAATAAAGGAGATTTATACTTTCTCGGTAATTGTTTTGACGATACGAGCAACAGCTGGGCAAATCAAGGTGTTTTCTGCTGTAAGTTCTAAAATCTGGAACATGTTTTTTCGATCAGTGTGTGGATATTCCCTACAAGCCAAAGGACGAACCTCGTAAATATCACATTTATTGTCAGGTCCTAAAAAAGCACAAGGTGATTTTTGAAGAACATAATCGCTTTCTTCATCCATCTTTAAATAATTCTGAATTAATTGTGATTCTTTAATTCTCAGATGTTTAGCGATTCTTCTAATGTCAGCATCACGAAAAATTGGACTCGTTGTTTTACAGCAATTTGCACAGGTTAAGCAATCCATTTTTTTGAATTCCGAAATATGCTCTTTGTGAAACTTTTGATCTAAATCCTTCGGTTTCGCTTGTTTCCATTTCCGAAAAATCTTTTTAGTTTGCTCCAATTGAACTTTTGAATCACTTAATGCTTCGCTGTCTTTTGTTGTCAAACTCGTTATTTTATGGTGTGAGAAAACTGAATTAACTACCTTGTAAACTTAAGATAAAATCGCTTCTTGAATTTTTAAAAAAGAAAAAGGAACTTTAACCATGTGTTCATAATCTTTCCCAACTTCTAGCATATCAACATCATTTGTATTGAAAGACCAAAAAACTTCTGCTTCCAAACCTCGATCTTTAAGCTCATTCAGACGGTACAACAAATGCAGAACCTCCTTCGATGAAGAAGTATTTAAATAATCTATTTGAAGTTTAAAAGTTGTTTTTGAAGCTGGAGTAAACATGTATAAACGAAACCATTCACTAACAATATTCCAAAAATTTGATTCAGCATCAGGAATAGATTTCCCTTGAATTTCCATAACTCCATTTTTCGAAAATGAAATCCTAGGTGTTGTTGAAGTGGCATTTATGCGTAAATCTTCCATTTGTTTTTGATAAGAGTGGCGAAAGTTACAAATTTTAAAAGCTATGATGAAAACTTTAACAGATTTAGTGGAAATTTATAAAATTAATTTCATTATTGTAATTTAAAATCAAAGAACTAAGCTCAAAAACAATTAATTCAGTAATATTTCTTGTTGAATAGATGCTATTTTAAATATTTGTTCTAATTTCGACCCGTTAAGTATTATTTAATCAACAAAATAGACGTTTTTTTTCTTTTATGACCAGTATTTTTGTAGCCAAATTAGATTTTGGTTTTTCTAGCGAACAATTAAGAGATTTGTTTGCGCAACATGGCAAAGTTCTTAAAGCAAATGTTGCAACTGACAGGGAAACAGGTAAATCGAGAGGATTTGCTTTTGTTGAAATGGCAGACAGAAACGAAGCAATGAATGCTATTAGTGCACTTGATGGTCATCTAATCAACGGTAGACCAATAGCAGTTAAAGAAGCAGAGCAACGTGAAAACCGTACTCCAAATCCAAGAACTTCAAACGGAGATTTCAATCAAAAACCTAGAGAACCAAGAACTGATGGAGGATTTGTCAGCAAGGAACCGAATTTTATTCCACCAATCCTTGATATTCCTTTAAACGAACCAAAAAAGAAAATCAACAAGGATAAAGACAAAAAGCTAAACGACTCAGATTCAAGAACAAAAAAACCAAAAATGGATGCTTTCAAAAAAAGCGGAAAAGACAAAAAGTTTTTTGATGATGATGACGATTTAGATGATTTAGAATTATTTTCTTACCGACGAAAAGACGAAGAAGATTTTGATGACGAAGAGGATGAAGATTAATTCTTCTTTCATCCCAAAGTAATATCTTTGTTTTTAATGTCAACTTATCACGCGCAAGCACTCAAACATCCTGTTTTTAAAGTTATATCTAAATACATTGGCGAAAAAAATCTTGAAGCCTATGTAATTGGAGGTTTTGTGCGCGATTTATTATTAGAAAATCCATCAAAAGATATTGATATCGTGGTTGTAGGTGATGGTCCTCAACTTGCGAATGACGTTGCTGAAATCCTAAGAGTTAAGAAGGTTAGCGTATTTAAAACCTATGGAACAGCCCATTTTCGTTACAAAGACATCGATGTTGAA
Source organism: uncultured Lishizhenia sp. (assembly GCA_964506255.1). Taxonomy (GTDB): domain Bacteria; phylum Bacteroidota; class Bacteroidia; order Flavobacteriales_D; family Crocinitomicaceae; genus UBA952. The sequence continues at coordinate 32,054 of CAZDKE010000038.1, read as the reverse complement.
TTTGTTGGTGCACGAAAAGAATCTTACAAACATGATTCTCGCAAACCAATTACCCAATTAGGAACTATAAAAGACGACCAAAACAGACGCGATTTTACAATCAATGCTTTAGCTTTAAGTCTTCACCCTTCAAATTTTGGTGAACTTATTGACCCCTTTAATGGAGTTGAAGATTTAAAAAAAGGAATTATTCGAACACCTCGTGAGCCCGAAATAACTTTTAAAGATGATCCGCTACGAATGTTACGTGCTATACGTTTTGCCACACGATTGGACTTTAAAATTGATACCATTTGTTTAGAGGCTATTTTAAAACAATCAGCTCGAATTGACATTATTTCTAAAGAACGTATTGCAGATGAACTAAATAAAATAATTCTAACCAAAACTCCTTCACGAGGATTTAAGTTATTGCAATCAACAAAACTTTTGGAGCGATTTTTTCCAGAAATAACCGCACTTCAAGGAGTAGATGTTATTGATGGTAAAGCGCATAAGGATAACTTTTTACATACGCTTGAAGTGTTGGATAATATTTGCCTACATACCGATGATTTATGGTTAAGATGGGCAGCTATTCTGCACGACATTGCGAAACCTCCAACCAAAAGATTCGATAAAGAAATTGGCTGGACCTTTCATGGTCACGAAGATTTAGGTGCTCGAATGGTTCCTAAAATTTTTAAAAACCTTAAATTGCCTCTAGATAACAAAATGAAATACGTTCAAAAATTAGTGCGTCTTCATTTACGACCAATTGCTCTTGTGAAAGGGTTTGTGACAGATTCTGCCATTCGTAGATTATTGAATGAAGCAGGAGATGATATTGATGATTTGATGAAATTGTGTAATGCAGATATCACTTCTAAAAATGAATTTAAAGTAAAAAAATATAAAAATAATTTTGATTTAGTTGCTCAAAAGTTAAAAGCAGTTGAAGAAAAAGATAGAATCAGAAATTTCCAGCCTCCTGTTAGTGGTGAATTGATAATGAAGACCTTTAATCTTCAACCCTGTGCTGAAATTGGAATTATTAAATCAACAATTAAGGAAGCAATTTTGGATGGTCAAATAGAAAATTCGCCAGAACAAGCTTTTCAATTAATGTTAGAAATTGGACAAAATTTAGGATTGTCGAAAAGTAACTAAAAAAACAAAAAAAAAGTGCATTTGTTTCATCTTTCCGTTCTCAATTTTCAACTATACAGATATTAGTTTTAATTTTACACAGATTGAAAAATCAACATTATGCCAGGACTAAAATTTAGAGTTTTACTCGATTCAGAAAAGAAAGAAGAAATATTTAGAGATATTTTAATTTCTGACACAGACAATTTTGAATCGTTATATCATGCTATTTTAAAATCCTTCAATTTCAAAGGAGATCAAATGGCAAGTTTTTACATTTCAAATGACGATTGGGATAAAGGTCACGAAATCAATTTAATGGACATGACTTACGATGATGATTCATTAGATGCTCCTGCGTCAACAATGAAAAATGCAACCATCAAGGATTTCTTAGAAGAACCAGACCAAAAGTTTATTTTGGTTTACGATTTCATGCGAATGTGGATTTTCTTAGTTGAATTAATTGGTTTTGACCGAAATGAGCCTGAAAACCCTGAGCTACTATTATCCATGGGAACAGCACCCTCTGAAGAATCTAGGAAAATTATGGACGATGAATTATTCGCTTCAAATGGTGACGAAAGTTTAATCGATGAAGACGAAGATGATCTTGGGTTAGACGAATTTGACGACGATTATTCGGAAGATGATTTAACTGACTTTAACGAGTACGAATATTAATATGACAAAAATTTCTACCGACCCAATCGGTGATGCTATTCTTGATTACGCATCCAATCATAAACCTTTCGATATCGTAGTGAGTTCTGACTTGTGCGATGACGATATAATACCAATTGAAGTGCTTTTTCGCTCCTACAAAGAAATGCCCGATTTAGAAAAACGCGCGCTAACCCTTTGTAAAGGAAATGTTTTGGATATTGGAGCTGGAGCTGGAATCCACTGCCATGAGTTGATCAAAAAAGGACATCAAGTTACTGCTATTGATTCTTCTTTTGGAGCTGTAAAATACTTAAAAGCGTCGGGAATAAATGCAACACATTCAACATTTGAAAACTTTACGACAACTGAAAAGTTCGACACGATTCTGATGTTAATGAATGGTATCGGAATTGCAGGACGACTTTCAAATTTGGAAAAAACATTACTGAAAGCAAAAAAAATGCTCAATTCGAGAGGGCAAATTATTTTCGATTCGTCAGATGTGAAATTCTTATACGAAGATGAAGATGGTGCCATGTGGATTGATTTGAACACGGAGTACTACGGTAATTTCAAATTTCAAATGCACTATAAAAAAACAACAGGAGACTGGTTCGAATGGCTATATGTTGACTATGATACAATGCACGAAATTGCAACAAAATTAGGTTTCAAGTGCAAGCGAATCATGGAGCAAGACAATCATTATTTAGCACATTTATCTTTATAGTATGTTTCGTTTATTGTTTTTATTTGTCCTTCTTTGCCATTATTCTATTGGACAAGTAACAAAAAATGCACTTCTATGGGAGGTAAAATCTAAAGATGGCAAAACGACATCCTATCTATATGGAACTATGCATTTAATGGATGCTGATTTATTTTATTTCCCTAAAAAATTAGAAAAGTTACTTTTAAAATCAGATGTCCTTTGCATGGAAATTTCTAATGTAAAAGATTCTGATTTATCACCGGACGCGCTATTTTTGAAAAATGATGAAACTTTAACTGATTATTTTTCTAATGCACAAATGGATTCCATTTATCGATGGGCAGAGAAATCGATGTTAATGAATAAAGAGCAATTCAATACGAATTTTAGTAAAGCAAAACCATTCTTACTACTACAATTTTTATTACAAAGTAGTTTGCCTGAAAATAACAAATCCTACGAAAAGGAATTTGAAGACCTAGCAACGAAAAATAAAAAAAGTCATGTTGGACTGGAGTCTGTAACTGAACAATTAAATCTATTTTCTGGTTTAACTAAAAAAGAACAAGTTGAAATGGTCATGAGTTCTTTAAGAGATGAAGCAAATGCCAAAAGTTCATTTGAAGAAATGCAGAAAATTTATTTGACTCAAAACTTAGATGACTTATATGCATTTGTAAAAAAAGAAAGTGACTCGCCAATTAACAGTTCTCGTGCATTTTTAGAGGATAGAAACCAAAAATGGATTCCTGTAATGATAGAAATGATGGAAATTAAAAGCGTTTTCTTTGCTGTTGGCGCGGCTCATTTAGCTGGTCCAGAAGGCGTTATTGAATTGCTATTAAAAAAAGGATACACGCTCACACCAATAAAATTATAATGAAAAGATTATTATTCGTAGCTTCCCTTCTGTTTATTTTTGCTTCTTGTAAAACGTATTCCGACCAAGAAATTGAAGGATTTGATAAAGAAATTCAAGCGTATATCAAAAAAAACAAACTCGATTTAGACGCTTCTCCATCCGGATTATACTACAAAATCACGAAAGAAGGTGAAGGTAGATTGATTCAATATACGGATAGTGTTTCAATTTCTTACAAAGGAAAATTATTGAACGGACGCATTTTTGATTACACAAAAGAACCATTAACTTTTGCTGTGAAGGGCTTAATTGGTGGTTGGAAAGAAACTTTATTGTCTTGTAAAAAAGGTTCTGAAGTTGTGATGATTATTCCTCCACAATTGGGATATGGTAACCATAAATTGGATGATATTCCACAGAATTCGATACTTTATTTCGAAATGAGAGTTTGGGATGTTAGGTAATAAAATATTTAGATTTTTAACATCCTTTTATCAATCAAAATGCTAAAAATATTTCAATTTATAAATTACAAAATGTCATCGTTTGATTGAAGTAAAAACACTACATATAATTCTCAATTTAATCTCAAATTGTAGCTATTGTAATAATCTGTTTAAGTAACCTTTTTTTCCCTAAATTAATTTTAACCTTTATCAAATAAAAAATACAACAATAAAATTTAAGGAATTATCGCTATGTTTTGCTGATATATTAAAAAATACATTAATTAAAATTCGAAAATGAATTTTAAACTATTTTTGAAAAATAACAACCTGAATTAAATGGAAATCATAATCATTCCAATTGTTGCTTTTTTGGTTTCAATTCTCACTTTTTTCTCTGGTTTTGGACTTGGCACAATTCTAACCCCTGCATTTATGTTGTTTTTTCCTATTGAGTTATCAATAGGTTTAACGGGAATTGTACACTTCTTTAACAACTTGTTTAAATTGTTTTTAGTTGGGAAAAATGCCAACAAAGAAATTCTCATTCGTTTCGGAATTCCAGCAGTTGTTGCAGCCTTTATTGGTGCTTGGGTTTTAGTTCAAATTCCAACTTCACAAGTGCTGTATAGTTATTCTGCTTTTGGAAAATTAATTGAAGTTTCTGTTTTGAAATTTACAATGGCTTTGTTACTTGCCTTTTTCGCAGTTTTGGATTTAGTTCCTTTTTTGAATCGTATTCAATTTGGAAAAAAACAGCTTCCAATTGGTGGAGTTTTAAGTGGTTTTTTTGGCGGCTTATCCGGAAATCAAGGTGCTTTGAGAAGTGCGTTTTTAATTAAAGTTGGTTTAAGTAAAGAGGTTTTTGTAGCCACAACGGTTGTTATTTCTTGTTTCGTTGACTTCACACGACTTTCAGTTTACGCAAGTTATCTTGAACTATCCGATTTAAATGCAAATGCAACTTTAATTATTGTAGCTACACTTTCTGCATTTCTAGGCGCATTTTTAGGCAATAAATTATTGAAAAAAGTGACATTAAAATTTGTTCAAACGATTGTTGCTATCTTGCTGATTTTAATGAGTTTAGGCTTGGGATTGGGGATGGTTTAAGATTTTTGATGCTTGATGCTTGATTGGCTATTTACAATTGAAGGTGAGTTTTCAAATCTTAAAGAACGCATCCTAACTTGAATGATAATTGCGGAAATTAATGTAAGAATTGAAATGAATACAATTGCCGTATTAATATTCCACCAATCTGCAATAATTCCAGTGATGATTGCTCCAATTGCGTAACCTAAATCGCGCCACAATCTAAAAACACCGATACTTTTTGCTCGATCTTGTGGATGAGTATTTTCAGCAACTGTCGCCAAAAATGTTGGGTAAACCATTGCTGTTCCCCACCCTAAAATTGCAGCTAAAGCAATATATTGCATTTTAGTTTCGGCGTGGATAATAAAAAATAAGGCAACTGCTTGCAAGAGCATTCCCCAAAACAAAAGCTGTTTCTTAAGAAATATGTCTGCCATTTTCCCTGTTATCAATTGTCCTAAACCCCAAACCGCAGGATAAGCTGCTGTGATGATTCCAATTTCAGCAAGTGTGAAATTTTTAAGGGCCAAAACGATCGGGAAAATTCCCCAAACCATTCCATCATTTAAGTTATTTATCAGACCAGCTTGTGTTACTGAACCTAAGTTTTGATGTTTCCACGAAGTTTCCCAAAAAATAGATTTTAAACGTGGAACATTACTTGAATTACTTTCGTTCGCTACGTGTTGACAGGTATCTTTTACTAAAAATACACTTCCAACTAATCCGAGAAAAACTAAAGCAAAACCAATGTAAAAAGGATAAGGTCGCGATCCATAACTTGAAGCAATCCAACCTGTTAAAAACGCTACAATCGCCACTGAAATATAACCAGCGAACTCGTTCAATCCCATTGCCAATCCTCGTTGTTTGTCACCTACAAGGTCGATTTTCATAACAACTGTTGAAGACCAAGTTAATCCTTGACTAAGACCTAAGAGAACATTGGTGGCAATAATCCAATTCCAAGTCGGAGCATACATAAGTAAAAATGGAATCGGAATAGCGATAATCCAACCGATAATTAACAAGTTTTTCCTTCCGATTTTATTTGCTAAAACTCCTGTATAATAATTGGTTAATGCTTTTACGATTCCAAAAACAACAATAAATGAAAGCAAAGCAGTTTTAGCTGCAATGTGAAACTCTTCCTCAGCAATTTGTGGCAAAATACTGCGTTCTAAACCCACCATTCCACCCACAAAGGCATTGATAATTACAAGGATTGTAAATTGCTGCCAGTTTTCACGAAGACCTAAAATTGCTTGATTCATCTATCGTTAACGAAAGTACAATTTTAAACAAATTCTTTTATTAGGTAATTGACTAAAATGAAAAACTCCAATAAACAACTCATAAATTTAAACTTTAAAATTCTGTAATTTCATTCAAATATGTGATGAATTTAAACTTGCAATTAACGCTGTATCTAGGGTAACATTCGTAACCTGAAAGTAATCAATACTCAACTTTCAATTTCCTTATCAGTTCGCAGTTCGTCTCGTGAGTCAGTTCTGCACTTTTCACCCTTAACTTTTCACTCCTAACTTTTAACTTTCATTTTACATTCTACATTTTCAAATCTTTAAACATTACCTTTGTATCTATGAATTATAAAAGCGTTCAAATACGTAAAGGAAAAGAACAATCCATTTTGAGAAATCATCCGTGGGTGTTCTCTGGTGCGATTTTCACCGATGTAAGTGATTTACAAGACGGAGAATTGGTTGAAGTGCACGATTTTAAAGGTCGTTTTTTGGCGATTGGTCACTTTCAACACGCCACGATTTCTGTTAGAATCCTAAGTTTTAAAGAAACAAACATCGATGCTGCTTTCTTCAATGAAAAAATTGGAAACGCTGTTAACTTGCGTTTGAAACTTGGTTTCTTGAACGAAAACAACAACATTTTCAGAATTTGTCACGGAGAAGGCGATAGTTTACCAGGTTTGGTAATTGATTTTTACAATGGAGTTGCTGTTATTCAATGTCATTCAATTGGAATGTACAACGCGATTGAATTGATTGCCAATGCTTTGAAAAACGCTTTAGGTGAAAATCTAACTGCCGTTTATTCAAAATCATCAGATACGTTACCTGAACGCATTGCTCCGGAAGACAGATACATCATTGGCACTAGTGAAACACCACATCCAGCAATCGAAAATGGCGTGCATTATCAAATTGATTGGGTGAAAGGACAAAAAACAGGTTTCTTCATTGATCAACGCGAAAATCGAGCTTTACTTGGGAAATATGCTTTTGGAAAAAAGGTTTTGAATACATTTTGCTACTCAGGCGGTTTCAGTTTACAAGCATTGAACAAAGGAGCGGATTTGGTTCATTCTTTAGACAGTTCTAAAAAAGCGATTGAATTAACTGAAGCTAACGTTGCCATCAACTCGTTCAAAGGTGAACAAGCTTCAATTGTAGCTGACGCGATGGAATATATGAAGGAATTGAAAGAAGATTACGACATCATCGTTTTGGACCCACCAGCTTTTGCAAAACACCGCGAAAAACGTCACCAAGCTATTCAAGGTTACAAACGTTTGAACGCACACGCAATTCGTCAAATAAAACCAGGTGGATTGATTTTTACTTTTTCTTGCTCGCAAGTGGTCGATAAATATTTATTTACAAATACAGTCATTGCCGCAGCTATTGAGTCCGGAAGAAACGTGCGAATTTTGGAACAATTACACCAACCAGCGGATCATCCCATTAATGCATTTCACCCAGAAGGCGAATATTTAAAAGGTCTTGTTATTCAAGTTGACTAATGCTCGATTTACGTTATAAAACGATTCTCGCAGTTGCGCTACCTATGATGGTTTCTGGTTTTATCCAGTCCATTGTTTTGCTAACCGACGCTTCATTTATTGCACGTTATTCCACAGAGGCTTTTGACGCCGTAGGCAACGGAGGTTTACTTTACGTTACGATGTATATGACCTTACTTGGAATGGGAGATGGTGCGCAAATCATTATTGCGAGAAGGATTGGAGAAGAACGCTCGGATGCGATTGGTCGAATTTTTGGAACTTCTTTGCTTACTCATTTTTTATTGGCAATTATTTTATTCGCTGTGCTTTATTGGATAATGCCTGGAGCAGTTTTAGGATATTCAAAAAACCAAGAAATCGCCGGTTTGCAAGGAGAATACGTTCAAATCAGGAGTTTCGCACTGTTTTTTGCTATGATAACGATTTCTATTCAAGCACTGTTCTTAGCGAAAGGAAAAACGTGGGTTGTTTTGATGGCTTCGATTATTACTGCTTTAAGTAATGTTGTTCTTGATTATGGAATGATTTTCGGAGAATTGGGCTTTCCTGAAATGGGATTAAAAGGCGCAGCTTGGGCTTCAACGATTGCCGATGGAATGGGAATGTTATTTTTGGTAATTTACCTCATATTCTCAGAAGAGCGTCGCATTTACAAGTTGTTTGAATATTTCTCTTTCAATTTTAAGTCGATGATTGAGTTATTGAAAGTTGGGAGTCCTTTGATGTTACAAGGTTTTTCAGCACTTGCAACGTGGACATTATTCTTTACCTGGCTTGAGCAAAAAGGACAATTCGATTTAACCGTTTCGCAAAATATTCGATCGATTTACTTCTTGGCATTTGTTCCGATATGGGGTTTTGCAGGCACGACAAAAACTTATATTTCACAATACATTGGTGCAAAAGAATTCGATAAAATACCAATCATTCAGAGAAAGATTCAAATAATGACCGTGATTGTTTTGCTAGTAACTTTCCATGGCGCACTATTTTATCCCGAAGCGATGATTCGAATGATCAACCCAGAAGAAATTTACGTTCAAAAAAGTGCTGAAATCCTCCGATTGATAACACTTTCAATATTAGTTTTTGGCTTTAGTTCTGTTTATTTCCAAACGATTCACGGTAGCGGAAACACCCTACATTCAATGACGATTGAGTTTACGTGCGTTTTTATTTATTCGTGTTCCAGTTACTTATTCATCAAAATCTGGAACTTAGACGTTTTTTGGATTTGGACCGTTGAGTACATTTACTTTACATTGCTAGGTGTTTTCTCCTTGCTTTATTTACATTTTTACAATTGGAAAAAGAAAATTGTATGAGTCAAAATTCGAAATTACGAGTGGTTTTTATGGGTACGCCCGAGTTTGCAGTAACCATTTTGGATGCAATTGTTCAAAGCGAACACGAAGTGGTGGGTGTGGTAACAGTTGCTGATAAACCAGCTGGTCGCGGTCAGCAATTACGTGAAAGTGCTGTTAAAATTTATTCGAAAGACAAAGTATTTCCCATTTTACAACCCGAAAAACTCAAAGATGAAAGTTTCCACGACGATTTGAGAGCTTTGAATGCAGATATTTTTGTGGTGGTTGCTTTTCGAATGTTGCCGGAAGTCGTTTGGGCGATGCCTCCAAAAGGAACGATTAATTTACACGCTTCTTTATTGCCAAAATACCGTGGTGCTGCTCCTATCAATTGGGCGATTATCAACGGAGAAAAAGAAACGGGAGTGACCACTTTTTTCATTAATCAAGTTATTGATACAGGTTCTGTTTTGGAACAAGAAAAAGTGGCGATTTCTGAAAACATGAACGCTGGCGAATTACACGATTCGTTGATGCATTTAGGCGCAAAATTAACTGTAAAAACCTTGAATGACATTGCCAACAATACCATTCAAGCAATTCCACAAGATGAAAACTTAGCGAAAGAATTACCTCACGCGCCAAAGATTTTCAAGCAAGATTGCAAAATTGATTGGAACGAAAGTGCACATGCGATTCACAATAAAATCCGTGGGCTTTCACCCTACCCTGCTGCTTGGTGCACCTTGAAAAATGAAAAGAAAAACGAAGTCATTTCATTCAAATTATTTGCTTCTAAACTTGTTGATGAAATTCCAACATCTCAAGTACTTGTAAAAAATCCTGATGGCATTCTTTTTCCTTGCAAAGATGGTTTTGTTTGTATTTCTGAATTGCAACCAGAGGGCAAACGCAGAATGAATTTCAAAGAGTTTTTGGCTGGGAATAGTTTAGAGGATTTGAAAATTGAATAATTTGAAAATTTACAGCTAATAATTTTCGAAATCACTTTAATTTAGAATAAAAACTTACTAAGTAGTAACTTACCAAATAGTAACTTACCAAGTAGTAAGATTAAAATTTATTCGTATTTAATTGATTTTCAAATATTTTTAAATAAAACCATTGAAAACAAGACTATTTTTAAAGTCCGCAGAACAGGAAATTAATTCAAATTCTTGCTTAAATAAACCGAAAACAGAAGAGCCACTTCCGGACATAGAAGCGTAAATAGCGCCACTTTTCAATAACTCATTTTTTAGTTCCGCAATTTTAGGGTGATTCACAAAAATCGAGGCTTCGAAGTCATTAATAATTAAATCTTGCCAAGCAGAAATTGGATTTTCAAGTAAAACTTCCAAGGATTTTTCTTTGTAAGAAGGAGTTACTCCAGCATAAGCTTCTTTTGTTCCAACGTGAATTCCAGGATTTAATAATACTAAGTAATAACCTTTCAATGTGAGGTTCATTGGTGTTAGCTTTTCACCCCTTCCTCTAGCCATTTGTGCTTCGTTTTTAATAAAAAAGGGACAATCACTACCTAATTCTGCTGCTAAATTTTCTAGAATTTCATCCGAAAGTTGAAGTTGAAATAATTCATTTAAACCACTTAAAACATAAGCTGCATCAGAGGAACCGCCACCTAATCCTGCACCCATTGGGATTTGTTTACGCAAGTGCATCATCACATTCGGTATGGCATACTTTTCTTGCAATAATCGGAAAGCTTTCTCACATAAATTATCACCTGAAGTACCCGGAATCTTTAAACCAGTTTGAAGAAATGAAAATTCATCAGCAGGCAAAATTTCAAGAATATCATAAAAAGGAATTGGAAGCATACACGTTTCTAACTCGTGATAACCATCAGTTCTTTTTTCAAGAATACTCAACCCAAGATTGATTTTTGCAGGAGGAAATAATATCATTTAACAAAGGTAAAATTTTAGTAAATTAAACTATTTAAAAATTTATCAAGGCTATTTATTATACCTCTATTAAATTAACATGTACCAAAATAAAAAACAGTAAATTTAGCTGGTATTGCATTAATTCTGCAACTGTTAATTCAAAAAATCTTTTCTTTTAGATTCTTCCTTTTTTTAATCTTTCAATGTTAAAAAAATAGCATAAATAGCAATTTCTTAGGTATCTGTTTCTTTAATTAATGCTTACTTTTGCTCTGAAAAATTTTAGAATGGAAAGCACACTTCAAAAAGAAGCAACACTCGAGCAGGCAATTGATTTAGGACTAAGAGCAGACGAGTTTGAAATGATTAAAGAAATTTTAGGTAGAACCCCAAATTTTACGGAAACAGCTGTTTATTCAGTAATGTGGTCGGAACATTGTTCTTACAAAAATTCTATTTTATGGTTGAAAACTTTACCTAAAGATGGTCCTCATATGTTAGTTAAAGCAGGTGAAGAAAACGCTGGACTAGTGGATATTGGCGACGGTTTGGGTTGTGTTTTCAAAATTGAATCTCACAATCACCCAAGTGCTCTAGAGCCTTATCAGGGAGCTGCAACTGGAGTTGGTGGAATCAATCGCGACATTTTCACAATGGGTGCACGTCCAATAGCTCAGTTGAATTCTTTGCGTTTTGGAAACATTGAACAAGCAAGAACAAAATGGCTTGTGAAGGGTGTTACAAAAGGAATTGGCGATTATGGAAATGCTTTTGGTATTCCTATCGTAGGTGGTGAAGTGTTTTTTGATGATTCTTACAATACGAATCCGTTGGTAAATGCTTTTTCTGCTGGAATTATTGATACAAAGAAAATGATTTCTGCAACAGCAAAAGGTCCAGGGAATCCAGTATTCATCGTTGGTTCAGCTACTGGAAAAGATGGAATTGCAGGAGCAGCTTTTGCTTCTAAAGATATTACTGAAGATTCAGCAAATGACTTACCTTCAGTTCAAGTTGGTGATCCTTTTATGGAGAAATTGCTTTTAGAAGCAACTATGGAATTGGCTGGTACAGATTGTATTCGTGGAATGCAAGATATGGGCGCGGCTGGAATTACTTGTTCAACTAATGAAATGAGCGCAGCTGGAAATGTAGGGATGGATATTCATTTAGACAAAGTTCCAACGCGACAAGACAATATGTTACCTTACGAGATATTACTTTCCGAATCACAAGAACGAATGCTTGTTGTTGTTGAAAAAGGGAAAGAAAAAGTAGTAAAAGATATTTTTGACAAATGGGATTTACACGCTGAGGAAATTGGAGTGGTGACAGATTCTGATCGTGTACGTTATTTTATGAACGGTGAAATGGTAGGAGATGTACCTTGTAAATCGTTAGTTCTTGGAGGTGGAGCACCACAATACAAAAGAGAATATAAAGAACCAGCTTATTACCAAGAATTTAAGAAGTTCTCAATTGATTCAGTTAAAATGCCTGAGAATTTAAAAGAAGTTGGATTTAAGTTGTTAGGACTACCAAACATCGCTTCAAAACGTTGGGTGTATGAGCAATATGATTCAATGGTTGGAACAAAAAATATGACAACAAATCGTCCTTCAGATGCAGGAGTTGTAAATATCAAAGGAACGAATAAAGCGCTAGCAATGACTGTTGATTGTAATTCTCGATATGTCAATGCTGATCCAGAAGTTGGAACAATGATTGCTGTTTCTGAGGCGGCAAGAAATATTGTTTGTGCAGGAGGAATTCCAAGTGCAATTACAAACTGTTTAAACTTCGGAAATCCATACAATCCAGAATCTTATTGGCAATTTGTTGGGGCAATTAAAGGAATGTCAGCAGCTTGTTTGAAATTTGAAACACCCGTAACTGGAGGGAATGTTTCTTTCTACAATCAAACTTCTATGAACGGAGTGGAAGTTCCAGTGTTCCCTACTCCAACGATTGGTATGATTGGAATTGTACCTAACAAGGACAAAGTAATGACTTTGGACTTCAAACAAAAAGGAGACTTGATTTTCTTAATTGGAGATTATATTGAAGATATTGCATCCTCTGAATATTTAGCAACCTACCACGGAATAAAAGCATCGCCAGCGCCTTATTTTGATTTGGAGAAAGAATATGAAATGCAAAATGCCGTTAAAGGTTTGATTGAACATAATTTAGTAAATGCTGTTCATGATGTTGCCGACGGTGGATTATATGTAACTTTGGTTGAAATGTCAATACCAAGAGAATTGGGATTTGATATTGTAACTGACTCTGAAGTGCGTGAAGATGCATTTTTATTCGGTGAAGGTCAAGGTCGTGTAGTTGTTACAGTTACAGAAGAACAAGAAGAAGAATTTTTAGAATATATGGTAGAGACAGGAGTAAATTTAACACTACTTGGACACGTTACCAAAGGAAAACTGCAAGTTGATGAATTACCTTTTGGTTTCATCTCAGAAGCGAAAGAAATTTATGATAATGCGCTTGCAAAACATTTAGAAAATTAAAATGGAATATAACACAACAAGAAATCACCTGATTCTACCTGAGTACGGCAGAAATGTACAAAATATGATTTCACATGCTAAAGAATTAGAGGATCGTTCTGAAAGAAATAGAGCTGTTCAAGCAATCATTGAAGTAATGGGGCAATTAAATCCACATTTGCGTGATGTTGACGACTACCGACACAAACTTTGGACACATTTATTCGTGATGGCTAATTTCGATTTAGATGTTGATACACCTTACGAAATTCCGAAACCTGAGGTCCTAAACGAAAAGCCGGAATGGATGGAATATCCAAAAAGCAATATCAAATATGGACATTATGGAAAATATACTCCAAAAATACTCGAAACTGCCAAGACTACAGAAGATCCAAACGAAAAAGAATATTTAAAAAATTCAATGGCAAATTTTATGAAGAAGCAATACCTTTCTCATAATAATGATGCTGTTGAAAATAATGTTATTGCAGGTCATTTAAAAGAATTGTCAGACGATGAATTAATTCTTGAGAATCCAGATGAATTGATTAATACAAATACAATCCTTCGTTCAATGGGAATTGGACCAAACAACAACAAGAAATTTAGTAAAAAACCAAATTTCAAACAGAAACAAAACCAAAATCAAAAACAAAAATTCAAAAAGCAATAGTATGGCTTCATTTGAAATATATGGTGGAAAACCTTTAAAAGGAGAATTATATCCTCAAGGCGCAAAAAACGAAGCACTTCAAGTTTTATGTGCCCCTCTTTTAACCGAAGAAAAAGTGACGATTTCTAACATTCCTGACATTGTGGATGTAAATAAATTGATGGCTTTACTACAAACGATGGGAGTAAAAATCGAAAAGGTTGAAAAGGGAACATATATTTTTCAAGCAAAAGACATTGATTTATCTTACTTAGAAACAGAAGACTTCAAAAAAAGAGCTTCAGCTTTACGAGGTTCTATTATGATTGTTGGACCGCTTTTAGCACGTTTCGGAAGAGGATTTATTCCTAAACCGGGAGGAGATAAAATTGGAAGACGACGCTTAGACACTCACTTTGAAGGTTTTGCTTTATTAGGTGCTAAATTCAATTATGATGCTGGTGAACACTTTTATTCCGTAGAAGCTGAACATTTAAAAGGAACTTACATTCATTTAGATGAAGCTTCAGTAACTGGAACTGCTAATGTTTTAATGGCAGCCGTTATGGCAGAAGGAACAACAACTTTTTACAACGCTGCTTGTGAACCTTATATTCAACAGTTATGTAAAATGTTAAATTCAATGGGGGCAAAAATCTCCGGAATTAGCTCAAATTTATTAACCATTGAAGGTGTTAAGGAATTGAAAGGTTGTTTCCATCGAATACTTCCTGACATGATTGAAATTGGAAGTTTTATTGGCTTGGCTGCAATGACACAATCAGAAATCACCATTAAAGATGTGAGCTGGGACAATTTGGGAATTATTCCAAATGTTTTCCGAAGAATGGGAATCAATTTGGAGAGAAGAGGAGATGATATCTTTATTCCAGCTCAAGAAAAATACGAAATTGATACATTTATTGATGGTTCTATTTTAACGATTTATGATGCTCCTTGGCCTGGTTTTACTCCTGATTTACTTTCAATTATTTTAGTGGTAGCAACGCAAGCGAAAGGCTCCGTTTTAATTCATCAAAAAATGTTTGAGTCTAGATTGTTTTTTGTCGATAAATTAATTGATATGGGGGCTCAAATCATTTTATGTGATCCACATAGAGCAACTGTAATTGGTTTAAACAGAGAACATTCTTTGAAAGGAATAAATATGACATCGCCTGATATTCGTGCTGGTGTTTCATTATTAATCGCTGCTCTTTCTGCTACAGGGAAAAGCGTAATTGAAAATATCGAACAAATCGACCGTGGCTACCAAGATATTGAAATGAGATTACGAAACATTGGTGCAGATATAAGGAGAATCGGATAATGAAAAAACAACTTTTTATCACTTTAGGAATCATTATAATTTTAGGTTGTATCTCAGTTTGTATGCGTAATCCAAATACAGAACTAAAGGTAGACACTGCTCCAGAAATCGAATTAATTTCACCTAATGGTAAAGTAGTCAAACTATCAAAACTTCGTGGTAAACTTGTTCTTATTGACTTTTGGGCATCTTGGTGCGGACCGTGTAGAAGAGAAAATCCAAATGTTGTAGAGGCCTATTTGAAATATAAAAACACCAAATTCAAAAACGCAAAAGGATTTGAAGTTTTTAGTGTTTCTTTAGATCGTGATGAAAAAGCTTGGAAAGAAGCAATTAAAACGGATAAACTAATTTGGAAATTTCATGGCTGGGATAAAGAAGGAAAAGCTTCTGCAGCTTATAATGTTTCCTCAATCCCTTCTGGTTTTCTTATCGATGGAGAAGGAAAAATTGTTGCACAAGGTGGACAATTAAGAGGGATGAATTTACACTTGGCGATTGAGAAACAATTGAAATAAATTAGATTCTATATAAAACATATTCAATTAATCTATTCATTTCTTTGTCATATCCTTTCGAGAACTCATAATTAGGACGGTTAGCCACACCTAAACATATTGTAGTGCATTTATGTCCTAAAGCTTTACCTAAAGCAAACAATGCAGAACTTTCCATTTCAAAATTTAAAATTTGAAGTCCGTCACTTTCAAATGAACTCAAACGAGTATGAATTTCAGAAGCATAGGTTGGTATTCTTAAATTTCTTCCTTGTGGACCATAAAATCCTGAACTCGTTATCGTAATTCCTTGATGTGTTAATTCTGAAGCTAAACGATTGGTTAATTCTGAATCCGCTGAAATCAAATAAGGAATTATTTTTACAGGTAAACCAATGTGATTTTGAATCTTTTCACCTAATGATAACTCATTGTCGTCAAACGGAATTTCATAGAAATGAGCAATATTATCCAAACCTAAAGCGTGAGAAGATAAGATGTAAGAATGAATCGGAATATGAGATTGTACAATACCGCAAGTACCAATTCGAATAATTTCCAAATTAGTTTTCTGTTCCTTTTCTATCCGATCATCTAAATCAATATTAACTAGCGCATCTAGTTCATTAACAACGATATCAATATTATCGGTGCCGATTCCTGTTGATAATACTGAAATTCTTTTTCCTTGATAAACTCCCGTATGGCAAGTAAATTCACGATGCTGTGATTTGTGTTCAATAGAATCAAAGAATTGAGAAATCAACGCTACTCTATCTTGATCACCAACGACAATTATTTTTGCAGCTAAGTTTTCTGGGGAAAGCCCTAAATGATAAACTTGATTTTTAGCATTTAAAACTAAATCAGTAGCTGGAAAATGTTTTAACATATTAATTAGTTAAACTACCAAAAACTTTCGTTAAAATGTCTGTAACCCTTGCTGCTGGATCTTTACGGATTTTATTCTCCTCTTTTTCCACCATTTGAAATAAACCTTTGATTGCTAATTCGGTTACATAAGCATCCAAGTCTGGGTTTAACTTTTGTCCACCAGTTAAAGTCATTGAACCATTATATTTATTTATTATTGGATTCCAATATTCAGTTAATTTTACTCTTGAAGTTGCCTCTTTCACTTTTGGTGCGAATGCTGTAATCAATTTAGCTGTTGTTTGTTCTTTCAAAAATTTCGTAGCAGCGCCATCTCCACCATTTAAAATGGCAAAACCATCTTGAACACTCATGTTTTTAATCGCATCCATAAAAATTGGTAAAGCTTCTTTTGTAGCTTCCTCTGCTGCTCGATTTAATGTAGTTTCAAATTTTTCTACTTGTCCTCCTAGGTTCAATTCTAAAGCTTTTTCTTTAACCTTGATAGCATCAGCAGGGAATGGCAAACGAATTGCATCATTCTTCAAAAAACCATCAGTTACAGAGGTAAGATTTACTGAGTTTTTTATCCCTACTGATAGTGCTTCTCTTAAACCAGATATTACCTCATCGTTAGTTAATTTAGGAACTGAAGCTTGCCCAGAAGTTGATGGAGTTGTGATTGCACTAGCAGCTTGATTCAATATATCACAAGAAACTAGAGATAATGATAAGATTGGAACCAAAAGAACAGATAATTTCATAGTTAAATATTTTTATAAATTTAAGATAAAAAAGAAACGCATCTACATTCATGCCAGAATAATAGATGCGTTTAAGAAAATTTAGGAAAACTATTTTAATACATTAATGAAACCTGAATATTGTCTTCTTCCATCTGAATTAAGTTCTTTATATGACATTTTCCAAGTATATGTTCCTTGCGGTACTTTTTTGTTTTTAAATGTTCCATCCCATTCCGCTCTTGCATCATAAGATTCCCACATTAATTCACCCCATCTATTATAAATCTCAACTTTGAAATTCATAAAATCTATACCTTCAATATGAAACTTCCAAGTTTGATTATGCTCATCTCCATCAGGAGTAAATGAGTTAGGTATATACATTATCACATCCGGAATAATATTTAAATCTATTGTAGTCGTATCTATACACCCTTCATCTGTTGTTACAATTAACGTTACGGGATATATTCCAGCAATTCCTTCAGAGAAAACCAAAGTCGCATTATCTCCATTTGTACTAACACTTAAGGCATCAGGACAAAGCCATTGCCAATTTATTACATTTCCCATTGAATTGTCAAATGTTTGAACAGTTGTTTCAAACCATGTTGCTGGATTCTTTGAAAAGTTAAAGTAAGCGTTTGGAACAGGAGTTACTTCAATTATTGTTGGAATAATTGTATCATAAACACAACCATAAATAGATGTCACAGTCATCGTTACTCCATAAACACCAACATTAGGGAAAGTAGCATTTA
This sequence comes from uncultured Lishizhenia sp., assembly GCA_964506255.1. Taxonomy (GTDB): domain Bacteria; phylum Bacteroidota; class Bacteroidia; order Flavobacteriales_D; family Crocinitomicaceae; genus UBA952. The sequence continues at coordinate 13,774 of CAZDKE010000038.1, read as the reverse complement.
ACAACTGAGAACCACTCATTGTATAACTAGAATTATTTGAGAAAGTATAATTTGTTGTTGCAATTTCATTTGGTAAATTAGAAGTATTGGTAAAATTAAAAACTCCTGGTTCACAATCTTTAATCTTATCAGATGATACAGTTGGGAAAATTTGGGTTGGATTTGTTACTACAAAACACTCTTGTGCTGTTGGTGAACCACATTGTTCAGATAAAGTAACACAATAATTATTGACAGTTCCTGTTGGAGTCACAACTAGTGATGTACCTGTTCCAATTGGATTTCCATTTTCTGTCCAAGTATAGGTATAAGCAGACGACCCTCCAGTTCCTAAAGCTCTTATAGTAATTATAGAATTAGCACAAACAAGTGTATCAGGTGTATGCTGAATAATTGATAATGGATTTGGTTCTGTTAAATTAAAATTTAAAGTAACAGTACAACCATTTACATCTCTTACTAAAACGAAGTTTGCTCCCGCAGGTAAATCTGTCACAGTACTTGCTGTGTTTGTAGATCCAGACCATGTATATGAATATGGTGCTGTTCCTAAGGATGCTAAAACCGAAGCTGTTCCATTCAAAGCAGAATTACAAGTTACATTCGTTTGACTAGTTATTGAAGCTTGAAGTGGAGGTATTTCACTAACATTTACAGTGAGAATATCCGTACAACCTGCACCTGCTGAAATAGTACAAGTATATGTACCAGCTACAAGACCAACGGCTGTTTGGGTAGTTTGACCATTACTCCATTGATATGTAACCTGAGGGCTTGTTGGAGTTGCTGTTGCAGTTGCTGTTCCATCATTTCCTCCACCACATGACACTAGAGTTGAAGCAATACTAAATGTTACTGGATTATCTCCCACAGTTCCACTTCCAGATGCTGTACAACCATTTCCATCAACAATATTAACTGTGTATGTTCCAGCTCCAAGATTATTTACAGTTGCAGAAGTAGCACCTCCAGGTGTCCATGAATAGGTAAATGGTCCATTAGAACCTGCACCAGGAACAGCTGTAACTGAACCAATACTTTGAGTACAAAAATCTGATACAGCATTCACAGTGGCAGAAGGATTTGCAACCGTAATCCATGTTGTATCTGAAATTGCATTTCCTGTTCCACTGGCAGAACAGCCAGATTTCAAGAAATAACCAGTAGTACCAGGAGGAACTGGATTAATGTTTAAAACACCACCGTTATAAGGAAAAGTTTGACCTAATGTATTTCCCCAAGTAACTTGAGGAGTAAATCTCCATGCATTGTTTGTGGTTGTCCATTGTGTAGAATTTCTTCCAGGAACCACAACCGCTGCATTTCCTGCAAGGTTATGTATTCCATGAACAGCTGTTCCTCCTGCCCAACCTGGACAATTTGGTTTGTTCTGCATTCTAGTTTCTATGTTATTTGTTGATTCGAATAAAACAATTTGATACGTTCCTAAAGATGATGTACAAGAATACATTGGACAGTTGTTCCATGAAACAACTAATCTTCTTGTAGGTGCAGTTCCTAAAACTTGATAACGAATATAAGGGCCTCCTGACCCAGTACCTGGATGCCAATCTTGCCAGGGACCCATTATACAATTTCTAGGAACATTCGCTGCAGTACTGGGAATAGTTGCAGAAGTAAAAGCAGTTGTTTGACCAGCAGTAAATCCAACCCAACCATTACTCCCTACATAAAATTGAGTATAAGTATTTCCAAAAAAACAAAATGAAAAACCAATATTTTGAACTGGTGAAATAGCATCATCTGATAGGGTGATAGGTGTTCCAAGGTTAAAAGGATCTGGTGCATAAGGAATATTTACAACAGCATATTGAGCAGAACCAACAGCTGCACCTCCACCAACACTATTGCAATCATTTATAGTTACTGTTTGGTTAGGACATACTGTTGCATCTTGACCTAAACAAACAGATATATTTTGAGAATAAGCAATTTCGACAAAAATGGAAAGAAAAAAAGTGAGGAATAATTTTAAGTTTTTCATTGTGTTAAAGTTCATTAGCAAAGTCAAAACGTTCAACTTCTAAAAAAGTTGCTAAAATTAAGAAGAAATCAAGAAAATGTTAATATTAAATTTTCTTATACATAAAGAAATTTATTGTTAATTGACCAAGCGAATAAAAACTTATTACATTTGCTACGTTTAATTTTAAAAACATCATTTATGTCAAACAATCATCATGCAGAGATTGAAGAATTTATGGATAGAGTTCGTGCAAAAAACGGACATGAACCAGAGTTTCTTCAAGCAGTTCAAGAAGTAGCGGAAGCAGTTATTCCGTTCATGGAGTCACATCCAAAATACAAAGCAGCCAAAATTTTGGATCGTATTGTAGAGCCAGAAAGAACAATCATTTTTAGAGTTCCTTGGTTGGATGACAACGGTAACATTCAAGTTAACAGAGGGTATCGAGTTGAGTTTAACTCAGCTATCGGTCCATACAAAGGTGGTTTACGTTTTCACCCATCTGTAAACTTATCAATTTTGAAATTTTTAGGTTTCGAACAAATCTTTAAAAACTCTTTAACTACATTACCTATGGGTGGTGGAAAAGGTGGTTCTGACTTCGATCCTAAAGGCAAATCAGATAACGAAGTAATGAAATTCTGTCAATCATTTATGACTGAATTATGTCGCCACATTGGAGCAGACACTGATGTTCCTGCTGGTGATATTGGTGTTGGTGGTCGTGAAATTGGCTATATGTTTGGACAATACAAAAGAATTCGTAACGAGTTTACAGGTGTTTTAACAGGAAAAGCAAGAAACTGGGGAGGATCATTAATTCGTCCAGAAGCTACAGGTTACGGTACTGTTTACTTTGCAAAAGAAATGTTGGCTACTAAAGGTGATTCTTTCAATGGCAAAATTGTTGCAGTTTCTGGTTCAGGAAATGTTGCTCAATACGCTTGCGAGAAAGCTACTCAATTAGGAGCAAAAGTTGTTACTCTTTCTGACTCTTCTGGATACATTTATGATGCAGACGGTATCAATGCTGAGAAATTAGCATTTATAATGGATTTGAAAAATGTAAAAAGAGGTCGAATTGAAGAATACGTTGCAAAATATCCAACTGCAAAATTTGTAGCAGGAAAACGTCCATGGGAAGTGAAAGTTGACATCGCATTACCATGTGCTACTCAAAATGAGTTGAACGGCGATGAAGCTAAAACTTTGGTTTCAAATGGTGTTATCTGTGTTGCTGAAGGTGCTAATATGCCTTCGACTCCGGAAGCAATTGAAGCATTCCAAGCTGCTAATATTCTTTTCTCTCCAGGAAAAGCATCAAACGCTGGTGGTGTTGCAACTTCAGGTTTAGAAATGTCTCAAAACTCTCTACGTCTTTCTTGGTCTGCTGAAGAAGTTGATCAACGTTTACATGGAATTATGGTATCAATCCATGAAGCTTGTGTGAAATATGGAAATGACGGAAATGGTAATGTACACTACGTAAAAGGAGCAAATATTGCTGGTTTTGTAAAAGTAGCAGATGCTATGTTTGACCAAGGTTTGGTTTAAATCTCAACTTGTATTATATTGAATGTCCGGCAGAAATGTCGGACATTTTTTTTTCATTTATGTTAAAAAGAGATTTGATAAATAAATTTGTTTTTTTAGTTCTTTACCCAATCAACCACCTTTTTCAAAAGTTCGATAGTTTTTGCTTCTTCTGAATTTTCTTTTGATTGAACATTATATTCCCATTTTGCCATTGGAGGCATACTCATTAAAATGGATTCGGTACGACCACCTGAATAGATGCCGAATTTAGTACCTCGGTCGTGTAATAAGTTGAATTCAACATAACGCGAACGTCTAGAAGCTTGCCAAGCCAATTCTGCTTCTGTTGCTTGTGATACCTCAGTAAAATTTATTTGTTGACCATACAGAATAGGAAATAATTTACCTAACTCAAGACAAAACTCGAAAATTTTTGATTTCTCTAAACCGCATTTTTCATCTAAATGATCGAAGAAAATCCCTCCAATTCCACGTGATTCTCCTCGGTGTGGCAAATGAAAATAGGTGTCAGCCCAAGGTTTGAATTTGGTGTAAAAATCAATATGGTATTCATCACACAATTGTTTCAAGCCTTGATGAAAAAGTCTTGCGGATTCTTCATTGATGTAATGAGGCGTAAGATCAATTCCTCCACCAAACCAATAAGTTCCATTATCTAATTCAAAATAACGCACATTCATATGAATAATCGGATGGCGCGGATGAAAAGGGTGCAACACAATCGAAACGCCTGAAGCAAAAAAAGCATTGCCTTGCATTCCTAATTGCTTTTTCATTGCTTCACTTACTGGACCTTCAACTGCTGAAAATGCAACACCACCTTTTTCCAAAATATTTCCGTTAGAAATGGTTCTTGTGAAACCTCCTCCACCCTCTTCTCTCGTCCAAGCGTCTTCTTGAAAAAGGGCTAAACCGACGATTTTCTCTAGCGCTTCACAAATGTGTAATTGCAATTTTCTAAACTCCGATTTTATGTGCTCACTTGTCATTGATTGTCAACTTTTGGTTCAAAATCTTGGAATTTCAAAACAAAACCTCCTTCATTTTGAATGCCATTTCCTTTTCCAATTTGGTTTAATTGATACGAATTGATTAATCCTTTTTTCATTTCTTTGTCAAGGAAGAAAGCCGAGCAAACATTGAGTACTGCATCGTAACCTTGACAAGCTGTTTTGGTTAAATCGGCATTATAAGAGCGTCTGTAAAGTTTGTGGAAGTTAATCACTTGTGGGTCGCGCAAATCAAAATGAGTTGGTGAAGCATACGTAAATTCGTATTTATTCATTATCGTTCCATTCACTTCTTTCCAATCCGCCCATTCTTTCAAGCCGAAAATGCTAACTGTTTGATTTCCTTTGAATTTATCAAGCAATTTAATCACTTTGTCTTTGTCCGTTGAAAGAAAAACAAACATCGTTTGTGCACTTAAACTTTCGAAATTTTTGAAATTAGTCCAATCTGCTTCTATCACTCGCGGACGTGAATTTTTCTCAGGAAACTCTTTGAAATAATTCATAAATACTTGATTCATCCAATCTTCAGCGGGTTTCGTTCCTTTGATTAAAATGATTTGTTGATTGTCGTGTTTTTTGTAAATATGATATGCTAAATTCCTTATAAGAATTTCATTATCGGGATTCAATGCATAAACATAGCGATTTGACTCTAGTAATTTTGGAGGCATATTCACGCTTAAAACTACTCTTACTTTATTTTTTCTTCCCCAATCTGCAACGATTTCTGCTTCTGCTACTTGAAGTGGTGCAAAAATCAAATCCATCGATTTAAATTCTGGTTTTGCTAATTGCTGTTGAATTGTTTCGTTTTTTGCTTGATAATCATACACATAGAAATTGGCACGAAAACCCATTTTTCGAAGTGAATCTATCGCCAAACTTGCGCCCATATAATAATCAAAAGCGGCGTTTACAACCGATTTATTGAAAGAAGAAGTTGAATCCAAATTAAAAGGCAAAAACAAAGCAACATTGTACATTTCTTTTTTCTCAAACACCAACAAAGAGTCTTTCGTAGTGCGATTTTTAACTGGAACCTCACGTATTTTTACTTTTTCGATTTTCTCTTTTTTAAGCGGAATTTTTATGCTTTGTCCTGTTTGTAATTTGTTGGAATTCAAATTATTGACACTTCTCAAAGTTTCCACTGGAATCATAAAGCGTTTCGAAATTGTGTGAATTGTTTCCGTTGGCAAAACTACGTGGCTAATGATAGAATCTTTAAACGAAACGATAAATTTTGATTTTACTTCTTCGCTTGGTTTTGGAACTTCGCGTGTGTTTTCCTCCACACTTACACTCAATAAATCAACTTGAATTAGCGGCACTGCATTTTCCAATTTCAAGCGCTGACCAACCTTTAAACCATTTTCACAACCTGGATTTTTTGCAATAATTGTATCCACAGGAACGGCATACATTCTAGAGATTTTGTAAAGCGTTTCTTGTTTTTGAACTGTATGTAAAATTATCTTTTCTTGTGCTGGAATTAGCACCAATTGGCCATCGTTCAAACCACGTTCAATTCCTGGATTAGCCTCCAAAATATCTTCAACCGGGCAATTGTACATTTGCTGTAAACCAAAAATACTGTTCCCATCTACTACCGTGTGATTGTAGTATTTTTTGCCATCTTTCTGAGTGATTAGTGCATATTGCTGTGCAGCAAATTGTTGTAAACTCAGCAAGAAAAAGATAAACAAGAAAAAAACGCTTTTAACTTTCATTATTCCCATTCGATTGTTGCAGGTGGTTTAGAGCTAATATCATACGTAACACGATTAATGCCACGCACTTGATTGATGATACGATTGGAGATTTTTGCTAAAAATTCATACGGTAAATGACACCAATCAGCAGTCATTCCATCGGTTGAAGTCACAGCGCGCAAAGCAACTGCATTCTCATACGTTCGCTCATCGCCCATTACACCAACAGATTGAATAGGAAGGAAAATCGCTCCTGCTTGCCAAACGTCATCGTATAATTTATCTTCTTTCAAACCGTCAATAAATAATGCATCAACCTCTTGCAAAATACGTACCTTTTCGGCAGTTACTTCACCTAAGATGCGAATTCCCAAGCCTGGACCTGGAAAAGGATGTCTTCCCAAAATGCGTTGATCGATTTCCAATGAACGTCCGATTCTTCGCACTTCGTCTTTGAACAATAATCGCAAAGGCTCCACTACTTGTAATTTCATATAATCGGGTAAACCTCCCACGTTGTGATGCGATTTTATCGTCTGTGAAGGTCCACCTGTTGCAGAAACAGACTCAATCACATCTGGATAAATTGTTCCCTGACCAAGCCATTTTGCACCTTCCACTTTTTTAGATTCTTCGTCAAAAACATCCACAAACACTTTACCGATTGCTTTGCGTTTCAATTCAGGATCAGTTAATCCTTTCAAAGCTTCATAGAATTTATCGGATGCGTCCACACCTTTCACATTCAAGCCCATTCCTTGGTAAGATTCCAAAACAGAACTGAATTCATTTTTGCGCAACAAGCCGTTATCAACGAAAATGCAATGCAAATTTGAACCAATTGCTTTATGTAACAAAACAGCTGCAACCGATGAATCAACTCCGCCTGATAAACCTAAAATCACTTTGTCGTCACCTAATTGGGCTTGTAATTTTTTAGTTGTTTCATCCACAAATGAATCTGGAGTCCAATCGCCTTTGCAACCACAAATAGTTCGAACGAAATTTCTCAATAAAGTAGCACCTTCTGTTGAGTGGTAAACTTCTGGATGGAATTGAATTCCGAAGGTTGTTTCCCCTTGAATTTCATACCCAGCCACTTCCACATCGTGCGTACTTGCAATAATTTTATAGTTACTTGGAATCTTTTTAATCGTATCTCCGTGTGACATCCAAACTTGCGAACCGAAAGTCATTCCTTCAGTTAAAATATTGTTTTCGTCCACGAAAGTCAAATGCGCTCTACCATACTCACGCGTATTAGAAGGCAACACTTCCCCGCCGAAATGATGTGATAGATATTGTGCACCAAAACAAATTCCCAGCAAAGGCATTTTTCCTTTAATCGCCGATAAATCTGGGCGCGGAGAAGCTTCATCTCTCACCGAAAATGGACTTCCTGAAAGAATTACACCTTTAATATTGGGGGTTAACTCAGGAATTTTGTTCCAAGGGTGGATTTCACAATATACGTTTTGCTCACGTATTCTTCTGGCAATCAATTGCGTATATTGAGAACCGAAATCTAAAACTAAAATCATTTCATGCATGGCACAAAGATAATTCGATTCGATTGTTTGAAACTATCTTTTTTAAGTATTAATAAACATAGAATGTTGAAAGGTGAAGGAAATTGGTTATTTTCAGAATAAATAGATTCTGTTACAAACAATTGTTAGACTAATAATTTAATTTGCCTTTCTTTTTCCTTGATGAAAAAGAAACAAAAAATCAAGGCTCTGAATTTCTTTTTGTTCGCAGTTCATTTTTCTATTTGTATTTGCAACTCGTGGCGAACAATTTTAACTCCTTTCTGAAACTGAAATTTTTTAAAAATGTTCTTACAGAAATTTTAAAAATTAACAGTTTCAGTTCAGTAGCTAAAACCTAGAAATTCAAGGCCGAATAAGTTCGGTAACGTTTGCACATGGTTAAAGCTCAGGTTATGATTTAATGAAATTATATTTAATTGATTTTCAATTGTTTACTAAATTCAATTTCAAACATCAGCTTCTTAATTTTTTCATCAAATCTTGGTGATTTTTTGTTCTGATGATTCCTTTTCCTGCGTGTGCTTCTTTCATTGCTTTCTCGGTTTCTTCATTGTACCGAGGTGATTCCTGCTCAACTTCAACAAAAGGTAATGTTTTGATATACTCTAAAACAATTTAGCTGCTTTACTTCTGTTGTTAACTTTCACAATTGTTGTTATTTCATCTTTCTTTGTAACAAAGTTAACGAGTGATTTTTCTTTTAATTACAATACAGTGGCCTTTTTAAGCTTATCTCCTTATCCTTCTTTGGAAATTATTAAACTCAAAAATCTTTAAATGAAAACTTCAAATACCAAAATTGAAATTTCATGTAGATAAGAATCGAATCTTATTTTATTTTTGGTAGATTAAAAATTGCAATCATAAACAATCAAGAACAACGTCATCAAAAGAAAACATTTAAAGATGAATATTTGACTTTGCTTCAAAAATTTAATGTTGAATACAATGAAAAATACCTTTTTGATTGTATTGAATAATGTCGCTCCTATGGAGATATAGTGTTCTTGGTCCTCCGGAGCTAATGATTCAAACCAATTCTCTGCTCTATTGCAAAAAATTAACAAGTCTCTAACTATTACTAAGTCCTACTACTACTTAATTGTTTATCTTTGGCTCTTGCAAAATTTACAATTACATGATTGGTGACTTATTAAAAAAGATTTTTGGCGATAAAAACGCAAAAGACAAAAAATTATATTGGCCGTATGTTGAACAAACATTGGTTGAATTAGAGAAGGTTAAATCACTATCCGACCAAGGATTACGCGATAAGACAAGAGAATTTCAAGCTAGAATTCGAGCTGAAAAACAAACACTTGAAGACGAATTGAGTGGCTTAAGAGCGAAGGCAGAAGATGTAAATACTTCTATTGAAGAAAAAGAAAATCTGTTTGATAAAATCGATAAACTTGAAAAAGCAATCGACGAACAAATCGAAACAACTTTAGCAGCAATCCTTCCTGAAGCTTTTGCAGTTGTAAAAGAAACAGCATTCCGTTGGTCAAACAATAAAAAATTAGAAGTTAACGCTGAAGATTTCGATCGTGATTTGTCAATGAAAAAAGACGGAATCACTATTGAAAACGATAAAGCAATTTGGCACAGTGAATGGACTGCAGCAGGTGCGAAAATCAATTGGAACATGGTTCATTACGATGTGCAGTTGATGGGAGGTGCAGTTTTACACAAAGGAAATATCGCTGAGATGCAAACGGGTGAAGGTAAAACGTTAGTGGCAACATTACCTGTTTACTTAAATGCGCTTGCAGGAAAAGGTGTTCATATCGTTACTGTAAATGATTACTTAGCAAAACGTGACTCTGAATGGATGGGACCTCTTTATCAATTCCATGGTTTATCCGTAGATTGTATCGACAAACACCGCCCAAATTCAGCAGAAAGACGTAAAGCTTATTTAGCAGATATTACTTTCGGAACAAATAATGAATTTGGTTTCGATTACTTGCGCGATAATATGGCTGGACACGTGGATGATTTGGTACAACGCAAACATCATTTTGCAATTGTCGATGAGGTCGACTCAGTTTTAATTGATGACGCAAGAACGCCTCTAATTATTTCAGGTCCAACTCCAAAAGGTGACGAACACGAATTTTATGAGTTAAAACCACGTATCGAACGTGTGGTAGAAGCTCAAAAACAGTATATTCAGCAATGTTTAAGTGAAGCTAAAAAATTATTAACCGTAATCAATACGCCACCTGAGGATAAAAACGAAGCTAAACGTATGTTGGATGAAGGAGGAATTGCTTTGTTAAGAGCTCACAGAGGTTTACCAAAAAATAGAACCTTAATTAAGTTTTTATCAGAGCCAGGAATTCGCGTTCATTTGCAGAAAACGGAGAATTACTATATGCAAGAACAAGGAAAACACATGAAAAAAATTGATGTGGAATTGTTCTTTGTAATTGATGAAAAAAACAATACAATTGAGTTAACAAATAAAGGTATCGATTTAGTTTCTGGCGCAGATGACAGAGATTTTTATATTATGCCAGATATCGGTTCTGAAATCGCAAATCTTCAAAAGCTAAACTTACCAAAAGAGGAATTTTTAGCGAAAAAAGATATTCTAGTTCGCGACTATTCAATAAAATCCGAACGTATTCACTCTATTAACCAATTATTGAAAGCATATACTCTTTTTGAAAAAGAAGTAGAATACGTGATTCTTGATAACAAGGTTAAAATCGTAGATGAATCGACAGGTCGTATTTTGGACGGAAGACGTTATTCAGATGGTTTACACCAAGCGATTGAAGCTAAGGAAAACGTTCAAGTTGAAGCGGCGACGCAAACGTATGCAACTGTTACGCTTCAGAATTACTTCCGTATGTACCACAAATTAGCAGGTATGACCGGAACTGCTGAAACGGAAGCAAAAGAATTCTGGGATATTTATAAATTAGATGTAGTTGTCGTTCCAACGAATAGACCTGTTTCTAGAAAAGATCAAGATGATTTCGTTTACAAAACAGCACGAGAAAAATACAACGCAGTTATTCAAGAAATTGAAGCTTTAGTTGCTGCTGGACGTCCAGTATTAGTAGGTACAACAACGGTTGAGATTTCTGAACTATTGAGTAGAATGTTGTCGATGAAAAAAATCGAACATCAAGTATTGAATGCAAAATACCACCAAAAAGAAGCGGAAATTGTTGCCAATGCTGGTTTAGCAGGTGCAGTTACAATTGCAACAAATATGGCTGGTCGTGGTACGGATATCAAATTAGGACCAAATGTGAAAGAAGCTGGAGGTTTGGCAATTATTGGTACTGAACGTCACGATTCACGTCGTGTTGACAGACAGTTGAGAGGTCGTTCTGGTCGTCAAGGAGATCCAGGTTCTTCTCGTTTCTTCGTTTCATTGGAAGATGATTTGATGCGTAAATTCGGTTCGGAGCGTATTGCAAAATTGATGGATAGAATGGGATTGAAAGAAGGCGAAGTTATTACCGCTGGAATGGTTTCAAAATCTATTGAGCGTGCACAGAAAAAAGTGGAAGAAAATAACTTCGGTGTTCGTAAACGTTTGTTGGAATACGATGATGTAATGAACGCACAACGTAAAGCGATTTACAAAAAACGCAGAAACGCATTATTTGGTGACCGTTTAGATATTGATGTAGACAATATGTTCTTTGAATTGTGCGACACAACGGTTAAACGATATGGAAATTTACCTTTCGATGAATTTGAAATTGAATTGATTCGTGTAGTTGGAATTTCTTCCCCTGTTGATGAAAGTACTTATGGAACACTATCAAAAGATGATTTAGTGAATAGTATCTACAATTCTATGCGTGAACAATATGATCGTAAATGCGAGAAAATTGCACAATTAGCAATGCCTCAAATCAAGCACGTTCACGAAACAATGTCAGATCGTTTCAAGAATATTGTTTTCCCTTTAACGGATGGCAGACGCGAAATGGAATTATTGGTGAACTTGAAAGAAGCATATGAATCAGAAGGAAAAGCAATTTCAAAATCGTTTGAGAAAAATATCATCTTAGCTAAAATCGACGATGAGTGGAAAGAGCATTTACGTGAAATGGACGACTTGCGTTCAGCGGTAAATAATGCAACTTACGAGCAAAAAGACCCATTAGTAGTTTACAAATTAGAATCGTATGAGTTGTTCCGTTCGATGATGAATCGTTTGAATGAAGGAGCTGTTGAGTTATTGATGAATTTGAATATGCCAATTGAACAACAATTGCAAAGCACTAATCAAGAAGCGAAACAAAGTAACTACGAGAAAGCACAAATCAATAACGGAAATACAAGTTCTACAAATCCACCACAATTTCAAGGACGTCAAGGTTATCAGCAAGCAATTGAAAATTCTTTTCCTCAAGAGGAGAAACGTCAACCTGTAATTGCAGAACCAAAAGTTGGAAGAAATGATTTGTGTCCTTGCGGAAGCGGGAAGAAATATAAGCAATGTCATGGTAAATGATTCGTGCAGAAAGTGAAATAAAAAGTGTGGCCTTTGTAGGTTCTGGTAAAGTTGCAAATGGTTTTGCCAGTTTATTTCACCAAGCAGGATTTATCATTACTGGAATTTACAGTAGAAATAAAGAAACAGGAAAGGCACTCGCGGTAAAAGTCGAAGCGCCTTTTTTTGATTCACTCGAAGATTTAAAAGCTGACTTAATCTTGGTTGCAGTAGCTGACCAACATGTTATAGAAGTTGTAAATTCTTTATCAGCAAAACAGCTTGTGGTTTATTCTGCCGGAAGTATTTCATTAGAAGCCATCGAAAATAAAAAAGCAAGAGCTGTTTTCTACCCACTTCAATCTTTTTCGGAAGGTAGGAATCTAAAGGCTGAAGCTATTCCCATTTTGTTGGAAGCAAATACCAAATCCCTTCAAAAAAAACTTGAAGTAATTTGTAAAAAAATAGGTTTCAAATTTCAACATTGCGATTCTGAAAAACGAAAAAAAATACACTTAAGTGCTGTTTTCTTAAACAATTTCGTCAATCACTTGGTTTACATTTCACAAGAAGAAGCAATTAAAAACAATTTGGATTGGTCGCTTTTTCAACCTTTGTTAAACGAAACATTTGAAAAACTGAAGATAGTAAGTCCTTATGAGGCGCAAACAGGACCCGCTAAAAGAAATGACCGATTGATTATTGAAAATCAGCTTTCCTATTTAGAAGGACGAAATAAGGAAATCTATAAATTACTATCACAAAACATCATCGAAACATATTCAAAAAATGATTAGTTATAAAGAAAAATTAAAAAACATTAAAGTATTTATGTTCGATGTGGACGGAGTTCTAACAGATGGACTAGTGTATTTAATGAAGGATGAAGTTGTGCGCGCTTTGAATGCAAAAGATGGTTATGCGTTGCAATATGCGTCTAAAATGGATTACAAAATTTTCATTATTTCTGGTGGTCATTCAACGGAAGTTAAAGAAAGACTTTTAGGATTAGGTGTAACAGAAGTGCATTTGGCTACTCACCATAAATTGAGTAAATACAAAGATTTACAAGTAAAATACGGTTTTACAGATGAAGAAGTATTATACATGGGTGATGACATCCCCGATTTACCTGTTTTAAATTTAGTTGGTCTTTCCACATGCCCTCAAGACGCCTCAATCGACATCAAAGCAGTTGTAAATTATCAATCTCCAATAAATGGCGGTAAAGGTTGTGTTCGTGATGTTATTGAACAAACATTAAGGGTTCAAGGTAATTGGATGAGCGACAAAGCTTTTGAATGGTAGAAATTAATAAAAAGCAGTTACCTTTTTCTTTAATTGAATGAATAAGGAGATGTAAATACTAAATAAGCAATGAACTAAATATTTTTATTGAGTTATGCTAATCAATTTCCTCCATAACCGTTCCTTTGAAATCACCAACAAAGGTGAAACTCTACAATTCAATGAAACCGAAGAACTGA
>CAZDKE010000037.1:28526-34654 GCA_964506255.1 uncultured Lishizhenia sp. | reverse complement strand
GTTGCATCAAGGTGAGCAAATGTGTTTGCCGGAGCCGGGTCAGTAAGGTCATCCGCAGGTACGTAAACCGCTTGTACAGATGTAATAGATCCATTTTTAGTTGAAGTAATACGCTCTTGCATCGCACCCATCTCAGAAGCCAACGTTGGTTGGTAACCTACCGCTGAAGGCATACGTCCAAGAAGTGCAGACACCTCAGAACCAGCTTGTGTAAATCGGAAGATGTTATCAACGAAGAAAAGGATATCTTTTCCTTGTCCGTCACCTTCACCATCACGGTAATATTCAGCCATTGTTAATCCTGACAAGGCAACACGTGCACGTGCTCCAGGAGGCTCGTTCATTTGACCGAAAACGAATGTTGCTTTAGACTCAACCATTCCAGGGACATCGATCTTAGAAAGATCCCATCCACCTTCTTCCATTGAGTGCATAAATGCATCACCATATTTAATAATTCCTGATTCCAACATCTCACGAAGAAGGTCATTTCCTTCACGTGTACGCTCACCAACTCCTGCGAATACAGAAAGTCCACCGTGACCTTTAGCGATATTGTTAATTAATTCTTGGATTAATACCGTTTTACCAACCCCAGCACCACCGAATAAACCGATTTTACCACCTTTTGCATAAGGCTCAATTAAGTCGATAACTTTAATTCCTGTGAAAAGGATTTCAGTTGCAGTTGATAATTGGTCGAATTTTGGTGCTTCTCTGTGGATAGGTAACCCACCTTCATTACTCATTTCGTTGATACCATCAATCGCTTCACCAACAACGTTGAATAAACGACCTTTGATTTTTTCTCCAGTTGGCATTTTGATAGAAGTACCTGTTGAGATAACTTCCATACCACGTGTGAATCCGTCTGTTGAGTCCATAGAGATTGCGCGAATTGCGTTTTCCCCAACGTGCGCTTGCACCTCAAGAACAACTCTTGAACCATCTGCTCTATATACTTCAAGAGCATCAAAAATGTTTGGAAGAGTAGTTCCTCTTTCAAAACGAACGTCCACAACTGGACCGATAACTTGTGAGATTTTTCCTTTAATTGATGACATCTAACGCTGTTTAAATTTGGGCGCAAATATACGTGTTTTATTTTAGAATTTTCAAGCATTTAATTAGAAATCGTTTGAAAATTAGATTGGAGGGGGAAATCGTGGTGGTTTTTAGGGTTGAAATGATTAGTGAAGTTCTTCTCAAAAGTTGAAAAAATGTTCGTTTGGAAATAAAAAGTAAGTAGGAGGTTTTGGGGCTTGTTTGGGGATTTATAACGGTTTGCAGCTACCCTAAGGTGTCGATTTGACCACAAATTTGTCTGCGGAGCACTGAACCGCCACTTTTGGTTAGGTACTGTTATATAAAGCTGTATCTTTCATTTTCTGTAGTAATTTATATTCATCCAGCTAAAAAATATTTGAACTAATAATTCCTTTGAAAATTTCCCATTGTCAAATTTGGCATTCATTTTCATGGGTATTCCAATTTCCGCAATTAGCAATTGATTTCTACTTCTATCGAACCAAACGCCATCCGTCAACTTGGAATTAATATTTGTAAACTCTACCAGATAAAAACTACCATTTTCGTTGGAAGTGGTTCTAGTTTTGAACTCATAGGCCGACCATTTAGATCCACATGTTCTTGTCTTAATAATTCCCATGTAGATTGTGTCCCTTCCATTATAATGAGAAGAGACTTCCATCCTGCTTTCTGTAACTTTGGCTTTATGCTGAAACTCATGTTCGCCATTATATGCCAATGGGTCGGTTCTATATATCTTACAACCTGTAATTATGATTAATAAATAAATCAAAGTCAAAAATTTTATTTCTGGATATCGTTTTTTCATTTGGCTTTGAGAAATGGTTGCTTCTTTTCGTGAAATAGTTATTTACCTGCTCTTGGTTTCAGTTACACATAACGGTTTGCAAGCAGGCGAACGGCGATAGCTGGCGCTTATTTGCTGTTAGTGGTATTTGTTTTAATTAGTTTAATTGTTTCTTCTAAGTCTTCCTCTCTGCTCCAATAATATCCATAAGCTTTCTTATATTTTTTAATTTGGTGTCTTATGCCTTCGGGTTTGAATAAGCCTTTTTCATCTTTCTTAACAGCTTCCAAGCAATCAAATATCTTAATAATTTGAAAGTCAATAGGACTAATTTGTACAATTCTACCTTTCGTTCTTTTCGTCTGTTTAGTTCTATCCTGTTGAAGATAATTTGTTTGTATTTTGAATTCTTTAATAATTCTTCTGTAAACTGCAGAACCTATTCCGAATTTTTGAGGTATATCTTTCTGATAGAATTTACCACTTGTTGCATCTTTTTTTAATTGTTGAATTTCTTCGGGAGACAATTTTACTTTTTGATTTTCTTTTTGACAAGTTCTACACCAAAAACCGTCATAGAGTAATTGTCCTTTTGACGTACATCTATGCCCCTCATTACAAATCCAATTATATAGCTCCGAATAACCCTTAGGTTTTAGTTTTTTGTCAATTAATTTTCCACCTCTTAATTCAATAATATCTTTGAGTGCTTCGTACTTTGATAATGCCTCACAAGTAGAACAAGATGCGTTCGATTTAATTATTACGCTCAAAACTCTATTAGTTGTTTGGTGACCTTTCGAGCAAGAATAAGTATGCTTACTTTCGGCACCTATAAATTCTTGTATCGAACCCTTTTTTTTCTCAACTATTTTTTTTGCTTGTTCATACAATTCACTTTTCTTTCCAAGGTAGAGTTCAACTAAATCGAGTTGAAGGGGTTCTTGGTTATAGATAATATTTAACTCATCTAGTTTTCTTTTTACCTGGTCTTCGAATAGATGAATTCTTCCTGCTCTAATTGTTTTAAATTCAAATATTTCGATTAGCGTTATCTTATTTTTCTTGCAAAGCTCTTTTTTGTAATTATCTCTTTCAATTTGAGACTTATATCTCATTTCGTTATTGTGAAAATGACTGTTTTCAGTGTAATGTTGATATCCTTGATATTCGAAAGCTACTCTATGTTCAGAATTGTAACCATCTAATTGAAGTCCCTCCATTTCTTTTATGTAGACTGATGGGAGTTTTAATTGTAAAAGATGTTCCAAAATTAAACGGGCTAGAGTTTCTCCAATTAATTTGTTCGGGGAACATTTTGGACACCAACGTAAAGAATTTTTTACTGTATTCCAAGATTTTTGGAACTTATGTCCAACATTGCATTCAAAGTCTAGTTTAGCTTCATTGTTGATGTAAGTCTTAGAATTACATTTCCCATTTAATTTTCCAACGAAATTATGTATCTCATCGAGTGTTTGTTTACTTAGGCTTGAGAGCGAAGCTTCCTTAGCACATAAATCACAACCATGTCCTCTCAAAAATAATTGAGGCTCTTTGGTAATAACTTTGTTATGTTTTAAACAAGTTAAAGAAATGGGAATTCTTTGATTAATGTAATTTGCATTCTTAAAATCAAATTGGTCACAGAAAATTGCCTGAATTTTATTCTTGAATATATCTATACCATCAGAGAAAGTTTCGCGTCGTGATTCTTGAAGACAGAATTTACAAGGATGTTTTGAATTTAGATGATTATTTGAGGTTTGTTCAAATGAATAGTCGTGTTTTTTACAACGAAAATTGATTTTAGTTTTTGCATCCCTATATTCGGTAGCGTGATAATCAAAACTATCACCAAAAAGTAGTTTTGATTGCTCAATTATCCAATTTGTATTTCGCTTTTCACTCAAAATATTATTCTTTGGGCATCATTACCACTAACGGTTGGCGAGTAGGCGCATACCTGGAGGGTTGCGCTTACTCGCTGTTAGTGGTTGTGGTTATTTTTTTTAAGTAAGTTTTTCTGATTAAGAAAATCAATAAACTCATTCAAAATTCTTTCTGTTCTGGTAATTATATCTTGCTCTGTAAAGTCAGAATTATTGTCTGCTAAGTTGACTAATTCAGAAATAATGGTTCCTGATTTATGTTGACCTTTATCATTTGTAAAACCTTTGTAATACTTAGTTTTATCTGTAAATCTGTAATCAGATGCTCTTATGTTGATTTTATCTTCAAGCAAAGATTTGTTGCCAAGAACTTCTAAGTTTTTTATGTTAGAAAGAGACCTATCATTTTCCTGTCTTTTGCGTGCAAAAATATGTTCAATGTCAAAATTTGTGTTAAGCGCAGGTATTTCTTGATGTTCAATTTTAAATGCCCACCAAGTTAACATTGACCTTGTAATGGGTCTACCATTTTTAAATTCAAAATTATTGATAGCAGTACGCAAAGTGTTTTCCTCAAATTTATGATCATCAAAGTTCACTGATTTATCAGTTACGATATTAATCATCTCAGCATAGACAGGAGTTCGCAAAGCATTAACTCCAGGATTGGTGAAAGCATAAGCCCAGACGAAAGCGATAGTTTTATTCAAAAATTCATCAAGTTTATGTTCCTCTAATTGGTCATTCCCATTTTTGTTATGTAGAAAATAAACGGACAAAAAATATGTCCACATACCATTCGGTGCAGAATTGAGAATGAATAACTTTTTTAAAATTTTACCCGAAAATCTGTCAGAATTTTGATTATAAACATCATTCCAAAAATCAACAAGAATTTTCAGATTAGATAATGTTTCATCTTGCTTTAGAATTGAGTACTTATCTTTTTCGTAAAACTTTCGTAAGGCCTCTGTTGTGCTTGATTTGATACCTTGTTTTGCACGAACATAATACATATATCTCGTAAAAAGTTCGTCCATTGGAGTGCCATTCAATGGTTTGAAGATTCTAGATGTAATTTCTTCAAGTTCTTTCCATTGTTCGATGAATTGATCTTTCAGGTTTTTCGTATTGTAGTGCTTGTAAAATTGTGCTTTAAAGATGTCCGCATCTGATAATGGAAGTCCTCTATCATTCAATGTTGAGAATATTCTCAAAGCTGTGTCCTGAGATTCAGCATCAATTGGTAATAAAATACAATTGCCTAAAATTCTTGCTGGTAAGTATGCGAAATATGATGGATATTCACTCAAAAAATTATCTATTTTTTCTTGAAAAAAGCGATAATTCTTAGCGTAGTTACTTTTTTGTTCTTTACTTACAACACCTGTTTTTAGTATCTCCAAAAACTCATCTTTATCATTGTCTGTGGCTACCTCAGAATCAATTTTGAGGATATTTAAATTAGGTTGTCCAAATTCATTTGTTCGCCATAAACACTGTGCAATTCTTTCACGCGTACTTTTAGAGTTTTCATCTTGCATATTACCGAACTTAGCATAAAAGGCTCTTAAAAGTAACATCAATGTTGTTAAACGTTGCTGGCCGTCAATAACCTCTTTTTTATTATTGTCGTTTTCAAACGTTACAATTGAACCTAAAAAGTATTCTTCATTGCTATCAAATTTATCGCTATTGTTGTCGGGAAAGGCAAAAGTAAATATGTCATCCCATAAAGTTTGGCATTGTCCTTCCTCCCAAGCATAAGGTCTTTGATAATCAGGTATAAGAAAATCAGATTTTTTATCTGAAAAAAGAAGCATTATTGTTTTTTGGTCAACATTAAGTTTTGACATATTTACTCTTGTTTTAGGTTATTCAATTATTTTCTATTGTGTATGTGTTATACAATTACCACTAACTTATATATACTCGAAACAACCTTTCGCCTAGCCATTTCGAATTAAGGTGCTTCTCGAAAGTTCGTATCGTGTTATTTATCTTCAAATATAAAAAAGCTTTTGGTTGACTAAAATTTATTCACCTCAAATTTGCGGAGATTAGAATGTGTTTTCACCGCAAAACAAATAGAAACAAGAAAATTCTTTTTGATTCACCACAATCGTAACCACAAAATATTCTAAACTTGAAGATCAAGCATTTTATCGAAGTTAGAACTATTTAGCTAATATTAGCGAAAAGGATTGGCCTTGAATTTCTAGGTTTTAGCTACTGAACTGGAACTGTTAATTTTTAGAATTTCTGTAAGAACATTCTTAAGAAATTTCAGTTCCAGAAGGAAGTTAAAATTGTTCGCAACGAGTTGTAAGTGTTTATATAGCAATGATTTGCGAACAAAAGGAAATTCTGAGCCTTGATTTTTACCTTCGGTGCTGCTT
>CAZDKE010000037.1:5700-28516 GCA_964506255.1 uncultured Lishizhenia sp. | reverse complement strand
CTTTTGATCAAGCAAAAGAATGGCAAAGAAAATTTTAGCTTTATTCAAAATTTAAACTTTTGAAAATGATTCTTTTGTGTTTAAGTCGGAATAAAAAAATCTCAGTTTCCGCGTTGCTTCAACAAGATTTTCGTTGGGAAATAGGAAAACAAAACACTCAAAATACTTACTGATAAAAAGACCAAAAAGAAATCGCTCAGTGAAATGTTTATAGGGAATGGAATGTTGGGGCCAGGAATTACTAAAAGAGAAAACTTTAGCTGAAGGAAACAAACGAAATATCCAACGACAAGTCCAGCGAGAATGCCAATACCTGAAATCAATAAACCTTCAAAGAAGAAAATTTGAAATACTCCTTTTCTACTCAAACCAAAACTCTCTAAGCTGCTGATGTTGTCTTTCTTTTCGATGTAAAGCATTGTCAAGGAAGCAATTAAATTAAACGATGCCAATATAAAAATGAAAATCATAATGATGATTACAACCATTCGCTCGGATTTGCTGGTTTGAAAGATTAATTCATTTTTCTCGAAATTGGTCTTCACTTGAAAGTTAGAGCCTAGCACAGATTGAATTTTTTCTTTTTCTTCATCATTAGTGAATTCACCCTTCACTTGAACATAAACGTGCGTTAATTCGCTTGAGTAATTTAACAACTCACGCGTTGCAGCTAATGGCCATAAAAGTTTGTCCTCATTAACTTCTTTGTTGTAATTCATCACACCAGAAATAAAAACAGCTTGCGTGTAAAATGGATTTTTACCCAAGCGAATTTTAATATTTCTCTTTGGTGCATAAATAATTAAACGCTCTTGCTCGCCATCAGTTGGCATAATTCCGTCTAGCTTTTTGAACAAATCAACTCCAATAATACCATACGATTCACCAGCTTCTATTTCTTCAAAAGCTGAATTTCCTGCCCAAAGATGTTGTTTTAGATCAATTGTTTGAAGGTAGTTTTGTTCTACTCCAATTAAAGTAGCATTCACCCATTTTTTTTCGTGGCGAAGCACAACGATTTCTTCAATTACTTTGGAATAGGACTTAACTTCAGGAATTGCAGCTAATTTTTTCCAGTCAATTTCGCGCTCGTCGAAAGTTTTTCGTTTATTGGCAACAATCGTTATGTCGGCATCGAATTCACTGTAAAGCGTTTCAATCATTTTTTCAATGCCATTGAAAGCAGAAAGAACGATAACAAGTGCGGCAGTGATTACAAAAACACCAACGGTAGAAATGCGAGAAATTAAGGTAATAATATTCTTTTTCCGTCCTGAACGAATATATTTCAGCGCTATGTAAAAAGGAACGTTAATCGCTTACTTTTTTAGTAATTCACTGATTTTCATCGCGTAGTCCATTGAATCGTCAATATGAAAAGTCAACTCCGGAATCATTCGCATGTTTTTTAATCGACGCCCGACTTCTCCACGAATTTTACCTTTGTTTACAAGGATGTTCGCTAGCACTTTTTCCTTTTCTGGTCCGGCGAAAATACTGAGGAAACATTTAGCGTAAGACAAGTCAGAAGTCACTCTGACAATTGTTACTGTAACCATTGCACCTAAGCAAATTTCGGAAGCGTTGCGTTGAAAAAAAGTTGATAATTCTGCCTGAATTACTGCTTCAATTTTATTCTGTCTGATAGAACCCATGGTGCAAAGTTAAGAATAGTTGAGGTGCTTTCTAATTTTTTGATTGGTTAAAATAAACTTCTTGAATTTCTTTAATCGCTAATTTTGACAAAATCACAAGGAAATGGCGCAGTTAATGTTTTCTTACAATCACAAGTAAAATCAGAAACCTAATTTGTTTTTTTCAATTGTCGATTAGTGTAGAAATCTTTATCAGCAATGTAAATTGTTTTTTCAACCAATGCATAAATAGTTCCATTTTCATCTTCAAATTGAGTATTTAAAATGAAATTTCCTTTTTGATCTTTTTCAATAGTTTCCTTGATTTCTCGCAGCAACTCATCATCAATTAAAAACCGAGCATAAACAGTTTTCTTGATTGGTTTAATAAATTTGATGGATGCATCTTTATCCCAAACAACGTAGTTTTTTCCTAGAATACAAATCAATTGAACCATATAAATTGGGTCTAGAGCTGCATAAATACTTCCCCCAAAAACAGAACCAACGTAATTTCTTGTTTTCCAACTGTAGCGCAATTTGATATGAACTTCTTTCCAGTTGTCAGATATGAAGCAAACCCGACCACCTGAACGACGGTAAGAAGGAAATAAATTAAACACTGTTTTTCGAATTATTGCTTTTGCCCCTTGTTTGTGAAAGGTGTTTAATTTGGTTTTCATGGTTCGATTTATTATTTGAAAATAGTTGATTGAAATAAAAAATGCTACTTTTTAAAAAGTAGCATTTTAATGATTTTATAGGTTTAATTATTTGATTACGTTTAGTTTACCTAGGTATTTTTTAGATTTTGATACAACTTGTAAATTGTAATATCCTGAAGTTAAATCTTTAATTTCAATTTTATTTTCTTTTAAGTTTTCCAACGATTTCTTATAAACTAATTGCCCTGCTTGATTGAATATTTGTAGTTCTCCACCTTCATTTAATTCACTTGTAATTGTAAACTGTCCTGTTGTTGGATTAGGATAAATAGTTAATACATTTTCTAAACTTAATTGATTTAAACTAACAGTACAATTGGTTGAAAGATTTATTGTTTCAGAACCAGAACAACCTTGTGCATTTGTGACGTCGTATTCAATCACCCAAGAACCTTGAGTAGCTGCATTGAATGTATTTCCAGTTAAAGCACTAGCATCGCCTGTTGTTACTGAAAATGTCCCACCAGCTGGATTTCCAGTTAATGTTACATTTTCTCCGGTACAAAAAGGACTTGGAAGACTTGAGGTAATTGTTGGATTTGGTACTGGATTAACTGTTACTGCTTGCGAAAGTTCAGATGAACATCCTGTCGCTGTATTTATAGCTGTAACTGTATAAGTGGTTGACGTTGTTGGTGTGAATGGTGTAGCATTTTCAACCCCACCAGTCCAAGAATAGGTATCTGCCCCTGACGCTTCTAAAGTAACTTGTTCACCCGGACAAACTGAAAAATCACCTTCTACAATTGTTAATACTGGATTTTGGTTAATTGTTACGGTTACTGGTGTTGATGGTGCACTTGAGCCACATGAATTTTCTGCAATAACAGAAATTGTTCCATTATTTCCTGTTCCTGTAACTGATATGGAGTTTGTTCCTTGACCAGAAACAATTGTTAAATCACCTGTTACTGTCCATGTATAAGAAGACGCATTAGGAACAGGTGTTGCTTCATAAGAAATTGTTGTTCCAGAACATAAGTTCGTTGTAAAAGTTGTTGTTTCAGGTGTTGAAGGAATTGGATTATTGTAAGAAAAAACAACATAGCCGTTTCCATTATTAACACCATTAATCGTAACTGGATTGGTAAACGCTGATCCTACGAAATTAGTTCCACCAGCTCCACCTCCTCCAGCTCCTTTTGCATCAATTTGACAAGCTGGGTTTCCGGCAGTTCCGCCACCGCCGCCTCCACCACCAAGGTAACCACCTCCACCTCCACCTCCACCTGGGATAGAGAAAAATGTGAAACAGCAACAATTGGAAGCATTTCCACCATTTCCACCAACTTCTCCAACGGCATCACCTCCAACTAGACCATAAAAACCATTGCACCCCACTCCAAAAGCTCCACCAGTAACTCCAGTTGCTCCTCTGCCTCCTCCAGCAGATAAACCTGCCTCAGTTGCATCGCTACCATCTTCACCATTTCCTCCTCCACCATTTCCACCATTTCCACCATTTGCATTTGGAGATTGACAGCCAATAGCACCACCACCGCCGCCGCCGCCAGCAACTAAAATTCGGTCTGAAACAGCATTTCCTCCTAATCGGATATCTGTAGCTCCTCCGCCACCGCCTCCAGTAAGCGTTGTGCCAGAACCACCTCCTGTTGCTCCACCATTGTATCCGCCCAAACCTCCATTAGCTTGACCTCCTACAAAAACTGAAAAAGCTTGTCCAGGAGTTACAGTTAAAACACCTTGTGAGTGACCTCCTAAACCGCCAATTCCTCCAGTTGAGTTATTCGCTCCACTTGTACCATTGGCACCTTTAGCACCAAAGGCATCTATTGTTAGGATGGTTACTCCACATGGAACGGTATAATTTTGTTCTGCTCCTGTAAAAAACAATGTATCGCGAATTATTGCTTGAGAATAAGACAATCCTGAAAAACCAGCTGAAAAAACCAGTAAAGAAAAAATCTTTTTTGGATTAAGTAAATTTTGTTTCATGGGTTGATTATTTTGATTTACCCAAAAATACAAAATTTGTTAAGCATTGATTAAAAAATTAGTATTTAAAATGCAATTTAACTTTTAAAATGACCTAATATCTTCTTTAAGAATTATTTCATATTGTTGATTAACAAGTGTTTATAGATTAATTGAATGATTATTTTAAAAAACAAATAGTCATTATTTAATTAGTGCACACTAATATTTTGTGGAGCTTTCAGCAAGAAAAACTAAACAAAACCTCTTTATCCTTGTTTTTAACTTTTACCTACTGATTACAATTTAAATTTAATAAAATGAACACAATTTTAACTCCAGAAATACAAGACATTCACGAACAAATCGGTGACGAGCACATTTTAACTTCAATAGAAACACCAATGCTTGCAACTGCTTTCGACAAATCAGATAGTGAAAAAATTGATGAAATTGCTGTTCATTTTCAAGCAATAATGGAAACATTGGGTTTAGATTTAAGCGATGATAGCTTGAAAGGTACACCTTACCGAGTTGCTAAAATGTATGTACAAGAAATTTTTTCTGGCTTAAATCCAGCAAATAAGCCGAAAATTGCACTATTTGATAACAAGTATCAGTACAATGAAATGTTGGTAGAGAAAAACATTTCTTTTTACAGTAATTGCGAGCATCATTTTGTTCCAATAATGGGTAAGGCACACGTTGCTTATATTTCAAATGGAAAAGTGATTGGTCTTTCTAAATTGAATCGAATTGTTCAATATTTTTCTAAGCGTCCTCAAGTACAAGAACGATTAACTGTACAAATTGGCGAAGAATTGAAAAAAATCCTTGGAACAGAAGATGTTGCAGTTATAATAGATGCTAAACATTTATGTGTTTCTTCACGTGGAATTAAAGATGAGTCTTCTGCAACGGTGACTAGTTTCTATTCAGGAAAATTTCAAGAAGAAGCAACGAAAAGCGAATTTTTCAAGTATTTGTAATTGATTCGAAAACTATTCTTTTGTAACAATGGTTACAAGGCAAAGAAGGAATAAAAAAATGAAGTTAGCGCGATTAATTAATTCGTAATTTTGCGCCCGATGACAACAGAAGCACTAAATAAACCTTCCCTTTTTAAAATTTATTTGGTTTTTACCAAATTCCGTCTTTCATTTCTTGTAATTCTATCTGCTTTATCTGGCTATTTATTTGCTGGAGGAACTGATTATAAAGAAATTTTCTATCTGATGCTTGGCGGAACATTGGTTACTGCTGCTTCAAATGGTGGAAATCAAATCTGGGAACGAGAATTAGACAAACTAATGAAACGCACAACAAATCGACCTTTACCTCAAGGTTGGATGAGTGTTACAGAAGCTTACATGGTTTGTGCATTTTCACTTGTCGTTGGATCAATTCTTTTGTATTTAATCAATTGGCAGAGCGCTTTACTTGGATTTGTTGCTTTTTTCTCCTATGTTTTTATTTACACACCAATGAAACGGGTAACTCCTTGGGCAGTTTTTGTAGGAGCTTTCCCAGGAGCAATTCCTCCATTTTTAGGTGCGATTGCAGCAACAGACAAATTTGGTTTTCTTCCAGGAATTTTATTTTTTGTCCAATTTACGTGGCAGTTTCCACATTTTTGGGCAATCGCTTGGGTGCTTTACGATGATTATAAAGCTGGTGGATTTTCACTTTTACCTTCAAAATCTGGAAAATCTAAACAATCTGCTTTTCAAATAATGCTTTATTCGCTAGCATTGATTCCTTTTAGCTTAGTTCCTTGGCTATTGGATTGGACAGGTATTTGGTCTTTAATAATAGCTTCAATTCTTGGAATTGGCTTTTTCGTTTATTCGTACCGATTATATATTAGTTGTGAAGTTGCAGACGCTCGTAAACTTATGTTTGCCTCGTTTGTTTATCTACCAATTATACAATTTGTTTATGTCTTTGACAGAAATCAAGACGTGTTAAATGAGCTTCTAAAATAATTTTTTAAAATATAACTATGGATTACTCGAAAGAAATTGACCCAATTGTCAATGAAAAAATGAAAAAAAATCTTGTTTATGTAAGTATCTTCAGCATTATCATGCTATTTGCCGGATTCACATCTGCATATATTGTAATGATGGGAGATTCTTTTTGGCTGAAATATCCGCTCCCTTCAGGTTTCTGGATAAGTACAGGAAGTATCATTGCTAGTAGTATTACTTTTATTCTTGCAATTGCAGCTGTCAGAAAGGATAACCAAACTTTATTAAAGATTTTTATGTCACTTACGGTTGCTTTAGGAATTGCATTTATGTATTTCCAAGTAAAAGGATATAATCAGTTAATCGAAGGAGGTATTCATCCGATTAATAATCACATTATTGTAACTGATGGAAGATATGGAGATTACTTTGAAATTAAGTACAAGGGTGATTTTATCGAAGTAGATGGAAATAAATTTTCACTTGGTGGTAAAGAAATGTCAAATGAACAATTCGAGGAATTAAAGAAATACATGAGCCAATTTGCCTCAATTAAAGAACGAGATGCTCTTATTGTTGAGAATAACGATAAAAACTTTGAACTTTACTTTAATAACCAACCGGTTCAAATAAAAGAGAAGCAACTATATAAAGATGATTCCACAAAAATGGACTATGTTGATGAAATGCGTTTGAGTTATTTAGCAATGAATATTCAAGACCGAAGAGGAGACTTTTTTGTAAGAGGTGAATTTGGGAAAGATTTCCACGTTTATTTTAAAGGCAAAGAACTAGAATACAAAAACAGAAAACTACACTATAAAGGCAAAGAATTATCGAATTATTTACAGATTAAAGCAACAGAAACGGCAGATTCGGCGACTTCATTTTTATACTTGATAAGTATCGTACATTTAGCTCATGTTTTCTTTGCTATGTTTTATTTATTAAAAGTCTCAATCAACTCATTTACAGGTAAATTCAATGCTCAAAATAATTTATCCTTGAGGCTCGGAGCAATTTTCTGGCATTTTTTAGGCATTTTGTGGATTTATTTGATAGTCTTTTTGGTTTTTATTCATTAAACTTGCAAAAAAATCATAAAAAATGGCAGGACACACAACTGAACTTGATGCCAAAGCACTTTGGGGAGGAAAAGAATCACCTTTTCAAACAAGCTACGGAAAATTAATGATGTGGTTTTTCCTCGTATCGGATGCATTGACATTCGGAGGATTACTAATCGCTTACGGTTTTACTCGTCACAACACGCAAGAGGCATGGCCAATTGGTGAAGAAACTTTTAATTCATTACCATTTTTAGGTCATGGTTATCCATTGATTTATGTCGCCTTAATGACATTTATCTTAATTGTATCTTCAGTTACAATGGTATTAGCTGTTGAAGCTGGACATAGAATGGATCGAAAAGGAGTTACTAAATGGATGATTGCTACAATCATTGGTGGATTTTTCTTCTTGGGTTCTCAAGCTTGGGAATGGAGTCACTTTATTCATGGTTCAGAATTTGGAAAAATCGAATTAGCTGATGGTTCACAAGCGATTGTTAAAGGTCATTTTGGTGAAATCGAAAACTTCACTGTTGAAGTTGCAGGTAAACACCACAAGAAAGGTGATGTGATCAAAGAAGATTTAATGCACACTTTCCAACATGCAGCTGAGCAAGGTCATTTGTATGATGGAAAAATTCTTTTGCATGACGGATCTATTGCCAAAGTGAACAAAGCTGATGACGAACACATGGAACTTATCATTAAAAAGGATGGTAAGAAAAATAAAATTGGTGACGAACCAATTGAAGGCGAAGCAGCAGAAAAAATTTACTATGAGGCGTTATATTCTGCACAGCCTAACCGTGTAATCTACGGAGCTAATTTGAAACAAAACGAGTATGGCCCTCAACAATATGGTCAATTCTTTTTCTTCATTACAGGATTCCATGGTTTTCACGTATTCTCTGGGGTAATGATTAATATTTTGATTTGTATTGGTGTAATGGCTGGAACTTATCACAAAAGAGGTCACTATGAAATGGTAGAAAAAACTGGACTTTACTGGCACTTTGTCGATTTAGTTTGGGTGTTTGTATTTACATTCTTCTACTTAGTTTAATTACTTTAAAAAACAAGAACTCATGGAAAGAGACGACTTAATAGAATATTCTTTACACGGACATCACTCTGAAGAGCAAGGTAAAGCAATTCGCAAGAAAATATGGATGGTTACTGCACTTTTGACTGCAATAACAATTGTTGAGGTAGCTCTAGGAGCATTTATCAAACAAAATTCTGGCGCTTGGCCTTTTGTAAAATGGTCATTCATTATCATGACATTATTTAAGGCAGGATACATTGTGATGATTTTCATGCATCTAGGTGATGAGAAAAAAACACTACGCTATGTAATCTTAGTACCTTACTTTTTGTTTATGTTATACTTGATTTTTATCGCTCTATGGGAAGCTTTAGCCGTTGGTGAAGCTTGGGCAACTTACGGAGTTTAAACCTTACATATCGTGGAAAAAACATTTGCCGGTCGAAGCAAAGTATTAATCGCATTTTTACTTGTTTTCGGTCCGGCTTTTTTATTGGTGGTAATCGGAACTAGAGGTTGCGAGCACAAGTTTAAAGAATTAGATGATTACGGTTTAGTAAAGCCGGTTCCTTTTTTTGTTGATGGAAAGAAAACAACTTTCTCAGATTTCAAAGGAGATGTTCTTGTCATCACAACTCTCCAAAAAACCTGTCCAGAAGATTGTGCTATTTCCTTTTGGCACGTGGATCAAATGATTTATCAACACATTCGAAAAAATAAACGCAAGAAATTAAAAAGCGTTAAAATCATTTCGTTTGTTACAGATGGTAAAGGAAATGCCTTGCCAGAAGCCGAAATGCAAATTGTGCGTGATGCCTTGAAAGATAATGTTGAATCCTATGACCCAGCTTTGTGGATGATTGCTACGGGCGATGCAAAAGCAGTTTACAGCTTCAAACATAATGGTCAAAATCTTGTCCAAAAGGGTGATAAATATTATGGAGGAGAAGGTTTTCAGGAATTGATTCTTCTTTTAGATAAGGAAGGTCATTTAAGGATGGTTTTACCAGGAAATGAGGAAGGTTTGGTTCGGAGAATGAAGGAACATATCGCTTTACTTCAAAAACAATACGACAAGAAAAAGAAATAAAAATGAGAAACATTGCTTTTATTCTGTTTTCATTCATTTTGTTTATCGCTTGTGAATCGGAGCCAAAATCAAAATTACCTTATATTGGAAACTTTGATTTAGAGTATAAAAAAGTTAATGGAAAAACGGTTGTTGATACCCTTTATCCAACAATACCAATCTTTTCATACCGCAATGAAGATTCCGTTTTAGTTTCAAATAAAAATTTCAAAAATAAAATTTGGATAGTAGAATTCTTCTTTGCTACTTGCCCAACTATTTGTCCAATAATGAATTCTCAACTAAAGAATTTAAACAAAGAAACTGAAGCTTTAAATGAACATATTCAATTCATCTCTTTTACAATTAATCCCAAAAATGATCAGCCTTCTGTGTTGAAAGCCTATAAGAAAAAACACGGAATTAACGCTAAAAATTGGACTTTTCTAACGGGTGATGAAGCAGAAACTCATCGACTTGGAATTGAAAATTTCCAAACATTTGCAGGAAGGGATGAAGAAGCTGAGGGTGGTTATGCTCATTCAGGTGCTTTCACGCTTGTTGACAAAAAAGGATACGTTCGAGGAGTCTATGCAGTTACAGGATATGATGGTTCAGTGAACAAAAAAGAATATCAAAGGTTAAAAGAAGATATATTTAAATTATTAGAAGATGAGTACAACGTCACTGCCCCCTGACAAAGTAAAAAACGCAAGAAAATTAATCATTGTTCTTTCAATTGTAATTCCACTTGCAGTTGCTATTCTGTTCAAAGTAAAAATTCCTGGCTACGATTTATCCTTCTTACCTCCTTTTTATGCTGGAATCAATGGATTAACTGCTATGCTTTTAATAGGAGCATTAATAGCAATTAAAAACAAAAACATTAATTTACACCAGACACTTATTCAATCAAGTTTGTTTTTATCCGTTCTATTTCTATTGTGTTATGTTGCTTATCACATAACTTCCGATTCAACTGAATATAAAGGAGATTTACCTAATGTTTACTTTCCGCTATTAATTTCACATATCGTTTTAAGTGTTGCTGTAATTCCAGTTGTGTTGTTTACCTATTTGTTTGCATGGCAAGGCGATTACGTTAGACATAAAAAATGGACAAAATTTGCCTTTCCTATTTGGTTATATGTTGCCGTGTCTGGAGTTATTGTTTATTTTATGATTTCTCCATTTTACACGAATTAATTTTACAAAGCCAATAAATTAGTAAAACAGATTCATTTAACAGATTTTTGTTCCTTACAAGTAGCAATTACTTAATTTTATGCTTTGAAAATGATGGAGAAAGACGAAAAACAAGCACGCTACGACAGAGCCTATTTAAGATTAGCAGCAAGCTGGGCAAAATTATCACATTGCAAAAGAAAACAAGTAGGTGCCATTATTGTTAAGGATGCAATTATTATTTCTGACGGTTATAACGGAACGCCTGCTGGGTTTGATAATTGTTGTGAAAATGAAAATGGAGAAACGCATTGGTATGTTCTTCACGCAGAGGCAAATGCAATTTTGAAGGTCGCAAAATCTACTAATAATTGCAAAGACGCTACCCTTTATCTAACTCATTCACCTTGTAAAGATTGCAGTAAATTAGTATTACAATCAGGAATAAAACGATTAGTTTATCAAGAAGCCTATAAAGACACTTCAGGAATTGATTTTCTCAAAAGTGCTGGACTTGATGTAGAACAAATACAAAACATTGACGATGTCTGAAGCTCCAAAATCAAATTATACCCTCCCCATTTTACTTGCGCTGTTCCTTTGTATTGGTCTTTGGCTTGGAAGTGAACTAACTAAACCAATCAATAGTTTTGGTGGTGGTAATGCTGCTGAAGTACAAAAACTAGAAGATATTCTAAGTCTTTTAGATGATCGCTACGTTGATAAAATCAACAAGGATAGCATTTTTGAAAGTACAATTTCAGAGATGTTGCATAAGTTGGATCCACACAGTAATTACATTGCTGCTAAAGATATGAAAGCAGTTAATGAATCAATCAATGCAAAATTCGGTGGAGTTGGTGTACGTTTTTTATTGTTGAGAGATACAATATGTGTTTCTCACGTTATGGAAAATTCTCCTTCTTTAATCGCAGGAGTTAGGTCAGGTGATAAAATAATTGAGGTTGATGGTAAAAAAATGACAGGAAAGAAAATCACCAATGATAAAGTAATGGCTAGTCTTAAAGGTGATGAAGGAACTTTTGTGAAAGTTAAAGTAGTACGCAAAAACAAAAAGATTGATATAAAAATTAGAAGAGGTGCAATTCCAATTAAAACTGTTACCTGTGCCTATATGGTTAATAGTAAAGTTGGTTATATTTTAATTGACCAATTTTCAATTCCTACAGCTGAAGAATTTAGACAAGCTGCAATGTCTTTAAAGCAAAAAGGAATGAAAGAATTGATTTTAGACCTTAGAGGAAATGGTGGTGGTGTGCTTTCCTCAGCAACTGATATCGCTGATGAATTTTTAAAAGAAGGTTTAATTATTCTTAAAACAAAAGGACGCAAAACAAAGGAAGAAGTCTATAAATCAAAGGCTGGTGGAATATTAGAAAATACGAAAACTGTTGTGTTGATTAATTCTTCCTCGGCATCTGCAAGTGAAATTTTGGCTGGCGCTTTACAAGATAACGATAGAGCAATAATTGTCGGGAGAAGATCTTTCGGTAAAGGTTTGGTTCAAGAAGACCGAAAACTAAGAGATGGAAGTAATTTACGAATTACAATCGCTCGTTATTATACTCCATCAGGAAGATGCATACAACGTCCCTACAAAGGCAGTTACGAGGATTATATGGAAGATGAGGAACGTTTTTCCAACGGAGAATTGTACAAACCAGATAGCAGTATTTATATTCCTTCTTTAAAATACAAAACGAATGGTGGTCGAACTGTGTATGGTGGTGGCGGTATTACCCCTGATGTTTTTGTACCTTATGACTCTACAGGAACAAGTTTTTACCTAACTACTTTACAATGGAGTGGAGCAATTAGCGCATTTTCGTTCGATTTTGTTAAGGATAAAAGAAATAAATGGGAATCACCAGAAGAATTTAATAAAACGTTTTTTGTAACAGATGAAGTTGCTCAAAAACTAGCTGATTTTGCAAGTAAAATCTATAAAGTTGAATTTTTTCCAAATGAATTTAAACACAGTAGAAAACTAATTGGTGAAATTCTTAAAGCTGAAATTGCACGTCAAATCTGGACCGAAAAAGGATTTTACACCGTTTTTAACCCTTTAGATAATGAGTTTTTAGAGGCGATGAAACAATTGAATTAATTAGACAATATACTATCCCTTCTTCTTCAAAAACTCTTTTGATTTTTTCTTGAATGCCTCCATTCTTGGGTGACTAACACTTTTCACATAAGGATTGTTCGGATTGTTCTTTTCGAAATCTTGGTGATAAGCCTCTGCTTTATAAAAGGTTGTTAATTGCTCAACTTGCGTTGTAATCGTTTTGAATTTACCGTCTTTTTTTAACTGCTTAATATAATCCGTAGCAAGATTTTTTTCATAAGTATTGGAATAGAAAATAGCCGAACGATATTGTGTTCCCGAATCTGGACCTTGTTTATTAAAGGTACTTGGGTCGTGCGAATTAAAAAAGACACGCAGTAACTCCTTGTAAGAAATTACTGTCGTGTCATAGTGAACTTTTACTGTTTCTGCGTGACCTGTTTTTCCTGTGCAAATTGCTTCATAAGTTGGGTTTTTTGTACTTCCTCCACTATAACCAGATTCGGCATAATCAACACCCTTTACTGTCTCAAAAATAGCTTCAACACACCAAAAACATCCTGAAGCGAAATAAGCATCTTTATATTTTGATTTGGTTTTTTGAGCAAATGATGAACAAGTCACCAGAAAAAATGAGAAGAATAGCGATAGTTTTAACATAAATCTAAAACACGCTTAAAGAGAAATTGTTTAATGTTCTCTCATTTGACGTTCGATAATGATTGTGATCAAAACCCCTGTAAATACCGCTCCTCCGACAATTGCGAAGCCAACGATTCCTTTGATTGCTAAAATTGTTAAAAACATATTGAAATTATTTATGAAACAAATGTAAACCCTAATTAACTGATATTCAATAGTAAATAAATATTACTTGTTAGATTTCGAGCAAAATCACCATTTCATCGAATATTAACAATTATTTGATATTCAATTCATTAAATTAATTTTCAACAACTATAGCTCAATATTAACCATTAACTCCAAAAAAATATATTTTACATTAACCATTGATAATCAGTGTTTTATTGGTTCATTAGTGGTTGAATCAAATAATATTATTTAGAACCATTCTAATATACCTTTATTGTGGTATTGCATCAAAGCCTTGCTCTTACGAATTTTGTCATCAAATAATTTACAATGAAAATCACTAACATAAAGTTTATCGCAATCACATTTCTAGCAATCTTTTTAGTTACTAGCTGTAAGAAAAAAGGCTGTACTGATCCAGCCGCATATAATTATTCAGAGGATGCTAAAAAAGACGATGGTTCTTGTAGCTACGAAGCGCCATACACAATTCCAACTACTTATTCTTTTACAGATGCAAGTGGAAATCCAACAGTTAATTACAGTGGACAAACTGAAAGATTGAATCAATTACGAGAAATGGTTGTTTTAATGAAATCAGCTATTTCTTCTAGCATTTCAGCTGATGATTTAAAAGCAATGTTCGCAAATACAGGAGGGAATGGTATAGGAAATTTTAGCTTCACTTCAACTAAACAGTTAAAAGATAAATGTTTTGCAGTGGATCAAGCGCTATTTGAGACGTGGATGGATAAATTGGCACTTGCAAGTGTTTCTTATAGTTCGCAAGCTACTAATGGTCAAGCTGGAGTATTAACTTCTGGAACCTCAACTTACTTATTTGACGAAAATGGTAGAGAATACCTTCAGTTTATCGAAAAAGGTTTGATGGGCGCTGTGTTTATGCACCAATCTTTAAATGTATATTTCAGTTCTTCTAAAATGGATGTTGATAACACAACTGCTGTTGATGCAGCTAATGGTTTATATTACACAGCAATGGAACATCATTTTGACGAAGCCTTTGGTTATTTCGGAGTAGGTATTGATTTTCCAACTTCTATTCCCAACGATTTCTGGGGAAAATACTGTAACAATCAAAATTCTACTTTAAATTCTAATGCTGATATGATGTCAAATTTCAGAAAAGGAAGAGCGGCAATTAGCAATAATTACTTAACAGATCGCGACAAAGCAATCACAGCAATTTCAAAAGAATGGGAAGAAATTTCAGCCTTCCAAGCGAAGAAATATTTACAAGATGCCATAACTTTCTTTGGAAATGATGATGCAAAATTCTTACACGCTCTCTCTGAAGCATATGCTTTCTCTTGGAATTTGCGCTATGCACCAGAGGCAACTAGAAGATTAACACCAACTTCACACACTTCATTGATGAATTTATACAAATCAAATTTCTGGGAAATGACCGTTGCTGATTTGAACGCAATAATCGCAGAATTAGACGCTAAATACTAAACTTAAACAAGAAAGAATATGAAACGTATCATTTTTGGTTTATTCGTTAGTGCTTTGTTTTTAATTACTGCTTGTAATAAAGACAAAGACAAGGATGAATTTGATAAAGCCGCATTGCTTCAAAATTTTGCGAACAACATCATTCAACCGCGTTATGCTGATTTTAAAACCAAAATTGATAGTCTTGAAATCTTGTTTATTATATTCCAATCAAATCCAACTGAAGCGAAGTTTGAAGATGTTAAAGCGCATTGGGAAGCGTGTTACTTAAGTTTTCAACGTGTTAAAACCTTTGATTTTGGTCCAGCAATGAATACAGGTTTCAAAGGCGCAATCGGAACTTTTCCAACGGATACAACACAAATTAGCTCAAATATTGCAGCAGGTACTTATAATTTGGCGACAGCCACCAATGCAGATGCGGTTGGTTTAGCAGCTTTGGACTTCTTGTTCTATCAAACGGATGCATATTTGAAAATTACAACAAGTCAATTTTACAGTCAATATTGTTTAGACGTCATTCAAAAAATGAAATCTGAAACTGATGCTGTCGTGAATGCTTGGACTACTTTTAAATCTACTTTCATTGCATCAACTGGTAATGAATCCACTTCTATGTTTTCGATGTTAGTAAACGATTTCTGCCAAGATTGGGAGGAAGCTAAAGCAGCAAAATTAGGAATACCACTAGGAAAATATAGCTTAGGAATTCAACGTCCAGAATATATTGAAGCACGTTATTCGGGTTATTCTTTACCAATTTTAAAAGCAAGTCTTTCGAGTATCGCTGAAATCTATTCAGGTATTGGAACAAATGGCCAGGACGGAATAGGCTTTGATGATTACCTAATTGCCTTAGATAAATCAACTTTAAATAATAACATAATAACTAAGTTCCAAACGATTGACAGTTTGTTCTCAACGTTTAATTCCACACTTGAAATAGAGCTAACACAAAATCAAACTGCTTTAGAAAATTTATTCAATGCTATTTCAGAACAAGTCATTTTCATTAAAACAGATATGACCGCATCGTTTGGAATTCTTATTACTTATCAAGACAACGACGGTGATTGATAAAGCGAAAATTCACCAATTTTTTAACCCATTTCAAGAGGTTAGCATTGCTCCACTAATTGTTTTCAGAATGATTTTTGGGGCTTTGATGCTTATTGGAACTTCGCGTTTTATTTTAAATGGGTGGGTACAAAAATTGTATATTGAACCAACATTTTTCTTTCCTTTTATCGGTTTTGAATGGGTAAAACCGCTACCTGGAAATTGGATGTTTTTACCCTTTGTTTTGCTGTTCGTGAGTGCTTTGTTTTTTATGTTTGGCTTCTTTTATCGCATTGCTTCCCTTGTGTTATTTCTGAGTTTCACTTATATTGAACTACTCGACAAAACAAATTACCTAAACCATTATTACTTCGTGAGCTTGGTGGCGTTTTTAATGCTGTTTCTACCCGCAAATCGATATTGTTCACTTGATACTCAATTAAATTTAACACCAAAACAAGTAATCATTTCGAAATGGAATATAGGAATTTTAAAGTTTCAATTGGGAATCGTTTATGTTTTTGCTGGGATCGCTAAGCTCAATTCAGATTGGATGTTCGACGCAAATCCCTTGAAAATCTGGTTGCAAGCACATCATCATTTACCTTTAGTTGGGAAATTTCTACAACAAGAATGGCTAGCTTTTGCCTTCAGCTGGACAGGTTGCGTTTATGATTTGTTCATCGTAATCTTCCTTTTCAATAAATATACACGACCTTTCGCTTACATTTTTGTTGTGATTTTTCATTTGGTAACTTGGTATTTATTTCCAATTGGTGTTTTTCCTTGGGTAATGATTTTTTCAACGCTTATTTTCTTTTCGCCCAATTTTCACGAACACATTCTTCAGTTTATAACTAAGGAAAAGATGCAAACACTTTCGAAAAAAACAATCCCGACTTTCAACAAAAAAATCGTTTCCTCTGCTTTGATTTTGTTTGTTTCATTCCAAATTTTAGTGCCTTTTCGCTATCTTGCTTATGATGGTGATTTATTTTGGCACGAGCAAGGTTTTCGGTTTTCTTGGCGGGTAATGCTGATGCACAAAGAAGGCTACGGACGTTTTTTTGTGGTGGATAGCAAAACGAAACGCGAAATGGAACTTCCCCAACAACAATTTTTAACACCAATTCAGCTCGATCAAATGTTGACGCAACCAGATATGATTTTGCAGTATGCACAAATGTTATACAAAGAATACAATGGTAAAACCTTGGTATTTGGCAACGAAAAAATCACCTTGATTCAACCAGAAATTCAGGCAGAAATTTACGTCACTTTGAACGGAAGACCATCTCAGTTGTTCGTGAGAAAAGGAAAAAACTTGGTTACAATTAAAAACGATTTGAAAAATAGAACTTGGTTGGAGGAATTTAAGAAATGAGAGGAATATTAGTTGTTTTATTTATTGTTTTTTGTGCTCAATTCAAGGCGCAAAAATTTTTACTTTCTGGTAAAATAACAGATGAATCACAAACAGAAATTCCTGGCGTTCGCATTAAAAACCTCAATTCGAATAAAAGTGCTTCTTCGGATGGAAGCGGGAAATTTGGAATTAATGTCGAATTTGGCGATTGTTTACAATTTTCATTAACTAACTATGACACGCTTAACTTATTAGTTTCGAAAGAATTAATTGTGAATAAAGTACTCGAGATTTCAATGCGCTCTAAGGTGATGGAAATAAATGAAGTAAATATTACACGCAAGCGAATGGAAGGTTTTGACGTAGGATATTTACCCGCGTTGAAAGGCGTACAAATCAACACTGGAACAAATGCTGTCATTGAATTAAGTGGCTTGAGTGGTGCAAAATCGACAGCAAATCCACGGGAAATTTT
Organism: uncultured Lishizhenia sp.; assembly: GCA_964506255.1. Taxonomy (GTDB): domain Bacteria; phylum Bacteroidota; class Bacteroidia; order Flavobacteriales_D; family Crocinitomicaceae; genus UBA952. The sequence continues at coordinate 10,602 of CAZDKE010000037.1, read as the reverse complement.
TGCTAAAGTACCTGGTCTAAATATTTGGGAAAGTGATGGCGCAGGAATTCAAGTTGGAATTGGAGGAAGAGGTTTAAGTCCAGACCGAGCTGCGAATTTCAACACACGCCAAAATGGTTATGACATCAGCGCGGACGCTTTAGGTTACCCAGAAAGCTATTACACGCCACCAATTGAAGCATTGAAATCTATTGAAATCATTAGAGGTTCTGCTTCTTTGCAATTTGGAACCCAATTCGGAGGTTTGTTGAATTTTGTCATAAATGATCCAGAAACCACAACGCCTTTTCAACTCACAAGTCGCTTTACAGGAGGAACTTATGGGTATTTAGGAACGTTCAATCGCATTTCAGGAACGAAAAATAAATTCGCTTATCAAGTTTACCATCAATACAAACGAGGAAATGGTTATCGCCAAAATTCAGGTTTTTACCAACATCAATTTTTTGGACAAATGGCCTTTCAATTAACGGAAAAACAGCTGTTAAAATTGGAATATACGCAAATGAATTACCTGACCCAACAGCCGGGTGGATTGACTGATTTGCAATTTGAAAATGATATTCGTCAAAGTTTTAGAAACAGAAATTGGTTTGCGGTGGATTGGAAAATGTTGGCTTTACATTACGATTTTGAAGTAACAAAATCAGCTTTAATTAATGTCCGTGCCTTTGGAATGTTATCTGACCGCAAAAGTTTAGGTTTCTTAGAAAAAATTACCAAAGAAGACATCGGTGGGCCGCGAACAATGATTTTGGGTGAATTTAAAAACATTGGAGCTGAAACACGTTTTTTGAAACGCTATGAATTAAACTCAAAAATGAAAGGTGCATTTTTAGTAGGTGCACGCTATTACAGAGGTTTCACAACAGCAGAACAAGGCAACGCATCAAGCGACTCAACAGCAGATTTTTCTTTCACCAACCCCTCTAATTTAGAAAATTCATCCTACGAATTTCCATCAGAAAATTTTGCTGGGTTTGTAGAAAACATTCTTTTCTTAAATGACGATTGGCGTTTTAATTTCGGGATGCGTTATGAGTACATTACAAGTTCGTCTGAAGGATTCTACAAACAATATGTGATTCATCCTGTCAATTTCGATACAATTGCTATTTATACCAATCAAAGTGAACGTTTTGTGAAGCGAAGTCTGCCTTTATTCGGCTTTGGTCTATCGAAAAAAATAATGAAAAGCGGAACGGTCTACGCCAATGCTACCCAAAATTACAGAGCGATTAATTTCACTGACATTCGTGTTACGAACCCCAATTTTATCGTTGATACTTTAATAAAAGACGAATACGGAGTAACGGTTGAGCTAGGCACAAGAGGTTTGCTTTCCAATTTTTTCATCTACGACCTTGCTTTGTATTATTTGTATTACGGTGATAAAATTGGACTCGCACCAAAGTTGGGAACGATTTACAAGGAGCGCACAAACATAGGTGATGCACGCAATATGGGAATTGAAATTTTTGCAGAAATTGATTTCCTTAAAATGCGCGACGTAAAAGCAAAAAATGGTCTTTCTTGGTTTGTAAATGCTGCTTACACCAACGCTGTTTATATTCGTTCAAGAGAAACTTCATACGTTGGAAAACAAGTGGAATATGTAAGCCCAATTATTGTGAAATCAGGACTAAAGTTTAAAACAGCCAAACTCACAATGCAAATTCAAGGTTCGTTTAATAGTGCACAATTTACAGACGCTACTAATTCAGTTGAACCCTCAGGTGATGCTGTTTTAGGAGAAATTCCAGCTTATTTTGTAGGTGATTTTTCAGGAAGATACGATGTGAGCGAACTATTTAAAATCGAGCTCGGAGTGAATAATTTCACCAACTCAAAATATTATACACGTCGTGCTGTTTCTTATCCAGGTCCAGGAATTCTACCTTCTGATGGAATCAATGCCTACATTACATTGCAATTTCAGTTGAAGGCTGGGAAGGGAGATTTAAAATGAAGATGTATTGTGTTTTCTATTCACAGTAATGGGTTTTATACTTTGCAAACAAACCTTAAATTTTTTGCACGATATTTGAAAAGGGGTAAAACTTATTATCTTTAACCAAAATTTAAAACATGAAAACAATTTTCACAGCTGCTTTTTTCTTGCTTTTTAGCACATTATCCTTTGCACAAGATTTAACTTGGCACACAGACATGGAAAAAGCGATTTCTATTTCTCAAAAAGAGAAAAAACCAATAATGTTGTTTTTCACAGGAAGTGACTGGTGTGGCTGGTGTATTCGACTACAGAAAGAGGTTTTCAAAACTCCAGAATTTATCGAGTGGGCAAAGTCAAATGTTGTTCTTGTTGATGTGGATTTTCCTAGAGTTAATAAACAATCAGAGGCGACAAAAAAACAAAACAACTTATTACAACAGCAATTTGGAGTTCAAGGTTACCCTACTTGTTGGTTTGTTAAGCCAGAAAAAACAAAAGATGGAAAGTACAATTTAACACAATTAGGTTCTCAGGGTTATTTAGCCGGTGGACCAACAAATTGGATAACAAGCGCAAAAAACATTATTAACTCTAAAAAGTAGTTTTTAAGTTTAGAACTAAAGTTCCAACTTTTCACTTTTGACTTTTCACTTTAAAAAAGCCTTACGAGATTATTTTCGGAGGCTTTTTTTGTGGTGTAAAACAAACTATTTATTCATTTTCAATTGGAACGTTTTGGTTTATTTCCCGATAGCAATCGGTACTTCATTTCTCACTTTTCACAGAATTAATCTCCTCAATTGAAAATCCTCTCGAAGCCAAATAGCGCGAGATTTTTTGTTTTTTGGTCCAAGAATCTTTTTCAGATTTAAGTTCAAGGGATTTTTTCTCGTAAAGTGATTCAAGAGCGTTTGAGTAATCCGATTCATCGATTGATTCTAAAGCTGATTTAATAATTGCAGCTTCAACGTGCTTTTGTATTAAACCGGCTTTTATTTTTTGTTTACCCCAACGCTTAATGCGTACTTTTCCCTGACAATAGGCTTCAGCAAATCGTTCTTCATTCCAAAATTTATTGTTTTTTAAACTTAAAATAATGGATGTTTTTTCACGATCCGATAAATCGAATTCTTCTAACTTATTTTTGATTTCAAACAAACACCGTTCTTGGTAAGCACAAAAAGCTTCCAGTTTTCGAGTTATGCTTTCTATATCAGACAAAGTAATAGATTAAAGTACGATTTCTTCGTTGTTTTTATTTACAAACGAATACTGAAGTAAATGATTGGCAGCAATTCCGCGAACAGGAACCCATTTTTTGTATTTGAAGAACCATTTCATTTGCTTAGAAATCAATCCTTTTTTGAAGAAAGCTTCCAAATAAGGATGAACTAATAAGGCAACGTCTTTTTCTCTACGGTCTTCTAACAAGAAATGTAAATTCGATTCGATTTCATCAGAGAACAAAATACTTGCTTGAATTTCGCCACTACCATTACAAGTAGGACACATCTCAGTTGTTTTGATATCTGTTTCCGGACGAACACGTTGACGAGTAATTTCTATCACTCCAAACTTAGATGGAGGTAGGATATTGTGTTTCGCACGGTCGGATTTCATTAGCTCTTTGAGTTTCTCGTAGAGTAATTTATTGTTTTCCTTATCGTGCATATCAATAAAGTCCACGCAAATGATTCCACCCATGTCACGCAATTGTAACACACGTGCAATTTCTTCCGCTGCTTCTGAATTGGTAGCTAATGCATTTGATTCTTGACCGTCGGCTCCTTTTCTGTTTCCGCTATTCACGTCGATAACGTGCATTGCTTCAGTATGTTCGATAATCAAATAACCACCACTTGCCATTGGAACTTTCTTTCCAAACAAGGTTTTGATTTGTTTATTGATTCCGAATTTCTCAAAAATATCGAGTTTTCCGTCGTAGAACTTTAAGATTTTTTCTTTTCCTGGAGCAATTGAACCAATGAAATCTTTCATTTCATCCATCAATTTTCCATCGTTTACATAGATGTTGGTGAAATCGGCATTCAATAAATCTCTTAGGATAGAAGTTGTAGTATTGAGTTCGCCCAATACACGTTTTGGAGGTTGTGCACCTTTCATATTGGCGTGCATTGTTCTCCATTTTTCCATTAAATTTTTAAGGTCTGCCTCAAGATCAGCTGTTGATTTGTGTTCAGCAACTGTTCGAATGATAACGCCAAAATTCTTAGGTTTAATGCGCTCCATTAAATCTTTTAGTCGATCTTTTTCTTCGACATCTTTGATTTTTTGGCTAACAGAAATTTTATCAGAGAAAGGTACTAGTACTAAGTACCTACCAGCCAAAGTGATTTCGGAACACAGACGTGGCCCTTTGGTGGATATTGGTTCTTTGGCAACTTGCACCAAGATTGGTTGAGACGAGGAAATGATGTCGCCAATTTTTCCTTCTTTCTCAATTTCTTTTTCGGACTTAAAATACATTAAGTCTGCTGCATTTTGTTTTCCGTGCAGAGAGTCTTTTACAAATTTACTGAGGGAATTAAATTGAGGTCCGAGATCAAGGTAATGTAAGAATGCATCTTTTTCATAACCGACATCTACAAAGGCTGCATTTAAGCTTGGAACGATTCTACGAACACGACCTAAATAAATGTCACCAACTGCAAATTCAGAATTTCCCCTTTCCTCATGTAATTCAATTAACTTTCCATCACGCAACAATGCAAGCCACACACCGTTTGAACGGGCATCGACAACTAATTCTAGATTCACAATGTGATTTTTAGTTAAATAATGAAAGCTCAATGAACAATCACTGAGCTCCCTTTTAATTTACATTGGAAGACTATTTTTTCTTCTTGTGACGGTTTTTTCTTAGACGTTTCTTACGCTTGTGCGTAGCCATTTTATGTCTTTTTCTTTTTTTACCACTTGGCATAATC
>CAZDKE010000037.1:3365-5690 GCA_964506255.1 uncultured Lishizhenia sp. | reverse complement strand
TGATTCTAAACAAAAACACTCCCTTCTTTGAAAAAGGGAGTGCAAAGGTAATAAAATTTTATAAAAAATTTAATTGCTCAAATTATTTAACGACAACTTTATTTTTTACTTCCTCAACAAATGTTTTTGATGGTTTGAAAGAAGGGATGTTGTGAGCAGGAATGATGATCGTTGTGTTCTCTGAAATGTTTCTTCCAGTTTTTTGTGCTCTTTCTTTCACAATAAAACTTCCAAAACCTCTCAAATAAACATTTTGACCATTTGCCAAAGATACTTTAATGGCATTCATGAATGCTTCAACAGCTCTTAGAGCCTCTGCTCTTTCTAATCCAGTTTCATCTGCAATTCCTGCAACAATGTCTGCTTTTGTCATTTTAATTAGAGATTAATAGTTATTAATATTTCTTGCGTTTGCGGGCACAAAAGTACCTCTAAGATTGTTTATATTCTTAATTTTCGTCAAAAATTTCACAAAAATTATCATAAATGCTTCAATTTCAGGAATTAATCACCCATTGGTATCATCAAAATAAACGCGATTTGCCTTGGAGAACAACAAAAAGTGCTTATGTTATCTGGTTGAGTGAGATTATTTTACAACAAACGAGGGTCGAACAAGGCTTGCCTTATTTTTATAAATTTCTTCAACATTACCCGAGTGTCTTCGATCTTGCCACAGCGGATGAACAAGAAATCCTAAATGATTGGCAAGGACTTGGTTACTACAGCAGAGCGAGAAATTTGCATAAAACGGCAAAAGAAGTAGTGGAGATTTACAAGGGCGTGTTTCCTTCAACATACAATGAATTGTTAAAACTCACTGGAATTGGACCTTACACCGCAGCAGCAATCGCTTCCTTTGCATTTGATGAGGCTAAAGCGGTAGTTGATGGAAATGTGTATCGGGTGCTAAGTCGCGTATTTGACATTGAAGAAGCAATCGATTCCACCCAAGGAAAAAAAACTTTTGAATTACTTGCTAATGAATTGATTGATAAGAAGAATCCTGCTATTTATAACCAAGCAATAATGGAATTTGGAGCGCTTCAATGTGTTCCTGTAAATCCTGATTGCGCTGCTTGTCCACTACAGTTTCAGTGTTTGGCCTGTCAAAACAAAACCATCACCGAACGACCTGTGAAATCAAAGAAAACCAAGGTTACCCCGCGTTATTTTATTTATTTAATCGAACTTTCTCCAAGTCAAACCATTCGTATCGAAAAAAGAAAAGAGAAAGGAATTTGGCAGCATTTATATCAGTTTCCTTTGCTTGAATTTACGTCAATCGAAGAAAAACAGACTTATCTAGCTAGTTTGAAATCAAAATTTATTTCCAAAGAATACAAACACATTTTATCGCATCAACAGCTTTTTGCTCATTTTGCGGTCGTTGAACCATCCAATGAAATTCCAGAAAATCAACTTGAAATAGCACTTTCGGAATTGTCAAATTTCCCTATTCCACGATTGATTGATAAATTTTGGGAAGAGAATTGTGGATTGGTTGAGGGCTTATAATTCTTTTTCCCTCCACCTCCTTGCCTTTAACTAAGCCTTAATCCCTATATTTGTACATTCTATTACTGACTTTTAAAATCCGCGATACAATGATTGAAATTAAACAAAATAATTCCGCGATTGAAGGCGCTGCAATTGTCTTTATCATCGGTAAATCAACGAAGAAAAAACAAGAATTTGCTGGACTTTCAACAGATATTATCAAAGCATTTCAAGGAGATGCTGAAAAGAAATTTGACTTTTTTAAACTTCCAACTGGATTTGTGTTTTTGGTGGATGAAAATCAAAACGCAGAAGATTTAAGAATCGCTGGTTCCAAAATTTTCGATTATATCAATAAAGACAACGAATCCGTTCATATTCAAGGTGCTTCAAAAGCATCTTTGGCAGTTGCAGAAGGAATTGCTTTGAGTAGCTATGAGTTTGAACAACATTTTAGTAAACCTACTTTTCATAAATTAACCGCTATTTCAGTTACTGATGAGGTGAGTGAAGCTAAAATTTCCGAGTTAAACAATACCATAAAAGCTGTTTTTTGGGCTAGAACTTCTGTAAATACTCCTGTTTCACATTTGAATGCTGAGCAATTAGCTAATCAAATTGTAGAACTTGGAAACGAAGCAGGATTTCAAGTACAAGTGTTGGAAAAAACGCAAATTGAATCACTTAGAATGGGCGGTTTGTTAGCCGTTAATAAAGGTTCTATCGATCCACCAACATTTACAATTGCAGAATATAAACCTAAAAAACCGGTAAACAAAAACCCTATTGTTCTAGTTGGAAAAGGGGTGGTTTACGATACAGGAG
>CAZDKE010000037.1:0-3355 GCA_964506255.1 uncultured Lishizhenia sp. | reverse complement strand
CCAGGGTCAATGGACACGATGAAAAGTGATATGGCTGGAGCTGCGGCTGTAGTTGGAGCTTTGTATTTGGCGGCTCTACAGAAATTAAACGTTCACATTATTGTGCTTGTTCCAGCGACTGATAATCGTCCGGGAGGAAACGCTTACACACCAGGTGATGTAATTACAATGTTTGACGGAACAACGGTTGAGGTTCTTAATACGGATGCTGAAGGTCGAATGATTTTGGCAGATGCTTTGGCTTATTCTAAAAAATACAATCCTGAAATTGTGATTGATGCCGCAACACTTACAGGTGCTGCCGTTCGAGCGATTGGAACAGAGGCAAGTATCATTATGGGAAATGCCAAAGACAAGTATTTTGAAAGCTTGGAAGAAGCAGGAAATGAAGTACACGAGCGCGTTGTTCGTTTTCCTTTCTGGGATGATTACGGCAAACACATGAAATCAAAAATTGCTGATTTGAAAAATATAGGAAGTGCAAACGCAGGAATGATTTCAGCAGGTAAATTCTTAGAACATTTTGCGAAATCACCTTACATTCACATGGATGTTGCTGGTCCAACTTGGCTAGATGCTAAAGAAGACTACAAAGGACAAGGTGGAACGGGAGCAGGTGTGCGCTTGCTTTATCAATTTTTAAAAACTCATTATAGCAAATAATTAATGGAAAAAGAATTTCTTTCATCTGAAAATATTAAAGTTGGAATTACCCTTGGTGATATCAATGGCATTGGCCCTGAGATTATCATTAAAGCATTGAAGGACAATCGTATATTAAGTGACATTACACCTGTAATTTATGGTTCTTCAAAAGTGATTTCATTTTACAAAAAAATGCTCCAAATCCACGAATTTAGCTACCAAAATTGCCGAACTGGTGCTGATATTCAAAACAAAAAAATCAATATTGTTAACTGTTGGAATGAAGAAGTGGATGTTCAGCCTGGCGTTTCAAACGTGACAGGTGGTAAATATGCTTTGAAATCCTTGGAGGCAGCAACAGCTGATTTAGCGGATGGTAAAATAGATGTGTTGGTAACTGCACCATTTTCTAAAGATGCAATGAAAAGTGCAGGTTTTGATTTTCCTGGTCATACTGAATACCTTGCAAAATATTCAAATGTTGATGAAGCATTGATGATTCTTGCTTCCCCGTTTTTACGTGTCGCTTTGGTAACTACTCATATTCCAATCAATGAAGTGAGTAAAGCCTTGACGAAAGATGCTATTTTAAGTAAAATCAAAGCATTTGAAAATAGTTTGAAGCGTGATTTTAACTTGGTTCGTCCTAAAATTGCTGTTTTTGGTTTGAATCCGCACGCAGGAGAAAATGGAAAAATCGGTACGGAAGAAAAAGAACAAATTATTCCAGCGATAAATGCAGCGAAAAGTGAAGGAATTTTAGCGTATGGTCCATTTGCCGCTGATGGATTCTTTGGTTCAAATGCTAAAAATCAATTTGATGGTGTGCTAGCAATGTACCACGATCAAGGATTGACAGCGTTCAAAGCACTTTCATTTGAAGATGGCGTTAATTTTTCCGCAGGTTTACCAATCGTTAGAACTTCTCCTGACCACGGCACTGCTTTTGACATTGCAGGAAAAAATTTGGCTTCTGAAGCATCATTTAGAAGTGCAATTTATATGGCGATGGACATTTATAGAAACAGAAAATTTGTGAAACAAATAACAGAAAACCCACTTCAAATCAAAACAGAAATCGTGAGAGAAAGAAGAGAGTTTTAATTATAAGTAATTGTTATTTAACCATTTAAATTAAAAAAATGCGTTTTGAACTAACCAAAGATTTCCTTGAAGTTCTTCGATTGAAAATAGCGGAGCAGGATCTTCAATGGATACGAGAAAACGTATTGGAATTGCATTACGCTGAGATTGCTGAAATTCTCGATAGATTAAATAACGAAGAAGCGAAATTGGTTTATTTCCTTGTAGATGAAGATTTACAAGCAGATATTTTGATGGAATTAGAGGAAGAAGTGCGCGATCGCTTTTTGGCTTCACTTTCCACAAAAGAGTTTGCCGACCAGTTAGAAAATCTAGATTCGGATGATGCTGCCGACATTTTAGGGGATTTACCAAATGAGAAAATTCAAGAGGTCATTTCCCAAATGGAAGATGATGAAGCAGCGGAAGACATCGTGGATTTATTGAATTACGATGAGGATACTGCCGGTGGTTTGATGCAGAAAGAATTTTTTCAAGCACAAGTGGATTGGCCTGTCAATTATGCCTTAGAAGAATTGCGAAAACAAGCAGAGGACGTTGAAAAAGTGTATAACATTTTCGTTGTTGATGAAACAGATCATTTATTGGGAGTGTTGTCTTTAAAACGAATATTATTTGCGGGTACAAATGCAAAAATCGGGGATTTATACCAAGCGAAAAACATCATTTCAGTAAAAACAAGCGACTCTGTGGAAGAAGTTTCAGAGGTAATGGAGAAATACGATTTAGTTTCTGTGCCTGTTGTGGATTATCAAAATAAGTTGGTCGGTAGAATTACATTAGATGACGTTGTTGACTTTATTAAGGAAGAAGCTGATAAAGATTTCCAGTTGGCGACAGGTATTACGGAGCCGATGGAATCCAATGCAAGTATATGGCGCATCTCAAAGGCTCGTTTACCTTGGTTGATTATAGGGATGTTTGGTGGAGTTTTGGGGGCAAATGTAATTTCTCGCTTTGAAGGAAGTATTACACAAATTCCTGCGCTTGCATTTTTTATTCCATTGATTACAGCGATGGGAGGAAATGTAGGTGTACAATCTTCAGCGATTGTCGTGCAATCATTAGCTAGAGGAGATAAACATTTAGGAAAGTTTCTTCCAAAAATTTTAAAGGAAGCATCTGTTGGGCTATTGAATGGTTTGCTGTTAGCGAGTATGATTTTTGGAATTGCTTGTGTTTTCGCAACCGTTCAACTTGGTTTTGTGGTGAGTTTATCATTATTTACAGTTATTATTTTCGCCGCTGTACTTGGAACGATTATTCCACTTTTATTGAATAAATACAAAATTGACCCTGCTTTAGCGACAGGTCCTTTCATCACTACTTTAAATGACGTAATTGGATTATTTATCTATTTTACAATTGGAATGCTTCTTTTAAAGGTTTAGTGAAGAAAAATAGTATTTTTGCAACCCGAAAATTAATTTGGAACTGAAAAACTGAAAACTGAAAGTTGAAAGTGAAGCACTGATTGGAAATATAGATTTAAGGAGCCCCAACCAGCTTCTTTGTAAAAATTAAAGTATTGGAGAGATGTCCGAGTGGTTTAAGGAGCACGCCTGGAAAGTGTGTATAGGTCTAAAGCTTATCGAGGGTTCGAATC
>CAZDKE010000036.1:27911-36581 GCA_964506255.1 uncultured Lishizhenia sp. | reverse complement strand
TAGTTATTTTATTAACAATCAAATAGTTAAACACTTTTTAAGGGTTGACTAATTAGGTTAAAGCAGGTTGAGTTGTTTATAGAATAAGCTAAGACTATAAATTTTAGCAAATTACACAGCCACAACCATTAAATTTAAGGCATCGTAATCTCAATAGAAACAGGTAAATGATCACTGTAGCCACCTAGATATTTTGTTCCTGCATACGTTCTAAATGGAACAATTTGACCTTTGTATTCTTCTAGAAGATATGGAAATGAATGAATTTTCCCAGAATTTGGAACTGATTTGAGTTTACCTGTATTTTTTAATCCTTCAGAAACAAAGATGTGATCCATAATTTCCCATTCACCTTTGTAGTTATAAGTACCGCCAAATTTCCCAGATTCTTTTACTATCATAGGACTTAAGCTTTTAGCAATCAATTGAGGAGCCTTATCTTGTGGATAGTCATTTAAATCTCCCATTAAAATGATTTTCGCATTTTTGTCAGTTATTAAAACAGAATCTATAAAAGTTTTTGCGCTTTCTGCGGCCTTAATACGTTTTGCTTCACTTTCTGCTGCACCACTTCTACGACTTGGCCAATGATTTACGAGAACGAAAATTGTTTCCTTTTTTACTTTATATTTCGCCCAAACGATGTCTCTCGATGTTGCTGTTGTGTCACCTGGTAAAACAAAACGAATTAATCCAGATTGTTGTAATTTAAGTTTGCAACTATCATAAATCATTGCTACATCAATCCCACGAGCATCTTTGCTATCATAATGAACTAGACCGTAATTTTTAAATGCTTTTTGGTTTTTTACAATGTCGCGAACAACTTGTGCATTTTCAATTTCAACAAATCCTGTGATTAAAGGATTTCCGATTTCTGTTAAAACTTGACGAATATGACTTAGCTTTTCTTCATATCGCTTCGAAATCCATTGTGCTTTAGAAGTGGGTAAAAACTCGGCATCATCGTTTGTCCCATCAATTGTGTCAAATAAATTTTCAACATTATAAAAAGCTACTGTTCTCGTTTTTTGAGCAAAATTTACTGAGATAAAAGCAATAAAGAAAGGGATGATGAGTAAACGCATAATAATTTTTTGTGCAAATGTACTAAACTTAGTGAAAGGCTTGTTAAATGAGGGTTATAGTATGATTAAGAATAACAATTTAATTTTATGGTTAGATTTCCCAATTTATTCTATTGTAATTATATCCAGAAATTGATCTAATTCTTCAATTAAAACAAAATCAATGTCCAGCCAAATAAAACAGTTAAAGCGCAAATACTAAGCACAAGAATGAATAACGGATGAATTTTAATTTTTTCAGCGTTTGAATCTTGTGCGAACGCATTTAGAACAAAGCGAATGTAAAGGAAAGCACCAATAATGGATGTTACTAAAGTCAAGTAAACCATAACAGGATGCTGTTCGTAGGTGTTCATTAACAATATGAACTTCGCGAAAAAACCAGTCATAGGAGGAATTCCAGCCAAGGATAGAAAGCAGATTAAAAGTACAATTCCCAAGAATGGGTTTTTATAGCCGATTCCTTTCCAATTCGAAATTTCACTTGAATTCGATTTTTCCAACACCTGACTTATAGTCAATAATCCCAACGTTGCGGCTGTGTAACCAAGTAAGAAAACCCAAAGGGAAATAAAGTTACCAGAGAATAAAGTCAACATGGCGAAACCTGTGTTACTAATTCCAGAATATGCTATCAATCGTCTGAAATTCGTCTGTTTCAACGCTGATAAATACCCTAAGAAAAGTGAACCAATTGTTGCAACGTAGAAAAGCGGAACCACAATCTCAGTTGCTGCTGAAAAGATGTGACCAAATAAAGTTACGATAGATGCCATTCCAGCCACTTTTACAACTGTTCCCATGTGTGAAGTTACAGGGTCTGGACTTCCTTCGTAGACATCAGGACTCCAAAAATGAAAGGGAACAGCTCCAATTTTAAATAACAAAGCAGCAAAAATGAAAAGAATCCCAACGATTGCCATTGGTGAATTGGCATCAAATAGGGTTTGAAGTTCTGAAAAATCAAAAGTACCAGTCGCACCATATACTAAAGCGATTCCAAACAATAAAATTGCGGTTGCGAATGAGCCAGTAAAGAAATATTTGATAGAAGCTTCAGACGAAAGAATATCTTGTTTTTTTATACCGACTAGCACGTAAACAGGAATAGATAAAATTTCAATTCCAAGGAAAAACATAAAGAAATTAGAACTTCCAATTAAGACAAGCGCTCCACACAAAGAAAAGAGTAAAAGTCCGTAATAATCAGCGGTATGTTCGATGTCTTGTTTAAAGTATTGAAATCCAGAGATTGTAATTAAAAGAGAAAGCCCAATTACTAATTCTGCAAAAAGCCAATGAAACGCGTCAAATTCTATTCCTTCAAAATTATTAAAAATGGAATTATATTTACCGTAATTGCTCATAAGAACAAAAGCTGCGGATAAACCTAAAACAGAAATGGCAAGTGTTAGATTTGGTTTCTTCATCATTCCGACAAATAAACCAATCAAAGCAGTAATAAATATAACAATCAGCGCGTCCATTCTATTTTATAATTTTTAAGTCGTAAGAAGTAAGTTCTTGAATTTTTGCAATGCTTGGTTTCACAAAATCAATTACGAATTGTGGGAATAGACCAAGGAAAATTGCTGTACCAACAAGAATAGCAAAAACTAAAATTTCATTCCATTTTAAGTCGATAAATGATTCCAATTTAGGTGCACCAAACATAGATAATTGAAAAGCTCTTAACATGTAAACCGCACCAAAAACCAAAGTTGTAGCAGCGGAGAAACCAGCTAACCAATGCGCTTCAAACAATTCTTTAATCAATAAAAATTCTCCAAAGAATCCTGCAGTGAACGGTACAGAAATTGAAACAAAGGTTATGGATGCAAACCAAAAACCGAAGTTGGGAGCTAATTTTGCAATTCCACCAAGTGCATTCAAATCTCTTGTGTTTGTTCTACTTTCAAGGATATCTGCTGCTAAGAATAAGCCAACAGCTACAATACTGTGATTAATCATTTGAATAATTGCAACTTCAACCGCTGTAGTTGAATAAACCATTATTCCTGCAGCTATTAAACCAACGTGGCTAATGGAAGCATAAGCAAAAAGTGTTTTGATGTCATTTTGTTTGATAGCAATTACTGCTCCATATACTACGCCAATCAATCCCAAAGTTATCACTAACCATTTTATTGATTCAATTCCAGTAAAACCTAGTGGAATCATCCATTTAATCATCCCGTATAAAGCCATTTTCAACATCAAAGCGGAAAGCAACATTGTTCCAGCCATTGGTGCTGATGTATAAGTTGCTGGTTGCCATGTATGAAAAGGAAACAAAGGAATTTTAATAGCAAAGGCAAGTAAAAATCCGCATGAAATCCAACAAGCAGTTTTAGCTGGGGCAATAGCGCCATAAATTGCTAAGGTTTCATAATTAAATGAATGAGCTGTGATTCCTAGAACTACAATTGCTAACAACATCGCTAAAGAACCTAACAAAGTGTAGATGAAGAATTTAAGTAGTACTTTGTTATTGTTTTGTTCGCCATACCAAAATAGAATCAGGAAAATTGGGATTAAGGTAATTTCCCAGAAAATATAGAATAACATTCCGTCTTGTGCTAAGAAAACTCCTGTTAGTCCCATTTGCATAAAGAAAACCAAGGCCGTAAATGATTTGTTGGTAGCTAAATCTTTGTTGAAGTTCGACAAAAGAATCAACGGAACAACTGAGTTTATCAGTAGTACAAGAATAAAACTAAGACTGTCGTATCCAAGTTTAAAAGTCAAGCCGAATGGAAGGTTATTTTTTGGATTAGAAATAGCGATATAATTTTCTACATTAAACTGAAGTAAATGTCCAAGTGTGACCGCAAGAATCAGTAACGATGCACCCAATCCGTAGTACCTAACTCCGTTAGAAGGAATTATATAGGAAAGTAATGCAAGAATAAGGGGTAATATTAATAATTCCAAAACTGTATTTTTATAACGTAATAAGTAATCAAACCAACTATACTAAGAAGCATCCAAAATAAATAGCTTGCAAGCAACCCTGACTGCCATTTACGTGTAATATTTCCCGTTTTTTCAATCAATCCTGCAATTGTTAAAACTCCGTTTTTGAGTACTAATATGTCAAAATAAGAAAATATAGTTTTTGAAATCGCTTCTAAAGGCTTAACAAACAAGAAATTATATACTTCATCAATATATAGTTTTGAGTTAGATGCCTTTTCCCAACCTTTTAATTCATTATCTTCTTTTGCTAAATTCCCTTTTTTCACATAATTGACATAAGCCCAAGCCATAACTCCAAGAGCAATGAAACTTGCTACGACCATCAAAATTATAGCTTTAGAACTTTCTAAATGATGTATTTCAATTTCATTTAACCCAGCCGATGTACTTTCTAAATAATGACTAAACCAATGTGCTTGGTCGTGCAAGAAGATTCCCGGTAAATTTAAAAGGCCTCCAAAAATAGATAGAATCGCAAGTACTATTAAAGGAAAAGTCATTGCAGGTCCACTTTCGTGAATGTGAGATTCTAACTCGTTTCCTCCTCTAAATTTCCCGTGAAAAACTAAGAAATACAAACGGAACATGTAAATTGCCGTTAATGTTACTGCAATCATTAAGGCGCCATATAAAATTGGACTTTCCATTAATGCATGTGCAAGTATTTCATCTTTAGAGTAAAATCCTGAAAGTAAAGGGAAACCAGAAATGGCAAGTGTACCGATTAAGAAAGTAAGATGGGTAATCGGAATTTTTTTGGCTAAGCCACCCATTTTGCGAATGTCTTGTTCTTCAGACATTGCATGAATCACACTTCCAGAACCTAAGAATAATAAGGCTTTAAAGAATGCATGAGTCGTTACATGAAATAAAGCAACCGTATATGCTCCCATTCCAAGGGCAACGAACATCAACCCTAATTGCGAGACAGTAGAGTAGGCAAGTACTTTTTTGATGTCACTTTGGCGCATTGCAATAAACGCTGCTATTAACGATGTTGCCAATCCAATATAAAGTATAAAGTCTTGTGTAAAAGGTGCTAATTCAAACAAGAAATTAGATCGAACAATTAAATAAATCCCTGCAGTAACCATTGTAGCAGCATGTATCAACGCTGATACTGGTGTTGGTCCTGCCATTGCATCAGGTAACCAAGTAAATAAAGGAATTTGTGCACTTTTTCCTGTTGCAGCAATGAACAAACATAATGTGATACAGGTAATTGCAAAATAAGGTAAAGTTACATGCGCATCTTTGAGCTCGTGGATTTTATCAGCAATTTGAGTAAATTCTAAAGTGCCAAATGTGCTCAGTAACATGAACAAAGCGAAAAGCAAACCTACATCTCCAATTCGATTCATAATGAAAGCTTTACGTGCAGCTATGCTATTTTCCATTCCTTTTTCTTCATCGCTGAAGTGGAATCCAATAAGTAAATAAGAACAAATTCCAACACCTTCCCAGCCAAAGAAAAGTATGAAATAATTACTTCCAAGTACCAAAAGCAACATTGAAAAAATAAACAAATTCAAATAGGCAAAGAATTTGAATATTCCTTCATCGTGACTCATGTAACCAATTGAAAATATGTGAATTAATGTCCCTACTCCTGTAATTATTAAAGTCATCCAAATCGACAAGGAATCTAATTGAAAGTTCGCACTTAATCGGAAATCTTCGAAATTAACAACATTGAATAAATGAACGATTTGAGTTTTGTCATTCATATTGAAAAGTAGCAAAGCACATACAAATGAACTGAATACTGCCAACGTTGCAATGGTAACAGTAAAGCGTTTAGGAAGATTTTTCCCAAAAAAACCTGTTAGAACAAATCCAACAAGAGGTAAAGCAATGAGCGTTAATAAAAATATATTCTGTCCCATTTACTTAGTCTTTAAGTTTATTAAACAATTCAATATCAATGGATTTTCGATTGCGGTAAGCCATAATTAATATCGATAAACCAACTGTTGCTTCAGCCGCTGCCACAACTACAATAAAAAACACAAAAACTTGCGCATCAGCTGCTCCGTGAAATTTGGAAAAAGTAACTAAAAGAAGATTTACTGAATTCAACATTAATTCAATACACATCAATAGTACAATCATATTTTTACGAGTCAATACTCCAAAAGCACCTATCACAAAAAGAGCGATGGCAACAATCACAAAGAAATCGAGCGAAGTGCCAATATTATTTACGTCTGCTGTCATATTAATCAATAATTTGTTTTTCCCTTTTTGCTAAAAGTACAGCACCAACCATAGCGGCAATAAAAAGAATAGATGAAACTTCAAAGGGAACAACATATTTAGAAAAAAGTAAATTTCCAAGACTTTCAACAGTTCCAATCGCTTCGTTTTGAGGTGTGTAGGTTTTAGAAAGTAAAATACTATCTTTTAATGCTGCGATTATTACTAGGAAAAGCCCACCTGCTGCAATCAACGAACTTAATTTAACTAGCAAAGAAGATTCAGGCTCTGCTGTTTTATTCAAGTTGAGTAACATTAAAACAAAAAGGAACAATACCATAATCGCTCCCGCATAAACAATAATATTTACGATTGCCAAAAATTGAGCGTTCATTAAAATGTACAAACTCGAGATAAAAAAGAAAGTCACAACTAAAAAAATGACACTTCTAATTGGATGTTTACTCAAAACAACCATCAATGCCGATGCAATTGTTAAACTTCCGAGAATAATTGATATTATTTGTAAACTCATTTTTCAGTTCTTTTTCCTGTATGTTGTCTTTTCGTAATATCAATAGGAAATTCAATTGATTCTACTAACTTATCTTTTCCGTAAACGAATTCATCTCTTTCAAATTCCGTTGGTACAAGTCTATCTGTCAAGAAAATTGCTTCTTTAGGGCAGGCTTCTTCACACAAACCACAGAAAATACAACGAAGCATATTTATTTCATATTTTTCTGCGTATTTCTCCTCTCGGTATAGATTTTCTTCACCTTTTTTGCGTTCTGCTGCAACCATGGTTATTGCTTCAGCCGGACATGCAACTGCGCACAAACCGCAAGCAGTACAATTTTCTCTTCCTTTTTCGTCCCTTTTTAGTACATGCATTCCTCTATAAACAGGAGCGAAGACACGTATTTCTTCAGGATATTTAATTGTTTTTCTTTTTTGCAACATGTGCTTAAAAGTCACTTTCATTCCTCCAAAAATAGCAGGCAAGTATAATTGTTCCATGAATGTCATCGGCTTATCAGAAACAACTTTTTTTCTATTAGTTAGACTTTCCATTACATTAATTCGTTAAACCAACCTTCTTTAATTGCAATTACTATTCCTGTGATTAATAAATTAACCATCGCAACAGGAATCAAAACTTTCCATCCTAAATGCATCAATTGATCGAAACGGAATCTTGGTATTGTCCATCTGATCCACATAAAAATAAAAATGAAAAGAAATATCTTACTAAAAAACACAACAATACTAAGAATAGCTAATGTGTTACCTGAGAAATTATCCATTCCAGGGAAATTATAGCCACCTAGGAATAGAATTGCAATAATCGCAGACGAAATAAACATCGCTGTGTATTCTGAGAAAAGATAAAGTCCTAATTTCATAGAACTATATTCTGTGTGGTATCCACCTATTAATTCGTTTTCACACTCAGGTAAATCGAAAGGAGCACGATTAGTTTCAGCCAAAGAACAAATAAAAAACACAACAAAACAAATAGGCTGATAAAATATATTCCAATTCATTCCGTGCTGTTTGTTTACAATGTCAGTTAAGCTCAAACTTCCAGAAAGCATTATTATCGTTATCGCAGAAATACCCATAGCCAACTCATAGGAAATCATTTGCGAAGATGCACGAATTGCTCCATACAATGAATATTTGTTGTTAGAAGCCCAACCACCAATCATAATTCCATATACACTGATGGATAAAACAGCAAACAAATACAAGATTCCGATATCAAAATCAGCAACTTGAAGTGTTATAGTTCTTCCAAAAAGTTCTAAATCAGTACCCCAAGGAATGATTGCACTCGTAACCAAGGATGTAAACATTGCAATTCCAGGTCCAATGATGAATAACCATTTATCAGCATCTTTTGGAATAAAGTCCTCTTTTAAGAACATTTTAACCCCATCGGCGATTGGTTGTAAAATCCCAAACGGACCTGCACGGTCTGGGCCAACTCGGTCTTGAATCCAAGCAGCTAGTTTTCTTTCAAAATAGGTTTGATAAGCAGCAATTCCAAGTGAGATAAGGAATATGATAAGAACTAATACTGACTTTTCAATTAATAATCCGGTGTCCATCAGTCTAATTTTTTAATTCTTCTAGTCATATTCGTTTTGTATTTCCCTTGTGAAATCACTGAATGACGATTAATCGTTCTTGGACCAATAATATTCCAATCACTAGCTTCTTTTTTCTCAAATCTACATTCGTTGCAAATCCAAGAAGTTTTGTTGTCGATTGTTTCGATTTCGCCGTATTGATCTTTACGTCCAGTAACACGGTAAATTTCTTTTCCGAACATCCAAACAACTGCTTTTCCGGCACATTTTGTACAATTTCTTTCTGCTTCCATTGGCTTTAAAAACCAAAC
>CAZDKE010000036.1:0-27901 GCA_964506255.1 uncultured Lishizhenia sp. | reverse complement strand
ACCAAACACGACTTTTAAATCTAAAAGTTCTATCCGTCAAAGCTCCAACTGGACAAACATCAATCATATTTCCTGAGAAATCGTTTTCAATTGCGTTTTCAATATAGGTGCTAATCTCAGCATGTTCTCCACGATGTAAAACCCCATGTACACGTTTGTCTGTCAATTGTTTTGCAACTTCAACGCAACGATAGCATAAAATACAACGATTCATGTGTAATTTAATCGTATCGCCAATATCAATTGGTTCAAAAGTTCTTCTTTCTTCCTCGTAACGTGTTTTTTCAGAACCATGTTCGTAGCCTAAATCTTGTAAATGACATTCTCCAGCTTGATCACAAACAGGACAATCTAAAGGGTGATTGATTAACAAAAATTCAACAACACCACCACGATTATCGTGAACGCGTTGACTTGTTTTATTTTTAACAATCATACCGTCCATAACTGGAGTAGAACAAGATGCTACCAATTTTGGCATTGGTCGTGGGTCAGCAGTTGAACCAGCCGCAACTTCCACCAAACAAGTCCGACATTTTCCACCTGTTCCTGGTAATTTTGAATAGTAGCACATAGCTGGAGGAACTATTTCTCCTCCTGCTTTTCGGGCAGCATTTAAAATGGTTGTTCCCGGTTCTACTTCAATTTCGATATCGTCAATCGTGACTTTGATCATAACTTTATTTAAACTTCAACACTAGGTTGAGTGATTAATCCATAGTTTCTTTTCTGAGAAATTTCTCGCTCATTCACGTGCCATTCAAATTCATCGCGGAAATGTCTAATAGCTGCAGCAACTGGCCAAGCCGCTGCATCACCCAATGGACAAATAGTATTTCCCTCAATTTTTTTGTTTATTTCTTCAAGCAAAGTAATGTCACGCATATTTCCTTGCCCGTGTTCCAGTCGATTTAAAACTTTTTCCATCCAACCTGTTCCTTCTCTACAAGGTGAACATTGTCCACACGATTCATGGGCGTAAAAACGAGCAAAATTCCACGTGTTTCTAACGATACATTGATCTTCGTCGAATACAATAAATCCGCCTGAACCAAGCATTGAACCCGATGCAAATCCACCATCTGCCAAACTTTCGTAAGTCATCAAGCGATCTTCACCAGCTGCCGTTTTTGTTACTAAATAATGAGGTAAAATTGGAACAGAAGAACCTCCAGGTACACAAGCTTTCAATTTCTTTCCGTTTGCAATTCCTCGGCAATAATCATCACCGTAGATAAATTCCTCAACAGTAATTCCCATTTCAATTTCGTAAACTCCAGGTCGAACTAAGTTTCCACTTGCAGAGAAAAGTTTAGTTCCAGTACTTTTTCCTAAACCAGTTTGAGCATAAGTGTCTCCACCATCATTCACAATCGGAACAACAGCTGCGATACTCTCAACATTATTTACAACAGTAGGGCATCCCCACAGACCTTTAACAGCAGGAAAAGGTGGTTTCATTCTTGGATTCCCTCTTTTTCCCTCTAATGATTCCAATAAAGCCGTTTCCTCTCCACAAATATATGCACCTCCACCTGGGGCAACAACTAAATCTAAATCGTAACCTGTTCCGAGAATATTTTTCCCTAAAAATCCATTCGCATAAGCTTCAGCAATTGCTTTTTCAAGAATATGAAGTATATACATAAATTCCCCACGGATATAGATATAAGAAGTATTTGCTCCTAATGCGAAGCTGGAAGTTATCATTCCTTCTACCAAAAGGTGAGGAATTTTCTCCATTAAATATCTATCCTTAAACGTTCCTGGTTCTGATTCGTCAGCATTGCAAACTAAATATCTAGGAACTCCTTCTGGTTTAGCTAAAAAAGACCATTTTAATCCAGTTGGAAATCCAGCGCCACCGCGTCCACGAAGTCCAGATTTTTTAACTTCTTCAACAACTTCGTCTGGTGTCATTGATTTTAATGCTTTCTCTACAGAGCGATAACCGCCATTTTTTCGGTAAACATCAAACGTTTCAATTCCTGGGATATGAACATTTTCAAGAAGTAGTTTCCTGTTTTTCATTTCTTTAAGTTTTGATCGTATTTACCAGCGCGATAGTCTGAAATTAATTCGTCCACTCGTTCTTTCGTCAAGTGTTCGTGGAATTTATATTTACATTGAAGTAATGGTCCATAACCACATCCACCTAAACATTCAGCCGTTTTTAAAGTAAAATACCCATCAGCCGTTGTTTCTCCAACGTTAATGTTTAATTTATTCTTTATGTAATCAATAATGTTATCACTTCCAACAAGCATACAAGGCCCTGTGTGACATACTTCAAATACATATTTTCCAACAGGTTCTAAATGAAACATCGTGTAAAAAGTAGCAACTTCATACACTTCAATTGGTTGAATATTAAGTATTTCAGCAACTTTATTCATAGAAGAAGTGCTTACCCAACCTTTTTCACTTTGTACTAAATGTAAAGTTCGAATCAAGGCGCTTTTATGTTTTCCTTCAGGATAGGAAGCAATAAGTTCGTCTATTTTAGCCATTGTTTCAGGACTAAAAGTTACTGGTTCTTGATCTATTTTTGACAAATTGTTGTTTACTTTCATATTATGCGTCTAATTCTCCTGCGATTACGTTCATACTACTTAATGTCAGTACGGCATCACTAATTGTCATGCCAGTAATCATTTCAGGATAAGCTTGATAATAAATAAAACAAGGTCTTCTAAATTGTAAGCGATAAGGTGTTCGACCGCCATCACTTATTAAATAATACCCTAATTCTCCATTTCCACCTTCAACTGAATGATACACTTCACCTGCTGGAATCTCCGTTTCACCCATTACAATTTTGAAGTGGTAAATTAAAGCTTCCATATTATTGTAAACTTCTTCTTTTGGAGGCAAGTAAAATTCAGGTAAATCAGCTTTGTAATCACCTTCAGGTAAATTTTTGTAAGCTTGTTCGATGATTTTTATACTTTGACGTACTTCTTCTTGACGAACCATAAAGCGGTCGTAAGTATCACCGTTTACTCCAACAGGAATGATAAAATCAAAATCTTCGTAAGATGAATAAGGTTGCATCACGCGAACATCGTAGTCAACACCGGCTGCTCGTAAGTTAGGACCAGTAAAAGAATAGTTTAAAGCGCGTTCAGCAGAAATAGGACCAGCACCTTTCGTACGATCCATAAAAATTCTATTTCGCTCTAACATACTATTAAATTCCTCGAAAGCTTTTGGGAAAGTACGTAAGAAGTTTTTTAGTTTTTCGTGGAAAGTAGGAGTGAAGTCTCTTTCAAAACCACCAATTCGTCCAATGTTTGTAGTTAATCGAGCGCCACAAACTTCTTCGTATAATTCGTAAATTTTTTCTCTTTCCGCAAATGGATAAAAGAAACTTGTTAAAGCTCCAGTGTCTACACCGATAACGGAATTACAAATTAAATGGTCTGCAATTCGCGCTAATTCCATTATGATAACACGCATATATTGCACGCGTTTTGGAATTTCAACACCAATTAATTTTTCAACCGTCATGTGCCATCCCATATTGTTGATAGGAGAAGAGCAATAGTTCAATCGGTCAGTAATGGGTGTAATTTGATTATAAGGTCTGCGTTCTGCTAATTTTTCAAATGCTCGGTGAATATATCCAACTGTTTGCTCAGAAGAAATGATTTTCTCACCGTCAACTTTCAATATATTTTGGAAAATACCGTGAGTTGCGGGATGGGTAGGACCAAAGTTGATGGTAGCGTATTTCCCATCGATTGTTTCTTTGGAATCGTTATTTTTTTCTTGGATAATTTCTGAATTTGAGTCAGCAACCTTGTTTAATAAGTTTTCTAAAGCTTCACGAGATTCAGGTGTAACTTCTTTGAACTTAAGAGTTGATTCTTCAGCGTTGTTCTCAATTGAACTAAAAGCGATATCTTCTTCTTTCATATTGCTCATTTTTAGTTAGATGATCTGCCAAAAAATCGGTCGTCTTTATCTTCACGTGTTGCATCTTCAAGTGCATATTCTTTTCGCATCGGAAAATAATCCATATCGTCCATGTTCAGAATTCGTTTCAAATTTGGATGGCCTTCGAAGATGATTCCAAAAAAGTCATAAGTTTCTCGTTCCATCCAATTTGCTCCGTTATAAATATTTACAATAGAGCGAACACTTGGATTTTCAGCAGGAACAAAAACCTTTAATCTTAAGCGAAAATCTTTTCTCCAACTGTGTAAATGATAAACAATTGCAAACTCGCGATTTAAATCTTCAGGATAGTGTACACCACCAAGAAGAGTTAGAAAGGAGCAATCTAAAATCTCATCGTTTTTGAGCCATTCAATTATTTCATACGATTTTGTGGCTGCTATTTCAATCGTTAAGATACCGAAATTAACTTCTGAAGAAATAACCTCAGAACTAAAATGTTCTTGTATGCGGCTTAGAATAAAATCGTTATTCATTTTCTCCTTTTTTATCAATATCTATATCATAACTATCCATCAAATGACGGTATTCCTCGCTGTATCTTCTTCTCGATGACTCGTTTTTGACAAGTTTGTGAATGTTCATTACTCCATCAATAATTTGCTCAGGTCGAGGTGGACAACCAGGAACGTATACATCAACTGGAATAATTCTGTCAATTCCTTGAAGTACGCTATAAGTATCAAAAATTCCACCTGAAGAGGCACATGCACCAACTGAAAGTACCCATTTCGGTTCAGACATTTGTTCGTAAACTTGTTTTAATACAGGGCCAAGTTTTTTTGAAATTGTTCCAGCAACTATCAATAAATCCGCTTGGCGTGGTGAAAACGAAAGACGTTCCATTCCAAATCGAGACATATCGTACATACTTCCCATTGTTGCCATAAATTCAATTCCGCAACAAGAAGTAGCGAAAGGTAAGGGCCAAACAGAATTTGCACGAGCCAAACCAATTGCTTTATCAAGTGTAGTTAATTGATAACCTTCACCATTGATAACTTCCAAATCTCCTATTTTTCCCATTCTAACGCACCTTTTTTTCTGATGTAAATGAATCCAATTAAGAAAAAGCAAACAAACATTATCACAGCAATCAATCCTTCTAATTTTAATTCATAAAAATTAACAGCATAAGGATAAAAAAAGATGATTTCAACATCGAATAAAACAAATAAAATTGCTGTCATAAAGTATCGAATCGAAACAGGAAAACGAGCGTTCCCTTCCGATTCAATTCCACATTCAAAATTAGAGTCTTTCTTTTTTGATTTTAATCGAGGCATTAATATGTGTGTCACAAGCAACGTGAACACAACAAATGAACCTGCAACAATGAATTGTAACAAAAGCGGTAGGTAATTTGCGCTTGTTGATGTTTCAGTCATTCTTAGTATGTTAAATTTATATTAACTCTTAACAAATCATACACAAATAAGTTCTCAATTAAAACTTAATTTTATGTAATTGGGCGCAAAGTTACCTTTTTATTTAATAGGAAATATAATAAATTCATGAAACTTTTTTTGAAATTTTAACTATTGGACTTCAGAAAAATTCTATTTGTCTTTCAACCCATTTAGATTAACATATAACTAAGTAAAATATTTAGAATGTTAATTGAAAAAACCATTAAAATTTATAATTTAACAACGAAATCGTTCTTCAAAATGCTTTTTTTGTTTTCGTTTTAACTCCGATAAATCTTTAGGCATTTCTCTTTTCCATCTTTTATGCGACCAAAGCCATTGAGAAGGATTTTTGATGATTTCATCCTCTAATAATTTGGTGTGAATTTCTGTAATTTCTCCCCAATTCATTGATTTGGCATCTTTGGTTATTAACTTTAATTCTAATTCGTAATAACCTCTTTTTATTTTATGGACAATGAAAAATACAACAGCAAAGTCGTAATCATTTGCCATGTGTTCAGTCCCAAAAAGCACAGCGGTATCTTGATTTAAGAAATTCATCCAATAGCTTTTAGTGGAATGTGCAGGTGATTGATCTCCTAAAGTTAAAACGGCAAAAGGCTTCTTTTTAAAAGTTCTAAATTTTATCTGATAATTAGATGCATTAATTACTTGCATTCCAAAGCGTTCGCGACGTTGATTTACTCTTTTATCCCAAAATTTTTTACTCATTGGCATTCCAATCCCGAAGGCTTGGTGGTTAAAAAGAAGATTTTGTGAACTTATAAGCCATTCCCAATTATTAAAATGACCAGAAACAAGAATTACATTTCTTTTTTCGTCATAAAGTTCTTGCATCAACTCTGGATTTCGAACCAACATTCTTTTCTTGAGTTGTTTTTTTGAAATACTTAAATTCTTTATTCCTTCAACTAAAATGTCTGTAAAATGTCTGTAAAATTGCTTCAATAATTGTTCTTGTTCTAATTCACTTTTATCTGGAAATGAACGTTGTATATTTCCAATAATTACTGATTTTCTGTAAGGAAAAATACGAGTAAAAATGAAATATAAAAGATCACTAAGCTTGTATAACAATCCTAGTGGTAAAAAGGAAATAGGGAAGACGATTAGGTAATAAAGTAGCGCACTCATCTATAAATATTTACCATCCCACAAACGCTTGATTGTATTTGCAATTTCTTGCTCTTTGGAACTACTACCAGCTTTGAAAAAAGAAGTTCCTTTGATTTCTTCTGGAAGAAATTCTTGAGCTGCAAAGTTTCCTGGGAAAAGATGACTGTATAAATATCCTTCCCCGTAACCTAATTGTTTCATTAACGCAGTTGGAGCATTGCGCAAGGGGAGAGGTACACCCAAATTTCCAGTTTCCTGAACTATTGCTTGTGCTTCATTGATTGCATTATAAGCGGCATTTCCTTTAGGTGACGATGCTAGGTAAATCGTACATTGTGCCAATATAATTCTGGATTCAGGCCAGCCAACCGTATTCACCGCTTGAAAACAAGAATTTGCCATTAATAAAGCATTTGGATTGGCTAAACCAATGTCCTCTGAAGCAGAAATAATCAATCTTCGAGCAATAAATTTTGGGTCTTCACCGCCTTCAACCATACGTGCAAGCCAATAAACCGCTGCATTTGGGTCACTTCCGCGAATCGATTTGATAAACGCTGAAATAATATCGTAATGCTGTTCACCATCTTTGTCATAACGCGACAGACTTTGTTGTGCATTTTTTAATACAATTTCGTCTGTAATAACAATCTCTTCTTGATTTTGGAAAGTACCGATAATAATCTCAAAAACGTTTAAAAGTTTGCGCGCATCACCACTTGAAATAGTTAGTAAAGCATTGGTTTCAAATAAGGTTATATTCTTGGATGCTAGTTTTTTATCTTCTCTAATCGCACGATTTAGTAGTTGTAATAAGTCCTCTTTATTATGTTCTTCTAATACATAAACTTGACAACGAGAAAGTAATGCAGAAATGACTTCAAAAGATGGATTTTCAGTTGTTGCACCAATCAAAGTGATCGTTCCTTTTTCAACTGCGCCGAGTAAAGAATCTTGTTGAGCCTTTGAAAAACGGTGAATTTCGTCGATAAAAAGAATAGTTCCTTTCGTTTGAAACATACCGTTGCTTTCCACACGGGCGATGACTTCACGCACATCTTTTACACCCGAAGAAATGGCAGACAAGGTATGAATCGAACGATTTAAATGGCTGGCAATCAATTGGGCAAGAGTAGTTTTTCCAACGCCTGGAGGTCCCCAGAAAATCATTGAAGGAATAATTCCAGCATCTAAAGCGCGACGCAAGGATGCATCCTTCGCAAGTAAATGTTGTTGACCGATATATTCATCCAAGGTTTTTGGACGCATTCGTTCTGCTAATGGCGCCGAATTATTCATAGTCAAAAGTACTATTTTTTGTTTGCGTCCATCAATTTTGGATAATCGGTAATTAATCCATCAACACCTCTTTTTACCAATTTCTTTCCAGTTTTAGCATCGTTAACCGTCCAAGTGAAAACTTTAATATTTTTTGAATGGGCATAGTTAATCGCTGCTTTTGAAGCAGTGGCGTAAAACATTCCTAAAGCGTAAGGTTGGAAACTAATTTCTTTCAATAATTGCTTTGCTGATTTAGGTTTGTAGGTCAAGTAAACCATTTTATTAGGAACATTTCGACGTTGTAATTCTTCCAAAATTTCAGGGTCAAAGCACATAAAAATCAGGTTTTCTTGTTGCTTAAAATCCTTTGTTTCAGCTAATATTAAATCGACAAATTCTTTCGGGTGCGGTTGCGAAATTCCATATTCTTCTTTTTCGGATTTGATTTCAAAAAGCAACACGTTGTCTTTCAAATCCACTTCTTTGAAAAAGTCACTCAACAAAGGTTTGTAAGCTGCGATTTTTTGCTGTTCAGGAAATTTAGGATTGCCAATGCTTCCACAATCAAACCAACTAATTTCCGATTGTGTCATTTTGTAGATGTTATGTTCTTTTTCGTTTTCGATTGGTTTTTTATTGGGAGTCAAACAAAACTCTTTTTTGAAATAAGGTTCGTGTGACACAACCAATTGTTTTTCACCGTTGACAACAACATCTAATTCAATTCCGTCTGCTCCCATTTTAAGTGCTTCTTGAAAAGCGATAATTGTGTTTTCAGGAAAATTTCCTCGGCAGCCACGATGACCATAAATTGGAGTTTTTGTTGATTGAGCAAACATACTTGTCAGTTGAAAAAATACGAATAGTAAGGCAAAAAATTTCATATTTACTTAGGTTAATTGATGAATAATTTGGGAATGATTGGGAAATTCTTTCAATAGATAATCGCGGTCAAAAAGTTCGAAATCAGCGAAATCGAAACCAGGGGCAACAACGCAAGAAACTAAACTATAACCTGTTGAATCGGAAACAGAACTTCCAAAAATCGTATTCTTTGGAACCACGAAATGAGGCTTTTCTCCTTTCGATAAATCAGTTCCAATTAATGTTTGGTGATGACCAGTTGCATCTAAAGTGTGTACAATCAAAGGACTTCCAGCGTGGAAAAACCAATGTTCATCGCTTTTAATACGATGAAATCGCGAAACATTATCAGAAGTTAATAAAAAATAAATTGATGTAACTAGATGTCTATCAATGTTTTCTAGTTTTTCATTTGAACGATAAGTTTCCTTGTAAAAACCTCCTTCAGGATGAGGAAGTAAATTTAATTCTGAAACAATTTCTTGTACTTTTTTATTCAATAGGTCCATGTGGTTTGTATCTGCCTCCTCCACCAAAATTAGGTAGAAAATATTTAAAGTCTAAAGATAAATATGTTCCTTCCACTTCACCAAAGGCTGTCAATCGATAGTTTGCGTTTCTATATTCTGAAATAAGACCGAAAAGAGGACCGAAAGGCAAGCGAGCAGAACCACCGATGTAGTAAATTCCAGCTTTCTTTGTGCGATATTCAAAACCTAGATTAGCATTTAAATCGAGCCCAATTTTTTTGTTGATGTCAACTAAACCGATATTGAAAAATTGATGAACACCACCAACATTTGTGATTGAACCAATGCTTGAAGGTTTGTAAGCTAAGGCTAATCCAAAGGAAGCATTCATGTAAAATTCATCATTAAACTTAATATAAACTAAAGCATTTAATGGAATATCATATTGAATAAAGCCTAGTTCTTCATTTCCAACGAGACTTGAATCTTCATGAATCATGTCTAATGAAAAATAACGCTGTGTGAAATTTATACCTGTTTCAAAAGCAATTAATTCAGTTAAACCAGCACGTATGGTTGCACCGAAAGAGTAACCCATTTTTTGAGTGATTGTTGTTGAAAAGCTTTCATTGGATATTGTGAGCGCTTTTTCTCCAATAAATTGGGTTGGGAAAATCGTTCTTACTTGAAAACCAAAATAATTTGGGTATTTCCCCTGATTTCCTAATTGACTCCAAATGGAAGATAGAAAAAATACTGAAAACAAGAAAGATAAACCGATTTTATTTGTCATTATTAAGTTCCAAGTTGCTATTAGTGCTTTTTTTACCTGCGTTTTTTACGTAACCAATTATAGCTAAAGTAATCATGGTTACACCAAAAAGAACGACAAACCACCTAAAAAATTTCCCTGGAATAAGAAATTTTTTATGTTTTGCCTCAACAGCAAAATTGATTTTTTGTGCTTTGTTATAATCTGTTTTATGTAATCCGAAAAGGAGATATGTAACTTGTTTTTTAACTTCTTGACCTTCTTCAAACCAAATTTTTTGTTTTTCTAATTCAGCCTTAAAACTAGCAGCACGATTGGCGTCAACGAACCGAAATACCACATAATCAGCATTTTCAGGATGCTGCGTGAAGTTTACAAAACCTAAGTCAAAATGTTCTACTGGGTTATCCATTTCGTATTGTATTCAATTGGTTTACGGTGAGTAATTGTTGGCCATTCAATTGCTGGGTAGCCCACATAAAACAAACCTAAACATTTATCTTTTTCGCCCAAATTTAGGAATTCATTCATTTCATCGCTGTAAATTAACTTTGGTGTGGACCAAAAACCACCGATTCCGTATGCCGTACAGGTCAAATGCATATTTTGAATTGCACAAGCAACAGCTTCAATTTCTTCGATTTCCATAATCTTCTCTTCTGCTTGTCTCTTCATTGAAACGGCAATAACAGCTGAAGCGAGTAGTGGACGACGAATTAATTTTCCCAATTTCACATCATTTTGCTGATCTTCAGGTGTTAACTTCAAGTAGGTCGCACCTAGAAATTGACTTATGGTACTTAATCCTTCTTCCATAAAAACATGAAAACGCCAAGGTTGTGTGTTGCCGTGAGTTGGAGCCCACTGTGCGTTGTTGAGTATTACTTCAATTTGTTCTCGATGAACTTTACGTTCTGAAAATTGCTCTGGAAATATTGTTCTTCTATTACGAATTAGTTCGTTGATTTCTGAGAGGTTGTAGCGCATTTTGTTTGGATTTTAGGACTTTAAGACTTTATGATATTAGGACGTTAGGACTTTAAGAGAGAATGATAAATGAGTGAATGTAAATGAGTGAATGACTTTTCTCGAAGTGAGATTTTAATTTCCCTCCTTAAGGAGGGATTAAGGGAGGTGATTTAATTTAATTTGTTTTGTCATCCCCCTCAATCCCCCTTCAAAGGGGAAGACTTCAATCTCACTTCGAATAATTATTTCTTTTCACTTTCAGTTTTCAACTCCATTTTAAATTTTCAATTTTCTGTTAGCTGTTTCTGATACATTTCTGCATATTGTTTATTTAATTCCATTAATGATTGATGAGTACCTGATTCAATAATTACACCTTTGTCGAGCACCAAAATATGATTGGCATTTCGAATAGTTGAAATTCGATGACTTACGATTATTGAAGTTCTATTCTTTGAGTCTTGGTTTAAATTCCTTAGTATAATTTCTTCTGTTTCAGTGTCAACTGCCGACAAACAATCGTCTAAAAGTAAGAATTTTGGATTCCGAATTATGGCTCTAGCAATACTTACACGTTGTTTTTGTCCGCCACTTAAATTCACACCACGTTCACCTAGTAAGGTTTCAAATTGATCTGGAAATTCTTTAATGTTGTGGTAAACATGCGTTTTTTTAGTCGCTTCAATTAAAACATCCAATTCAACTTTATCGTTTTTCAAGCCAAATTTTAAATTATTTGCAATTGAATCTGAAAATAAGAAAACATCTTGTGGAACAACTCCACTTTGCTCGCGGAAAGCATCTAAATTGATTTTTTTGATATCAATTCCATTTACTAAAATTTCGCCTGAATCACAGTCGTATTGACGCATCAGTAAGTTCAAAATTGTCGATTTCCCACTTCCTGTTTTACCAACAATTGCCAAAGTATCACCTTTGTTGATTTTAAAACTTAAATTTTCAATTGCCATAATTCCCGTATTGGGATAGGTGAATGTGACGTTTTTAAATTCTATTCTTCCATCAAAACTAAATTCTCCAGTTGTTGGGTTCGTGATTTCAGGTTCTGTTTGAAGGAATTCGTTGATACGTTTTTGAGAGGCTGCTGCGCGCTGATTGATAGAAGTCACCCAACCAATACTTGCAAATGGCCACGTTAAATTATTCACAAAGAAAATAAATGCAACTATATCGCCTGGAGTTATTTCACCACTTGGAACAGTAAAATCTTTAGATACGTTGGGAAATGTGTCGATAAGACTTAAGGTTATTGCTCCTGGATAAGTCATCAATCCCCCTAAGTAAATAGCAACCAGAGTACTTATTCCAATTAAAAATATAATCGTTGGCATAAACAAAGCGTTGATTAAGACCAATTTCATACTTTTCGATTTATACTCATTAGCTGAAGTTTCAAATTTGTCGTAAACTTCTTGATCGCGATTGTATGCTTTAATCACTCGAATTCCAGCAAAAGTTTCTTGTGCAATTGTTGACAGCCGTGATTGCTCTTGCTGAACTTGAGTACTAAGTAGATTCATTTTAGAAGAAACCCAATAAATCAAAAAAGACATTATTGGCAACGGAAGTAATACGAAAAACGTAAGTATTGGGCTGATTTTGACCATTTGAGTAACAATCATCGCAACCAAAACAATCAAGTTGATAGTATACATTATTCCAGGTCCGAGGTACATTCTAACTTGACTAACATCTTCTGAAATTCGATTCATCAAATCACCTGTCGCATTTCTTTTAAAAAAGGCTAAATCTAATTTCTGATAGTGAACGTAAATCTCATTTTTTAAGTCAAACTCGATCAAACGCGACATTACAATAATCGTTTGGCGCATTAAAAAAAGAAAAAATCCTTTTCCGATTGATAGTAAAATGTATACTCCTCCGATTTGAAGTGAAAGCCAAAGCGCATCGTTTACACTGTTTATAGAGGTGGTTCCCATTAGGTTATTAACCGTAGTTTTCACATACAAAGGCATTCGCACTCCAAAGTAATTACTAATAATCGTGAAAAGAATACCTAGCAAAAAATGCCATTTGTATTTGACAAAATATTTATTGAGGTATTGCAGTGACTTCATCGATTATTTTCTAATTTTGCGCTCGATTATTTGAGTTGCAAATGTAACCATTCAAATCTTAAGTTAACGAACGAAAAAGAAAACATGTCTGAAATTAAAATCCTTTCCGCATCCGAATTAACGGAAAATCCTGTTATCGGTCAAATGGCTAACATGGGTCACGAGCAAATACTTTTTTGCAACGACGAGGCAACTGGTTTAAAAGCAATCATCGCAGTTCACAATACAATCTTAGGTCCTGCGCTTGGCGGAACGAGAATTTGGGCTTACCAAAACGAAATGGAAGCTTTAAATGATGTGTTGCGTTTGTCTCGAGGAATGACTTATAAAAACGCAATTTCAGGATTGAATCTTGGCGGTGGAAAAGCTGTAATTATTGGGGATGCAAAAGCAATTAAATCAGAAGCACTTTTCAGAAGATTTGGAAAATTCGTTAACAGTTTAGCTGGAAAATATATTACTGCAGAAGATGTTGGCGTTTCTCCAATCGATATGAATTGGGTAAGTATGGAAACGAATCATGTTGTAGGTTTACCAGGAAAAAGTGGTGATCCATCTCCTGTAACTGCTTACGGTACATATATGGGAATGAAAGCTTGTGCGAAACATCAGTTTGGCTCAGATTCCTTAGAAGGTAAAAAAATCGCAGTGCAAGGTGTTGGTCACGTAGGTGAATATTTAGTGAAACATTTAACACAAGAGAATGCTCACGTTTATATCACAGACATCAATCAAGATGCATTGGTACGTGTTTCTAAAACATACGGAGCTCAAGTTGTTGGTTTAGATGAAATCTATGATGTTGATATGGATATTTATGCTCCATGTGCTCTAGGGGCAACGGTAAATGACGATACTTTAGAGCGTTTGAAATGTTCAATTATCGCAGGTGCTGCAAATAATCAATTAAAAGTTGAAGGACAACACGGGGTTGATGTAATGAAAAAAGGAATTATTTATGCTCCTGATTTTACGTTGAATGCTGGAGGTGTAATCAATTGTTTTTCAGAAGTTCAAGGGTTATCAGCTGAATGGGCTCACCAAAAAGCGGAGGATATTTACACAACTATTTTCAATATTGTAAAGCGTTCAAAAGACGAAAACATTCCTACTTATCAAATTGCAAATAGAATGGCTGAGGAGCGAATCGAATCTATCGGTCGTGTAAAATTACCTATGTAAACCAAAACATGTTAAACAGACGACATTTAAGGATTAAAGTCCTACAAATTCTTTATGCCTTTTTTCAGGCAGGTGAAAAAGATGTATTAAAAGCACAAAATGAGTTACTACATTCTGTTGAAAAGATGTATGACCTCTATTTGTATTTGTTGTTGACGCTTCCAGAAGTTAAAACAGCTGCAAATAACAAGATAGAAGAACGCAAACGCAAAATGCGACCAACAGCTGAGGATTTGAATCCAAATCTAAAGTTTGTTGAGAACGCATTGATTCAGCAATTGGAAGATTGTTCAGAATTACGTAAACTTTCTGAGAAACGAAAAGTTAATTGGATGGGCGTCGAGTCGCAAGAGATGTTTCGTAAAATGTATATCCAAATTATGGAAAGCGAAACGTTTTTTGAATTCATGAAAAATGGAAATGAAGGTTTCGATGAAGACAAAGCATTTGCTTTACAGTTATTTAAAATTGAAGTAGCAAATTCGGAGTTATTGATTAACTTCTTTGAAGAGAAAAGTATTTTTTGGCAAGACGATATAGATTTATGTTGTTCAATGGTACTTAAAACAATGAAATTAGCGAAAGAGGGACAAGCGTTTACAGTTTTACCACTTTACAAGCAAGATGACGATGAAAAAGAATTTATCGTTAATCTTGTGCGAAAAACTATTGAAATGGACAAAGAAAACGAAGCTTTGATCATGGAATTAGCACAAAACTGGGAATTGGATCGAATTGCAAAAATGGATATGTTCTTATTGAAAATGGGAATCACCGAATTGCAAGTTTGTTCAAGTATTCCAACAAAAGTTACATTAAATGAATACATTGAGATTTCTAAATTTTACAGCACACCAAAAAGTAATTTGTTTGTAAATGGAATTCTTGATAAAGCAATAGAAAAATTAACGAAAGAAAAGAAAATAATAAAAATTGGAAGAGGGCTTTTGAATTAAGAATGAAAAAATGAATTGCAAATTGGAAAATTACAAATTGCATATTATTAATTTTCATTCTCTAAATCAATTGATTTAAATTTCTTAAAGTCCTAATATCTTAAAGTCTTAAAATTCTAATGTCATAATATCCCTAAAAAAATGAAAAAAACATTCCTATTCAGTCTATTAGTTGCAGCGCTTACTTCTTGTGGAGAAGAGCAAAACATTAAAGTTGGACAAAAAACAACTATGGAGTTAAATCCAGTTTACAATGCTGGAAAAGTAATCAAAGGCGAAGTAATCAACGCAAAATTTAAAATCAAAAACACAGGAGATTATCCTTTGGTATTTGGTGAGGTACGTCCTTCATGCTCTTGTACGGTAGCAGACAAACCAACAGAACCCATTCAACCAGGAGAAACAGGAGAAATCATTGCTCAAGTTAAGACAGATAATTTAACGACAAGCAGAGTAAATAAATCAGTAACGATTATGACTAACACAGAACCAAATGTTACTGTTTTAGAAATTAAAGCAACAATAAAATAACAATTAATAAAAATCAAAATTATGGGCGGACAAGGTATGCAAAGCTTATTGATGCTAGGACTTATGGTTCTAGTATTCTATTTCTTTATGATAAGACCTCAGATGAAAAAGCAAAAAGAGCTTAAGAAATTCAGAGAAAATCTAAAGGTTGGTGATAAAATTGTAACGATTGGTGGAATTCATGGGAAAATTATGGAAGTTGCTGACACAACAGTTTTAATTCAAACGGAAGGTTCAAAATTTAGACTAGAAAAATCTGCAATTGCTCAAAGCACAGAGGATCAAATTGGAGTGAAGTAATTAGCTTTTCAATATTTAAAGAGACGTTCAATTAAGTTTGGACGTCTTTTTTTTGGGTGGAATTAAGAATTACATATCACCACCACCATCACCGCCTGATGATCTTGATTTATTACTTATCTCTATTTTACCAAATTTGTAGCTCGCAGAAACATAAACTCTTCGCGTAAGCCATTTGAATTCAGAGGTTTGATAAACACTTTCTCTATCAACTTCCATGAAAAATCCTTGTTTGTTGAAGATATCAGAAACCCTCGCCCCAACTGACCATTTTCCTTCTTTGAATTTTTTCTCAAAAGCTATGTCAATAGGGCCTTGGCGTTGTGCAATTCCTTGAACAGTTACTCTTGGACCGTTGTAAGTTACACTTAACTGAACTGTTGCTGTTTTTTTCCAAAATTCATAAGAAGTATTGAACTTCATGTTCATATTGAACCCTTGTCTGTTTGGTAAATCAGCCATGTTTGTGATGTACCAAATGTAATTTCCATTCCAAGAAAGTGTATTTCTCCATGATGGATTTGGTTTGTAAACCAGCACCAATTCATTTCCTAGGCTGTTCGTTTCACTAATGTTTCGGAAGGTAACAGCACTTGTATTGTTGTCGTAAAATTCTTTGAATCGTGTGATAACACCTGTATTTCTTCTGAAATAGGAACTTGCAGATAGATTAAATTTCTTTGACTCAAATGTATATGCTAAGTCGTAAGAATCAATAAATTCAGGATTCAAATAAGGATTTCCTCTTCTTAAGTTAAATGGATCGGAATAGCTTGTGAAAGGATTTAAATCAGCAGAAGAAGCTCTTGTAATACGTTTACTGTAACTGATGCTAATTTCAGATTTCGGAGTGAAAGCATAACGAATATGGGCAGAAGGAAATACTTTAAAGTAATCGTTTACAATGCGAATTGAATCGGAAAGTAAGTTAGGAATTTGATACGCTTGTTCTGCTCTCAAACCAGCTTGGTATTTGAACTTACCCAATTGCTGCCCCCAAATTCCATAGATTCCAAAAATTTGCTCATCGTATTGATAATCAAAGTTTGCCAAAGTATCTTGATAATAGGTATTTGTAAAATTGTCTAAAGTCTCTGAAAATGTATTTACGTTTTGATTGCGGAGAATTGCTTTTCCCCCCGTTTCAATTCTTGCATTAATTTTTGGCATTAAATAAGTGAAATCCAGTTGCAGGGTTGAAATGTTATTTTTCTCAACGTTAAACAATTGTTGTTTTTCAAAGGATTGAATTCCAGTGCTTGAGTCAGTAGGGTTGTAGAAATTGTTTTGATAAAAACCTTGGATTTTTTCTTTTCCAATCGATTGATTGGCATCAAAAATTAGATTCCCACGCTCGTCTTTCAAATCCCATTTATAGTTTAAATTAAAATCGAAGTTTTGTTGTTGCGAAGGATCATAAGAAGTTCGTTGCCAAAGTTGAGTTCGATTTAAATTTTCGTCATAGATATTATTCCATAAGTCTCCAGTTCGATCTCTAACGCCAATGTTTCCAGTTCCTGAAAATCCGATAGTATTTCTTGCTTTTAGATTGAAATCAGCCCCCAAACGAAAAGTATGTCCTGCGTTTAAATCAGTACCCGTGCGGCTTTGATCAACGATGTTTTGAGAACCATTTGTAAAGGTTTGTTTAATGTATGAAGTATTATTTCTATAACCGTCGAGGTAGCGGGCATTATAGGTTCCATAAACATTAAACCATGAATTTCTATAACTCAAAGATGCATTGCCCTCAGCAACATTTCCTCCTGTTAAGTCTCCTGATCCAAGATTGGTTGAAATTGCACCGTTAAAACCTTTTAATTTATTCTTTTTCAAAACGATATTGATAATACCTGAAGTTCCATCTGGGTCGTATTTTGCAGAAGGATTTGTAACAATTTCAATACGCTCAATTGATCCAGCTGGTAAAGCATCAAGCAGCGTTTTACCATTTCCGCCAGAAAGAGAACTTGGACGACCATCAATCAGAATTGTCACTGTTCCTTCTCCGCGAAGCATTACACGGCCATCTTGATCTACTTCAACGGAAGGTAAACGGTTCAAAATATCATTTGCCGTTCCACCTCTCACAGAAATATCCTCGGCAACGTTGTATACTTTTTTGTCAATTCCGGATTTCAAAACATCCATTTGACCAGTAACTTTTACTTCTTCAAGTTGTAAAGCCTTATCAGCTTCTAGTTTCACAGTACCAACATTATAGATTTTTGCGGTTCCTGAAACAGAGATATTTGAAATGATTTTACTTTGATAACCTGTCAATGATATCTTTAATAGGTATTTTTTGTAAGCAATATTTTCAAAATTAAATTTGCCTTCAACATCTGTAAAAACGCCACTTATAACAGAAGAATCTTTTACGTTTAAAAGTCGAATTGCGACATATTCAATTGGTTGGTTAGTTTTTTCATCGATGATTTTGCCAAAAATGCTTGCATCTCCTGGAGGAGCAGTTTTTTGAGATAAAACGACAAAACTTGTAATTAAAAAAAGTATAGGGAGTAGTAATTTCATATTCATTATAAAACCGCAAAAATACGAAACTGTTTAGTTAAGTAAATATAAACTTTTCTTATTATGAATTTCATTAACTTAAGTTAAGTTGATTTTTCTAGAATATAGAATAAACACAACTGAAAAGTTTGAGTCGCATGTCTATTTAAGATTGTTATCAAAAGTAAAAACTGTAATTATTCAGATATTGTGTTTTTAAAATTGAATGAACCATTTTAAGGATTTTATTCGTTAGAAATATTGAATTAAGCTTGTACCATGATCCTTTAGATTAAAGGAATATAATTGCTAATCTTCTATTCAAAAAAAGATTAGCAAAAAAAAATCGACCAAAAAATTACTTTGTCCAAATAGTTTCTTCGAAATGAGCGTTAGAGAAATTCTCACCGTTAATGGTTTGGTTTCCGATCAATCCTCCAAGAAAGCCAATCGATTCGCAATCTTGATTCAAAACTTCGGAAGCCATATCTGCTTGACTACACACGCCTGGGTCAAAAACATAAACCGTTTCCCCTTGAAAAGTATATTTGTCAACCTTGGCTTCTTCGCAGTTATAAGTTGTGTCGAAAGCTGTGATTTTATTCCAAATACAAGCAGGAGTTTCTCTCTCATCCTTTTCACAGGCAGCGAATAGGAGGGAAGTAATGGTGAGTAATCCAAAGAAATAGCGATTCATAGTAATGTTTTTTATAGAAACGTAAATTTTTAGGTGGAAGTGTGGTAAAGTTGGAATTTAAATCCTTCAAATTATAATTTCTCTATTAATAAAAATTTTTAAAAGATTTCCTTTGATACTGAAATTCCTATCAAAAATCAAGCATCAAAAGTCAAGAATTATCACGGAACAAACCTTCCATAACCAGCAACTCTAGGTTTCCAGTAATTGGAAGAATCGATTTCAACGATAGAAATTCCTTTGGAAGAACTTGCGTGAATCATCGTTTTTGGTTTTCCAAGCTCGCTAATGATGATGCCAACATGTGAAATTTCGGTTCCATTAGAGAAGAAAACTAAATCCCCAATTTGCGCGTCTCTTTCTTTGATTTTTTGCGCAGCTTCATATTGGTCCTTCGCTCTACGTGGCAATTTTACTCCCGCATTGTTCATTACATACGTTGTAAAACCACTACAATCAAATCCAGAAGGATTGTCACCTGCAGAAACGTAAGGAACACCTAATTGCTTCTTTGCAAAATCAATGATTTCGATACGTTCTTTTAGTGCAACTTTTGCAGAGGCATCGTACTTTATTTCAGGAGCTTTTGTGTCTTCCAACACATTGATTCCTTCAAATAAACTTGCGATTTTATTCGCTAATGAGTTAGCATCTTCTTGTTTTCCTTGGCGTTTTAAGTCGGAAACCCAACTTTCTAAATCAGTTCTCAAAGAGGATAACTCATTGTAATGTGCCTCAAAGATCAATTTTCCTTTGGCTGAAGATTTCACTTTAGACAACAAATCAAACGATTCATCAATTGCGTTTTTGTGACGTGAATTCCAAAATGGATCTTGCGCTAATTGAAGCGAACTGATGGCTTTGTAATACTTAGGAATTTGAGAAAAATCGTATTCTGGATTGTCTAAAAGTCGATTGGCTCTGCGGTAAACGATTCCGTAATGTTGTTGGTCATAAAGCATTTCCAATTTATCAAACGCTGGAACTTGAGCGAATAATGATTGTACATTCAATACGATTACAACAACAAAAATAAAACGCAAAAACCTCATAAATTAATTGTTGTATTTTTTTCCTTCACTTAGAACGATACATGATTTATTTACTAATCTAACAAGCACTTTATTGCCATAAATCTCAAATTCTGAATCAGGCATATTTGTGATTTCTTCCAATTTATTATTTACCACAGCACTCACGCCACCCATTAAGTTTTTAAAGGCAAAAACATTATTTTTTATTAAGTAACTAGTTGGAATATAGGTTGCAACGTCTTGTTTTTGACCGTTTGAATATGAAAATAAATAACTGTTTTCAGCCCAAATTGTCATATCATCTTTCACGTCCCAAAAAGTTGTAGAGAAGTTAGAAAGTTGCTTTTTCTCTTGGTTTCCGTAATGCCATAGGTTGCCATTTAAATCTTCGTAAATGATAAAACCTCGTCCTGATTTATATTTTTTAATTGGTAAGGATTCAATTTCTAAAAACTCACCTTTATCAAAAGCTATAAACGTTTG
Source organism: uncultured Lishizhenia sp. (assembly GCA_964506255.1). Lineage (GTDB taxonomy): Bacteria > Bacteroidota > Bacteroidia > Flavobacteriales_D > Crocinitomicaceae > UBA952. The sequence goes on along the minus strand of CAZDKE010000036.1, from coordinate 7,240 downwards.
AGAATAAGGGTCTTTGTAACAAAAAACATCTGTTCCAATGTCAAAATTCATAATTTCTTCATTGAAAGTTCCGATTTCATATGTTTTCCCGTTCCAAAATGCGTGGTACGTGTTGCTATTATCTTTAAAAATTGCAATGTTTTCACCAATAGTAGTTGGCATTGCAAATTCACTGAAATAAGTTAAAACTGGGAAAATTTGTTTGTTCCAATAAACGCTTAAAGAGTTGTATCTTGAATCTTGATAAACGATAATACTGTCTTTCACAGCGAAATCTTTTGCAAACGTAGTTAAAGTTTGGAATTTTCCAGCGTCCCACATTTTTAAAGCTCCAGCAATTTTGAAAGCAAGTAAATGATCTGACACTTCGTATTGTACATTCAAAGCGGTAACATCTTTTCGTTCGACACCATCCCAAAGACGAAGATTTCCTCGTGTGTCAATGTAGGCAACTAATTCGTCACCAGCTTTATAACTTATAATTGGTTGAATTTCAATTTGTCGAAAAAAACCGTCTTGAAAAGAAACAAAAAAATTATTGAAATCTTTTGTTGGAGCAACTTGCGATATAAGTTGAGAAATGCTAAACAGCATTAGAAGAAAAGCACTGATTTTTTTCATTATTTCAAAATTAACCAAAATTTAGACCAAAAAGCAAAATCACCCATTGAATTATGTTTTCAACCAAACGTCACTTTTTTAAAAGTTATTTGAAAATCTAAACTAATTTTAACATTCCTAATTTTATAGAATGAAGAAAATAGTTTTAACGGGTTTGCTACTTTCCACAGGATTGGCAGTATTTTCCCAAAAAAAGATTGAATACAAGGAGTATGACCTTCCGAATGGTATTCACGTAATTTTACACCAAGAACCTTCAACGCCAATCGTTGCTGTATCTGTGTTGTATCACGTTGGTTCGAAAAATGAAATTCCAGAAAGAACGGGATTTGCACACTTTTTTGAGCATTTGTTATTCGAAGGTTCAGAAAATATTGGTCGTGGTGAATACAGCCAATTAGTGGAGAAAAATGGTGGAGCCTTGAATGCAAATACCTCTCAAGATAGAACTTTCTACTACGAATTATTACCTTCTAATCAATTGGAATTAGGTTTGTGGTTGGAAAGCGAACGTATGTTACACGCAAAAGTGGACATCAAAGGAATCGAAACACAAAGAAGCGTTGTAAAAGAAGAGAAAAGACAACGTGTTGACAACCAACCTTATGGTTCATTCTTTACTGAAATGTTTAAACGTGTGTTTACTACACATCCTTACAATTGGGCGCCAATCGGAAGTATGGAACATTTAGATGCAGCGCAAGAAGAAGATTACGTTAATTTCTACAAAGACTATTACGTACCTTCCAATGCAACGCTTTCAATTGCTGGAGATATTGATATCGATCAAACTAAAAAATGGATTGATAAGTATTTTGGTACAATTCCAACTGGTCAAGCAATCAATCTTTACAGAGATTTTATCGCGCAAAATGATGCTGATTTCGAGAAAAAATACGGAGTTGCTAAAGCTAAATTTGACGCTAAAGACTTTATGAATTCGAAAGATCCTGCAGCGAAAAAGTTAATTGCTACATACGCAGCGAAAAAAATCGAAATTAAAAGAACACAAAAAGACCAAACTGCTCTTAAAGGTGTAACGAAAGATATCATTTATGATAACATTCAGTTGCCAGCATTATTTATGGGTTACAAATTCCCAGAGCAAACGAGCGCTGACAGTTACGCATTAGAAATGTTAAACGAAGTTCTTTCAGGTGGAAGTAGTTCTCGTTTGAACAAAGCAGTTGTTGAGAAAAAAGAACTAGCAACATTTGCTTTCTCTTTCTATTACGGATTAGAAGATGCTGGTATTGGTATTTTCGCAGCGATTGGAGCAAGCGGCAAAACGTGTGATGAAATTCAAGCTGAGTTTGACACACAAATTGAATTGATTAAAAATGAATTAATTTCAGAAGAAGAATTTCAAAAAGTAAGAAACAAAATCGAGAATGATTTAGTAACTGCAAATGCTTCTGTTGCTGGAATAGCTGAAAATTTGGCTGATAATTATGTGTATTATGGTTCAGCAGACCGCACCAATAAAATGCTTGAAAATTATTCGAAAGTAACTCGTGAAGATATTCAACGAGTAGCAAAAAAATACTTGACTCAAGATGCACGCGTAATTCTTAACTATTTACCAAAAGAAAAATAAAACCCAATGAAAATGAAAAGTATCATCATAGCAGGTTTGTTGCTTAGTTCTGGATTACTTTCCGCACAAGTGGATCGTTCGCAGAAACCAGCTCCTGCACAAGCAAAGAAAATTAATATTAACGACTCTCAGATTTTTACAACTGCCAATGGCATCACTGTTATTTTATCTGAAGACCATAAATTACCACGCGTAACCTTTGAATTAAGTATGGGTTCTTCGCCTCGAATTGAAGGTGATAAAGCTGGTTTAGCAGATATGGCAGGTTCTTTAATTATGTCTGGAACAGCAAATCGTTCAAAAGACCTTCTTGATAAAGAAATCGATTACATTGGAGCAAATTTAAGTGCTGATAAATCTTCAATCTCTTTATCTTGTTTGAAAAAACACATAGACAAAGGTTTGACATTGATGTCAGATGTATTATTGAACGCAAATTTCCCTGAATCAGAATTTGAGCGTATCAAAAAACAAAATGAATCAGGTTTGATGTCCACAAAATCGGACGCTGGATCAATGGCACAAAATGCAACTGTAAAAGTAAACTTCCCAAATCATCCTTATGGTGAAGTAATGACAGAAGCAACATTGAACGCAATCAAACGCGAAGATGTAATGAATTTCTACAAAGCTAATTTCACTCCAAATGGAAGCTATTTAGTTGTTGTAGGAGACATCACTAGAGCTGAAACTGAAGCTATGGTTAATAAATACTTCGCTTCTTGGAATGGTGGTCCACGTTACACAAATCCTACAAATGATGGAAATTTCTCTAAAGGAAACCGTGTGATTTTCGTTAAAAAACCAGGAGCTGTTCAATCGGTTGTTTATGTTACTTTTCCAGTGAAAATGAGAACAGGCGACAAAAATCAGTTGGCTTTGAACGTTTTAAATGGAATTCTTGGTGGAGGAGGTTTTGGTACACGTTTGATGCAAAACTTACGTGAAGACAAAGCTTATACATATGGTTGTTATTCATCTATGAATGTTACAGAAGATGGTTCTTGGATGTCAGCAGGTGGTAACTTCAGAAATGCAGTAACAGATTCAGCGATTACTCAAATCTTAAAAGAGTTTGAAAAAATCACAAATGAATTAGTAACTGATGAAGAATTGAATTTGACGAAATCAGCAATGGCTGGAAATTTTGCACGTTCATTGGAAAGACCATCCACGATTGCACGTTTTGCTTTGAACATCAAAAAATATGGTTTACCAAATGATTATTACCAAACGTATTTACAAAAATTAGAAGCAGTTTCTAAAGAAGATGTTTTAACAATGGCACAACAATATTTTACTTCTAAAAACTGTAACATTATCGTTGTTGGAAACGAAGAAATTATTGAGAACTTGAAAAAGTTTGATGCGGATGGAAAAATCGAATTGTTGGATGCTTTTGGAAATGAAGTGAAAGAAGTGAAAAAAGCTGATATTCCAAAAGAGCAAGTGATTGAAAGATACATTTACACTGTTACTCAAACTAAAAATCAAAAAGAGTTGACGAAAAAATTGAAGAAAATCAAATCTTATGAACGTGTTATAGATATGACTTCTGCGGCTATTCCGATTCCTTTAAAAATGACTGATTATTGGATTGCATCTGTTACTGAGGCTCAAAAAATGGAAGGTCAAGGAATGGTTTTTCAAAAATCGTATTATGATGGAAAAACAGGTTTTACTTACAACATGCAAACGGGTAAAAAAGAGTTAACTGCTGACGAATTGGAATCAAAAAGAAAATCAAGTGGTTTATTTCCTGAAATGGGTTATGCTACAAATGGCACAAACTATGAATTGACAGGAATTGAAAATGTGGATGGTAAAGATTTTTACGTTATCAAAATCACTGATAAAGAATCACAATCATTTGACTATTACAACACGACAACTTTCTTGAAAGAACGTTCAGTTGCAATTACTAAAAATGGAGAAGAAACAGTTGAAACTTCTACAACGCTTGGAGATTACAAAGACGTTTCTGGAATTATGTTCCCACATTCAATTTCATTAACAGTAGGACAAATGAGTCTTGCAGGAAAAGTTTCAAAATTGGAAGTGAACGGAAAAATTGACTTGAAAGACTTCAAAGAATAAACGTAAGTTCACAATTATAAAGAAAGCTACTTGGGAAACTGAGTAGCTTTCTTTTGTTTAAAATCTTTCAATCACTTCACAAAAACCACTTCCTTATAAGGAATTCTAAAGCGTTCTCCCCAAATCCCTGCTTCTGTTCCTTTACCGACAGATATAATCATATTGATCTCGGCACCACGAGGTAAATTCAGTGCTTTTCTAACTCTTAATTTATCAAAGCCTTCCATTGGGCAAGATTCAAAACCTTCAGCTGCAATCGATAACATAAATGTTTGAGCAGCCAAAGCACATGATTTATGGACACTTACACGTTGGTCAGCTTTTCCTCCCATGCGCATGAATGGTTTACGTAATCCCATAAAAAAGCAAATGCTTCTTCTTACTAAAGTTAAAATCCCAAAAGGATCATTGCCATAAACGAGGCGCATTAGTTTGCCATAATAATCTAAACCACCTTTTTCAAGCTTAGATGGCTCACCTTTAATTTGACCTTTGATTTTTTCATAATTCCATTTCGCATGTTCTTTCCATTTGTCTTGACGAGTTACAAAAACCACCATTTGTTGAGCCGTTTTCGCAGCCGATTGACTTAAACAAAGTGGAACAAATTTCTTCAATTCATCTTCAGATTGAATCCAATAAAATTCCCATAATTGCATATTGCTACTATTTGGAGACAAAATTGCGCGTTCCAAACTTCGTTGTATAACTTCTTTTGGAACAGGTACGTTTGGGTCAAAATGACGATTAGATCTTCTTCTTTCTATTATGGCTTGAAATTCGTTTGAAAACATAGTTTTAATTTTTTACGAATTTAGAAAATTATTGAGGGCTAGATATGAATAATCAACTTTGGTTTAGAATTTTAGATTTCTTTTTGATTAACAAATAGAAAATTAAGTTTTGTAAATAAAAAAAGGCTCCTTTTGAGAGCCTTTATATTATGTTTTGAATTTCGATTAATAATAAATCGCTCTTCTAACTTTAGAAACGTATTTCGCTAAACGAATAACTTGTTTAGTGTAACCAAACTCATTATCATACCAAGCATATAAAACGACATTTTTACCATCTTTTGAAACGATAGAAGCGTTAGAATCGAAAACTGAACAACAAGTATTTCCGATAATGTCACTTGAAACTAACTCTGGGTCAAAAGAATAATAGATTTGATTTACCAATTCGCCATTCAATGCAGCATCTTTAATCAAAGCATTTACCTCTTCTATTGAAGTTGTGCTTGCCAATTCAAGACTTAAAATTGCCAAAGAACCATTTGGGGTTGGTACACGAACAGCGTTTGCAGTTAATTTATCTTTCAATTCTGGAATCACTTTCGTTACTGCATTTCCAGCACCTGTTGAAGTTATAACCATATTCACTGCCGCTGAACGTCCACGTCTTGGTTTTTTGTGCATGTTATCCAACAAGTTTTGGTCATTGGTGTAAGCATGAACTGTTTCAATATGACCTTTAACAACTCCATATTTATCATTGATTACTTTCAAAATAGGGGAGATGGCATTCGTTGTACAAGAAGCAGCTGAATAAATGGTTTCATTTTCAACATCTAAAGTTCCTTGATTGATACCATAAACCACATTTGGAATTTCTTTTCCAGGTGCAGTTAACAATACTTTTCCAGCTCCTTTTGCTTTTAAATGTCTTGACAAAGCTTCACGATTTGTGAAAACTCCAGTATTGTCAATGATTAAAGCATTATTGATTCCGTATTGTGTGTAATCGATATCTTCTGGATTCGAAGCGTCAATCATTTTTACAATTTGACCATTGATAATTAATGCTTTATTTTCTAAATCTTCAATTACAGAACCTTTGAATGCACCATGAACAGAGTCGTTACGTAACAAAGAAGCTCTTTTTACGATGTCGGCATCTGATGAACCACGAGTTACGATTGCACGTAAACGTAATTGTTGACCTTTACCAGCTTGTTTGATTAACTCACGAGCTGCTAAACGACCGATACGACCAAAACCGTATAAAACAACGTCTCTTGGTTCAATTTCTTGACCATTAGCTGAAGATAGATTTCCAATTTTTGCATTTAAGAAAGCTTGTTTTGATTCGAAGTTTGAACCTTCTGTCAACCATTCACTTGCTAATTTTCCAATATCCAATTTAGCTGAAGTAATTTCCATTGCAAGAATCAATTCTGCTAATTCACTTGTGGTGAATACGTCAATTGGACGATTAACTACTTTACCTGCATATTCGTGCAAGTTTAAAATTTCTGAAATTGTTACATCAGTTAAGTGATTTCTGAAAAGAACCAATTCGATTCCTTTATCGTAGAGCAAAGCTCCAACTTTACTTTGCAGTTTTACTGCTGCTCTTTCACGCTCAATGTGAGATTTGAGCTCTTTTTCATAGCCAACTACTGTTTCCATGCTTATTTGATTGATTAATTGATTGCGAATGTATAAAGCAAAAAAGGCTATCAGTTGCAGAACTGATAGCCTTTTTTTAATAATGTTATCCTAGGTAGGATTTTAGTAATTTGTTTCTCGATGTATGTCGAAGCCTTCTGATAGCCTTTTCTTTAATTTGACGAACGCGCTCACGTGTCAAATTAAATTTAGCACCAATTTCTTCCAACGTTAAACCGTGGTTCATTCCGATACCGAAAAATAAACGAATGATTTCTCTTTCTTTATCGGTCAAAGTACTCAAAGAACGTTCGATTTCTTTTTGTAATGACTCAGCCATTAAAGCGTGGTCTGTTTTTGGTGCATCGTTGTTTGCCATTACATCCATCAATGTACCACCGTCTTCATTTGTTGTAAGCGGTGCATCCATTGATACGTGACGTCCTGAAACGTTTAAACTTTCTTTAATTTTGTCTTCAGGAACTTCTAGCGCTTCCGCTAATTCTTCTGCTGAAGGTGGTCTTTCAAATTCTTG
>CAZDKE010000035.1:19639-36854 GCA_964506255.1 uncultured Lishizhenia sp. | reverse complement strand
AAAAGATGTAACCAGAAAAGTAATACCAATAAAACCGCCAAGCAGCGCAATATACAATTGCTTTTTATCTTGATGGTTGAATAATAGTTTACGGATCATTTCTTAAAGTTTTATTTCTCTGTTAAATGAAACGGCGTCGGTTGAATTTAAAGTTGTTAAGATAAATCCTGCCTTTAATTCATCACATCTTTCATTGATTAATTGCATACATTTTGTAGCATTTTCAATATCTAAATGGGAGAATGGTTCGTCTAAAATAATCCACTCAAAAGGTTGTAAAAGTGCTCGAATGATTGCCACGCGTTGCAATTGTCCCATTGAAAGAATGGCGCATTTTTGATTCCATTTGTCTGCTAAGCCTACAAAATCAACATAATATTTCGCTTTTTCGCTGTCGAAATTTCCAGTTAATGATGCCTTTAATTGAAGATTATCTTCGACAGAAAGTTGTGAGAAAAGTTGTAAATCTTGAAAAACGACAGCCAATTTTCGCTGACGAATTTCGGTCCATTTTTCAATTGAGAAATCCTTTATAGATTGATTATCAAATGAAATAGTTCCTTTGAAATCTGAGCGTAATCCATAAGTGAAATGAGTAAAAGTTGTTTTTCCTTTTCCACTCGATGCATTTAAAAGTACGCGTTCACCTTTTGATAGTATCCAAGAATTTCCCCAAAAACTGGTGGAATCGAAGGTTAAATTAGCGAAAGGTTTTGGTATAACATTTTCAAATTTCAATTCCATTTCTATCGATTTTGTGGTGTAATTTCAAGAATCATTCCACAAAAGAAATGTTTAATTTTTAAATGGAAGTGAATTTAGTTTTTAAAACAAATCTGAATGACTGCCCGTTCTCGTGAGAGAGATTAATTTTATTTCTTCATCTTGTTTCCAAATCAAAAGCCAGTCAGGTTGAATGTGACATTCCCAAAGACCTTTGTAATTTCCTTTAAGAATATGCGGTTTGAATTTAGGTGGTAGCTTACCTGTTGCTTCAAGTTGTATGACAACTTCTTTGAATAAACTAAAATCTAAACCTCTTTTTTTGGCTAGTTTGATGTCTTTTTTGATTTTTCCAGTATATTCAATGTCATAGCTCATAATCCTAATTCTTTGAATAAGTCTTTGGTGTTTTTTACTTTAAAAGTTCTTCCCGCTTCAACATCTTCAATTGCTTTGATTGTTTCAGCGTTAAACGTTCGAACTACTTCCACACCTTTTTTATCTGCAGCAGTGATTTTTATCAAGTCAAGGATAACTTTTCCCATTTTCGAATTTTCGTTGATTCTTAGTGTTATCGTTTGCATAATTCAATTGATTTGAAACAAAGTTAAGGAATCTGACTTAAAATGAAAATTGATTCTTTTTAATTATTTGGTAAATGTCGAAGTACCCTCTTTTGATTTTTGTGCAGATTAGGTGTAACAAAATTTCAATTCACCAACAAATTTTGTTTTTCAAAATTCAAAGGAGAATATTTATAGCTTTTAACAGTGGCAAAAGAAGTTTTGCCAATTTTTCGTTGAATGGATTTATCAAACAAATTCAAGTGTTTTCTAATGCGTTCTTTGAAAATCGAGACATAAAAACAAGATGCAACTAAGTAAGAACCTTGTAAACTTGGGTGAGCTCCATCGCGATGATACAATTTGCTTTTCTTTTCTGCCACTCGCACTTCTTTCCAAGCTAAACCAACAGGTACAACTGGAATTTTGTAATTGTCACTCAAGAATTCATAACCACTTTTGACATTTTTAGTCATTTCGAAATAGCTTTTTTCACCATAACCTTTTTGGTAGGCCCAAGTCATAAAAAAGAGCATTTTCGTTTCCTTATTGTTTTCTTTTACAGCGCCTATTATCTTCTCAAGCCCAGGGATCGTTTTTGTTTTAAACGTAACTGAGTCTTTAATCATGTCACGAGAAGAACCTTGTAAAATAACGTAATCCCATTTTTTCCAAGCAATTGCTTTGTATAAATTCTGTCTTTTTGAATGTCTGTAAAAGGAAGTCATTCCTTTTGTATTAGAGTAAACTTTCAACGACTTTCCATTTAGTTTTGCCAATTTTTCAAAGATTTTTGGCATGTGATTACGGTAAGTATAGCTGTTTCCAATGAATAGAATATTTATTTCTTTTTTCGCTGTTGCTTGAAAAAATAGCAATGTTGAAAATAAAAATAATACTAACCAATGCTTCATTTGTTACTTGGCTTTAGGAAATGATTCCTCCATAGCTGGAAAATAAACGTGCCCTAAAATTAATGGATTAAATGTGAAATATTGACATTTAACTAATTCACCACTTGGCAACTGACACCAAAACTTGTTCATGTCCATGTTGACGAGTTCTCCAAATTCATTGCGTTGCGGTTCTTCAGTTGGGATTCTAAACATGCGTAATTTATGTACTTTCCCCTTTGTTTCTTTCAACGTTAAAACACAAAAAGGAGTTGTTTTTTTCATACTATCTACTTGATTTGCTTTCAATTCATAGTTGGCATTATCAAAATGTATTTTGCGATAGCTTTGTAAATATCTAAATACATTAGAAGTATCAATCGCACTTAATTTCTTACCATTTTGGGTTACTTTAATTCTACTGCCAACTTGTTGAATGTTGAAGTTCCTGTGTTTTTCCTTTGGAAATTTCACATCAACGGTAGCAATTTCATCCATGTCAAGACTGAAAATATTGGTGCAAATCCATTTACGCGGGTCAGCAAAAAAGCGCGGTTCAATCACACCGTACATTCCTGAAATACTCATCATTACAGGGAAATCACTTTTACCATCGGCAGCTGTTTCTAATAACATAATTTGCCCTAAATGATCTTGCGCCGCTGGACCTATGTACCACGTTTTTGTCCATTCGCCTTCTTCAAAAATCTCTACTTTCGTGAAACTCGTGGACATTAAATCAACAAATTTCTGTTGTGATTTTTCGGGTAAATATCCTTTTAAAGTGATTTTTGCAAAGGCATCTAGTATCAACGAAACACTTGATTGTGTTATACATCCACCTTTTGAATCCGTCCATTCTTTTCCTTTGCGCATAATTTCAAAGCGATTCGAAAAAGCGTCTGAAATGATGATTCGGTCAACTTTATTAGTGTCTTTTACTGCAAATTCAATCAATTCTGAATCGGAATGACCATCGCCAGAAATTAGTTTTTTCGCGTACCAACCTAAGGTTGTAAGTCCTGCTAAAGCAAGGATAAGTATGATTATTTTCTTCATTAATGCTTTTATTTATTGAGCGTACTTTCTTTTTCTTAGGAAATTCAATGCAAATGCCATTAACAATACAATTCCAATTGGAAGCAGCAGGTTAATCATTTTATAGAATCCAGCGAATGTTTTGATTTTTTCCTTGTCAATTTCTTTGATGTCAATTTGGCGACTTCTAACGTCTAAAACTGAATTGTCCCCCATCATGTAGTCAACGACGTTTTGAAAAAATTCTTGGTTACCAAAGTAAAGCGGCACATTTCTTTCAGCCAATTCTGGTTCCATTTTCATATCGTTGATTTGATTTGGACGGTATAAATAACCATTGCCTTTTGGATTAGGAATTGAGTCATAACGATTAGCAATAAAACGTCCATTTCCAACCACTAATACTTTTCCTTCATTGGTGCTTTTTGCTTTGTATTTTGCATTTGGATTGTTGGCAAACTCTCCCACTAAACGATTTTGAAAATGTGATTTAAAGAAACCTTCAGCCAAACCTGCGATACAAATCTTATTGATTTCATCAGTTGGATTCGCAACTAACTCAGGATTGTTTCCATCAGAAAGCGGCAAAGACAAACTTACCAAAGGCGCTAAACCAGTTTTATTAGCGTTTGTTGACGAGGTTAAAATTGGAGTTAAAGCTACTTTTTCTTGCTTGATAAATTGAATTTCATTGGTGAATTTCAAGGAAACTGGCTCAATGTTTTTGGTCATTGGGTGAATTGTCGGTGTAGCAAGCACGTGAAAAAACCAAGGAATAAATGTTTGATCAGAATAAGGAATGACTTTCGGCGCACAATTGACATCCAACACATAATTCTCGTTTACCTTTAATCCATAATCGAAAAGCATATTTTCTAACTTCAGATTTTTGCGCATTGTGTGGGTAACCCCTCTAGCCATCAAAGAATCCTCATTCAAGTATAACGTATTCATAAAACACATCAGCTTTCCACCACGCATCACAAATTGATCGATGAGGTATAAATCCTTGTTTGAAAAAGGAGCTTGCGGATCTGCAATGATTAATCCATCTACATCTGCCAAAGCAGCAATAGAGTCATTCAACCGAACATCAGTAAGCGCATAATAAGGTGCAAGTAACGAACGAGCTCGAAGTGTTTGATTCGGATTTAATTCGCCGTGTCCTTGCAAAAATGCGATACGTTGTTTCTCTTTTTGAACCAATTTACGCATATTGGAAACGAGGTTATATTCCAAATTATTCAGTGCATTTTCAATTATATCTGTCATTCCTTCCAATTGGTAAGGACGACCTGGCTTAGATCCAGGAAGAAACTGCACTACTTGTTCTTTCACAATTCCATTCACTGAGTAAGACATTTTCGCACCTGGCCAAAGCATCATTTGGCGTTGTTCTCCATCTTTTTTGTAAATGATTTCAAGTGGCAAAATTCCGCGTGCTTGGTCGTACAATTGAATAAAAAGTTCTTGTTGATCTTCTTTAGAACCATTTTGCGGATTGATAAAATTAAATTCAATTCTATTTCCAGCAATGGATTTGAAATCGTTTAATTTATCCTTTAATGAATTTTGAAAATTCTGTATTTCAGCGGGTAAATTTCCTTCCAAATAAACTTGAATACTGATTCTACTTTCAAATTTAGATTTGTCGTTAAGGAATTTCTCAGTTCCTTCAGCCAACGAATATCGCTGATCTTTGGTCATATCCAATCTGAAATAAAGATACGAGCCAATGGTATTTATTAAAACAGCTGCAACCACTATGATAATCAACAAAGTCCAATTATATAAACCTTTGAATAGCTTTGAATTTCTTAACATCACTTATTTTTTTAAGGTTTTAACAACAGTCAATGAAGCACTAATAAACACAACAATCACAGAAATAAAATAAAGAATATCACCTGAATTAATGACTCCTTTTTTAATCGAATCGTAATGTTTTGCAATTCCAAAATTCTGAATAATGGTGTCTAAAGAACCAATTTGACTAAAGTTTCCAAGTAAATTAAAGCCGTCGTAAAAAAACCAACACATAAACATCGCTAGTATAAACGCAACAATTTGGCTACTCGTGAGTGAAGAAGCGAAAATACCGATTGCAACAAATACAGCGCCTAATAAAATCAATCCAATGTAAGAAGTGAAAGTTGCTCCACTGTCAATGATACCAACAGGTTTTCCAAGGTTATACATTGTAATGTAATAAACGATTGTCGGAATAATTGCGATAATTAGCAAAGTCACCCCTGCGAAATATTTAGCGAGAATCATTCCTAAATCAGAAATTGGACGCGTTAACAATAATTCTATGGTACCAGTTCGTCTTTCTTCAGCGATTGAACGCATTGTGATCGCTGGGATTAGCACCAAAAAAATCACCGGAGAAAGGTTGAAAAATGGAATCATATCCGATTCTGCTCCTTCCAAAAGATTGGTGTTGTAGGATAAAATCCAATGAAATAAACCTGAGGCAATCAGGTAGATAACAATAAAAACATAGCCAATGATTGAACTCAAAAAGCTATTTATTTCTTTAAAATAAAGTGCGCGCATGTTAAAATTTAAGCCTTCAAAATTATTGATTTCAAACGATATATTGGTTTTTAAGTTTTCAGTCGCTAAATGTTGATTGCGAAAGTTATTTCTAAAACGATAAAATACGAGAATAGGAGTAAAATTAGTTGGCTGCTTTTAACCAAAGTGAAACGATTTTAACAAGTTGATTTTTGTTCTTTTCAATTTTCATTTGATGATTTTAGTTTCGTTGTAAAACTAAGGATAATTGAAGTTATAATTAAAAGAGTTGATGCCGAATGAATCATAATTAACTTATACTTTTCAATAATATCATGATAGCTACTTAAACTTGTTAAATAGCTAAAAATAATCCCCAACTGCACTAACACTTGGGGATTTAAAAATTTAAAATTTTATCTACTGTTTCATCATTTTTTTAGTTGCAATAATTTGACCGTCAGTAACAAGTGAGTAGGTGTAAACTCCTGTGCTTAAATCATTTGCAAAAACGTTCAATTGCCCTAAACCTCTTTCTTGGACTTCAACAGAATTTATCAATTTTCCGTTTGCATCATAGAAGTGGATTTGTGCTTTTTTCACAGTCTCAGGAATAGAGAAAGAAATCTGCGTTTGTTCAGCAAAAGGATTAGGAACATTTTGATTTAAAATTATTGTGTTTTTGTTTGATAACTGCACATTAATTTCATTTTTTAATTGTTCTTGGAAAGCCTCTTGTGTTGGCTGAATAGCAGAATTACTAATTTGACACAAGAGCGGTAAAATAACAGATAAGCAAGATTCAAGTTGTGTTAAACGGTCATTTAAATTGTTTATTAGAGAATCTCTGTTGTCAATTCCATTTTGTAAGCTATCAATTTTTTCTTTTTGTTCTTTGTGACCACTTATTAAAATGGAGATAAAAGCATCATAATTTAAAGCTTTGTAATCAACACCTTGAGTAATTACTGTACCTGTTGAGTCAACAGTTGCTGGTTTAAATTGATTTGTAACCAGTTCAGGTAAAATTAATTCTACCTCTTGTGCCAATAAACCATATTGTAATTGATTACTAAAATTAAAACCATAAGGATTTAAGGTGTCGAAATAAAAAGTTTTAGGTTGTAATTGGCTTAAAATTGAATCAGCATTTGTAATTAAATGAACATCCGTTTTAAAGTTTTGGTCAGATGTTGTAACAGCAAAACCAGTTGAAGTTGCCGGACCATTTATCCAAACATTACCGTCAAAAAAACCTGCATAACTATCAAGTATTGGAATTGAGTTTCCATAAATTCCAATTTTCACAACACTTGGAATTGTTGGTGTTAAAGAAGTAATTGTTCTTCCAACTACTGCTATGTTTGTGGTACCTGTCGCTGCATTTACTTCGAAAACTCCTGCTAAATTATTTCTTGATGACCCTGTTGCTAAAGTGTTTATACCAATAGAATTTGAAATTGTATTAAAAGAAGAATTAGCTTCAAAATATCCGCCAGTATTAGAAAAATTTGAATTGATAGCAACCCCTTTTACAGCAGTGTTGTTAAAATTTGAAATATTATTAGGTAAACCATAACATAATGCATTAACACCATAATTATTTTGGGTACTTGCGGAAACCTTAAATTCGCCACCTATTGCAGATAAGGTATTGTTTTGACTTGCTGGTATTTCAACAACAATTCCTCTTGTATCTCTAGAATTGATTGCAGAAAAATTACCGCCAATATTTATTACTTTAACTGGATTTTGAACTCCATTTGAAATACCTTCAACACCAACATGCAAAATATTTGTTGACGGCGGAGCAGTAGAAATATCACTATTGATTCCTGAAATGGCTATAGTATTGGTATTTACTGCCGAGGGATGAATTTGTAAAACACTTAATTTTCCGGGTATGAAAGTATTTATACAACTATAACCAATACCAACATGGTTTTTGTTTAAAGTATTATTGTTTTCAAAATACAAATTATGATCATTCAAATTTATTTTTGAATCAGATGTTAGATTTGGAGCTATTGTTGTATTAGTACAATCAAAAAAACCTTGTCCTGATCCAATTACATTTGGAATATTTCTATAATGTACTCTGTTTTTATCTAACGGATCAATTACTAAAACTTGCGTCAAGTTATTATCTGGTGTTACGGTTCTAATTCTCAAATCCCCATCAATATCTAATTTTGCATTTACTTGATTAGCAATAGCTGTATTTGGTCCTGTCGGTGAAAAATCTCCAATTCCCATCATACCATAATTCGGAGCGGTAAGTGTTGTTGCCAAATTTGGAACCATACGTGAAATCTCTAAACCATTTGGAGTATTTGCTGGTGATTGGGTTGCAGTTGTTGGAGAAGTGAAAATAAATCTCAAATTATCAGGTCCATTTGTACCACTAGGATCATCACCCCAAGCTAAAACTGCATCTTGTCTATTACTTACTGTATTACCAGTTTCATTTTTCAAACCTAAGTACACATAATCTGATTGGTTTGATGCCACAAACATTCCAACGTCCATCCAAGGACGCCAACCAAAAGTCAAAGGTGTTGGTGGGACACCAGGACCAGGTGTGTTTAAAACGCCATAACCTAAGTGTAGTAAGCTTAAAGGAGCAGTAATTGGATTTAGCGGATTATGGCTTATAGAGACCCTTGTTATGTCAGTATTTAATATACCTGCTGGATTATAAACGGCTGGTGCCGCACCTCCAACACTTGTTGGCGTTCCAACACTCATAATACGAACTCGTTCACGAGTATTACCATTTTGAATATTTATTGTTGAAGTAGCTTGATTTGTAGAAAGTAAAATCGGACGTTCTTCTTGATTATAGATAGCAGCAGTACCATTTCCTAATAAAGTGGATGGAGTATTTGGGTCACTACCTAATATCCCGATTCTTAATCCATCTGCATCGTTTTCTCCTGTTCCTGTATTTAATTGAGTTTCTCTATTTGTAAACTGCATCCAAACAGTATCAAGTTTACTTGTAGACAAATGTGCTAGTGATTTAGGGCGAACATAAATGGTATTCAACCAAATAGGTGGGTTCGCATTATTTGTTAGGTTTACATTCACCCCAAAAGTATTTCCTAATCCAAATTCTCCTGTACCTGTAAACCGAGCAATGTGCCTCCCATCTAAATCACTCGCTCTGTTGAAATCAGCATTATCTATTACATTGGTGTAACCCGGAACTTCATTTGTGAATCGAAATACCATATCCTCAAAACCATACTGTAAAGATGCGTCATTACTCCAACAAATTACAGTTTCGTTTCTATCATTAGTGTTTAGATTCCCAAGTTTTCTTAATCCAAAATACGACAAATCATCATTGCCTGTTAATGTCACACCAGTGTGCATCCATGGGCGATAACCATCCGCCCCAGCTCTTAAACCAGTAATATGTAATTGAGAAAAAGCTCCTGCGTTATTGGTCAAGTTTGGTGTTTGAAAAAGATTTAATAACCCAGGAACCTGAGGCTCCAAACCCAACAAAAGATAACCATCCTTTGTGTTTGGGTGCAAAGGGGCAGCTATACTACCAATTTGATAATTGGTGTTTCCGTTTAGCTTCATGTGATTTCTACCATTTGTCTGCGTGTAAATCGGACTATTCCATAAAGTGCCGAAAATGTTATTATTGTTATTTCCAGGAAAATTAGAGTTACCGGCTCTAGACCAAAATTGTTGATTATTTGAACCATTCTGAATTGCACCAGCAGGTGAATTATTGGTTGGGTTCTGTTGGCTGAAAATTATTCCAACATTTAAAAATGTTAAAATAACAGTAAATATTTGTTTCATATTTTAGGTGTTTACCTCACCAATTGAACAAAACCTGATTTATTTATATCGCTTATCGTAAAAAAATAAGTTCCCTCAACCACTTCTTTTCCATTAAAATCTTTTCCATCCCAGGAAAAATTCTTTAAACTAGATTCAAAGATTAAATTTCCCCAACGATTAATAATTGTAACTTTTTGGTTTAATGCTCCAATATTAGGAAACTCCAAAAAATCATTTATTCCATCACCATTCGGAGAAAAAACATTAGTTAAATTAACCTCAAATGGAATTTCTATCAACTGAACATCATCAATATAAAAGTAAGATACATAAGGGTTGATAATCATTGGTTCGTAGTTATATCTTCTTAATGTATCAGTCGTTAAGTTATTTTTGAAATTTCCAATTGTAACAAATTGTTCATTACCAGAGGCTATAAAAAGAGACTCTAAAATTATCCAGTTTACAGTATCTGTGTAATAATTAGGGTTATTAAAGACACATTGTGGTTGTACAGATAGGGCAGCTGTGTTTGGACTCGAAATAGAATTATCTGAAAAATGTACACCCAACTCATCAATCATTAAATCTGAATATTCAGCTAATGAAACTTTCATAGAAAATTTATAAGTTTGCCCACTTACCAATGGTTTAATAAGAATTCCTTGTATATATTCCCACCACATTGGTCCCGCATAACCATCGCTACCTAGACCTGTTCTAAATTGACAAGCTAACCCTAAATAGGAATTTCCTGAATAAGCTAATTGATATCCCCCAGAGTTTAAAGGAATCCAAACATTCGTATTTAAAGAACAAGTATTGAAATAATCACTCGTTCCATACGTTGGTGCTTTCCAACCTAAACATTTTTCAATTTCATAAGGAAATTGATTATTCGAACTTTCATATTCAGGACAACTCGAATATTCTTCAAAATCACCGTTGTAAACCAAATTCTGTTGAGTAAAAGAAGTTTTAGAAAAAATTAAGCACAATAAAACAATAAAAAAAACAGGTTTTATCCTCGGCAAAAAACCGAGACTGAACAATGTACTATTTTTAAAAAAGTTCAGCAATTAATTCGTTTTGTTTAAAAAATAATTATCGTCTCTGTTTTGTTTTACCTCAGGAAGAAAACAGGAAAAAAGGTAGTTAAAGGTAGGATATTTCCATAAGTTTAGCAAGATTAGGTTGGGTTAGTAGCGGAAAAAGTAAAAACCGCATGTTTTTTACTAATTCTTGTTAAATTTCTTAAAAAAAAAACGGAACTACAAAATATTTTGGAAGTTTTTTTTGCTCTTATATATCGTTTTATAATTTTCTTTCAAAGAAAAAATGCGAGATTATAAAACCTATCATATCAATTCATTTGAGTTTCCAAGAAATTACCACTAGGATTTTATATTTCCCTCTTTTTTAAACAATCGTTAAATGTTAATTACTAGTCTTTGCTATTTATAAAAGCATTGACCGCACTATCACTTCAAAAGTTAAGTAGTTAAACATTTTAAGCAAAAACACTACTTTTGGTTTTCAAATATAGAATATGCAACTCGAAGAACAAATCCGTCAAGAATTTCACGACTCACAGCTTGTTTTGGAGCAATTTCAAACGGCAGAAAATTTTTCTAAAATCGCTGAAGCAATTCGATGGATGGGTGATGCAATTAATTCGGGTAATAAAATCATTAGTTGTGGAAATGGTGGCTCGATGGCTGATGCAATGCACTTTGCAGAGGAATTGAGTGGTCGTTTTCGTGCAGATCGAAAAGCAATTGCGGCTGTTTCAATTTCCGATCCAACGCATATTAGTTGTGTGGCGAATGATTATGGTTATGATTTTATTTTTTCAAGATATGTAGAAGCATTGGGGAAATCGGGAGATGTTTTACTTGGAATTTCAACTTCAGGAAATTCGACCAATGTGATAAAAGCTGTTGAAGCTGCTAAAGCTTTAGGGATGAAAACCATTGTTTTAACGGGAAAAGACGGTGGTAAATTGGCGCAATTAGCTGATTTAGAAATTCGTGCACCTCATTCACAATACGCCGACCGAGCGCAAGAAATTCACATTAAAGTGATTCATAATTTGATTTTAGGAATTGAATCGTCAGTGAAGTAATTAGGTATTTTTAAATATAAAATCCTAAATTTGTTCAACGCTTAAAAATGGTGCCTTCATCACTCAAAATAACTTGATATTCATGAATAGAATTGACTTTTCTAACTATTCGTTTAAAGCATTAAAAACGGAAATTAAAAACGAGCCGACTTTTGAAACGGCAGAGAAAATAACACTGAAGCCAAGTTATACCAAAGAAGACACTGCTAATTTTATTCACACAAAATACCGTTCGGGTTTTGCGCCCTTTTTAGGTGGACCTTATGCTTCAATGTATGTTTCAAAACCGTGGACCATTCGTCAATATGCTGGATTTTCAACAGCTGAAGAATCGAATGCTTTTTACAGAAGAAATCTTGCTGCAGGTCAAAAAGGTCTTTCAGTCGCTTTCGATTTAGCGACCCACAGAGGATATGATTCTGACCATGAGCGTGTAGTTGGTGATGTTGGAAAAGCTGGTGTAGCAATCGATTCCATCGAAGATATGAAAATATTATTCGATCAAATTCCACTAGGGGAAATGTCAGTTTCGATGACAATGAACGGTGCTGTTTTACCGATTATGTCTTTCTATATCGCAGCTGCAATCGAACAAGGAGTGGCTATTTCAGAACTAGCAGGCACGATTCAAAACGATATTTTAAAGGAGTTCATGGTGCGAAATACGTATATCTATCCTCCAACACCTTCGATGCGAATTATAGCTGATATTTTTGAGTTTACTTCGCAAAAAATGCCCAAATTCAACTCGATATCGATTTCGGGTTACCACATGCAAGAAGCTGGAGCTACGGCTGCAATTGAGTTGGCGTACACTTTAGCTGATGGTTTGGAATACATTCGTACGGGTTTGAAAGCAGGTTTGAAAATTGATGAATTTGCTCCACGTTTGAGTTTTTTCTGGGCAATCGGAATGAATCATCACATGGAAATTGCAAAAATGCGAGCTGGTCGTTTATTGTGGTCAAAATTGGTGCAAGAATTCAATCCAACAAGTCAGAAATCATTGGCTTTGCGAACTCATTGTCAAACATCAGGTTGGTCATTAACAGAACAAGATCCTTTTAACAACGTTGCTCGAACTTGCATTGAAGCATTGGCAGCAGCTTTAGGTGGAACACAATCCTTACATACAAATGCATTGGATGAAGCGATTGCTTTACCAACAGATTTTTCTGCGCGAATTGCACGAAATACACAAATATACTTACAACAAGAAACAGGAATTACACGTTTCATTGATCCTTACGCAGGCAGTTATTATGTCGAATCGTTGACTAATGAATTGGTGACCGAAGCGTGGAAATTGATTCAAGAAGTGGAAGAATTAGGTGGAATGGCAAAAGCAATTGAAACTGGAATTCCAAAAATGCGAATCGAAGAAGCTGCGGCTAGAAAACAAGCACGCATTGATTCAGGAAAAGATATTATCGTCGGCGTGAATCGCTTTGAACATACTGAAGATTCACAAATTGAAATTTTAGAAGTGGACAATGCAAAAGTGAAAGATTCTCAAATTAAACGTTTACAAAATGTAAAAGCCAATCGCAACAATGAAAACGCAAAAGTATTATTGCAAGAATTGGAAGATGCAGCTAGAAATTCTACTGGAAATTTATTAGAAATAGCTGTTCGTTGCGCACAAGCTAGATGTACATTAGGTGAAATTTCAACTGCACTTGAAAATGTTTATGGGCGTTACACGGCAACTATTCGTTCAATAAGTGGAGTTTATTCAAAAGAAGCTATGAAAGATGAAGATTTTGCAAAAGCAATAGAGTTAGTAGAAACTTTCTCGAAACTTGAGGGTCGTCGTCCGCGTATTATGATTGCAAAAATGGGACAAGATGGTCACGACCGTGGTGCGAAAGTGATTGCGACTTCATTTGCAGATATTGGTTTTGATGTGGACATAGGTCCTTTATTTCAAACACCTGAAGAAGCAGCACGTCAAGCGATTGAAAACGATGTACATATTTTAGGTGTTTCATCTTTAGCAGCAGGACATAAAACCTTGGTTCCAGCAGTGATTGCTGAATTAGAGAAAATGGGAAGATCAGATATTATGGTAGTTGCAGGAGGAGTGATTCCACAACAAGATTATGACTTTTTGTATGAGGCTGGAGTCTTTGGGATTTATGGACCTGGGACTAAAATTGCAAAAGCAGCACAAGATATATTGCACCTACTTATTCAAAGCCACGAATAATTTTGTAAATTCGGCACAATAATTGAAAACCGCAAAGTAATAAAATTGAAAAACATGAAAACTACTTTACTATTTCGTCTGACATTGATACTTACAATCGCTTTAATGACTGGAGTTTCTTTCGGACAACAGCCTTCATTAAGTATGAAATCAAATAAAAGAATTTTAACGCTTGATGAAGAGGATGATAGCCCAGGAAATAACACCGTTAAGTTAGAGGCTTCGTTTGTTGCTGCAGGAACGAAGAAAGTGGGGACAGCTTGGTCTATCTCTGGAGTCCAAGATAAAGATTGGGAAGTTATTGGTGGAGCATTAAACGCACCTTCTGTGGAGTTGAAATTTAATAAAGTTGGGAATTATGATGTTGCAGTTGCCACTACTTATTCTGTTAAGAAAAAACTTAAAAATGGAGAAGTTGAAGAAGAAGAATCAGATATCGAAGTTGAAGAAGAGGCCTATATAACTGTTACGAATAATTTAGATGAATTAACTCAAATTCATGCCGATAGTAACTTCGTGAAATTGGTTAAAAAATCGGCAGACTATGTTATCAAACCAAAATTTGCAGGAGACCCAACCCCAACAATTTTCTTAGCTAAAGGATATTATGGAATGTATCGCAAAGATATTAAAGACCCACAAATTCAAGAACCTTACGATGAGGCAATAAACGCAGTAGCAACGGCAATTGAGATGGATCAAAATGGAATTTTCTTGACTCCTGTGCACAAAATGTGGTTAAATGGTTTTCAAACTGAAATATTGAATAACGGTGTTATTTTCAAACTAGATGATGAAAATGGATATCCTATTTTTTATAATGGTAAAGATGCAAATAAAAAACTAACACTTCAAGAAGAGCTAGGTGAGGGAATTGAGCAATATGCTACCATTACAAAAAACCCAATTGCAGCAAAATTTTTGGAAGCGGCAATTCGATTTCAAGCTAAAGATTCGAAAAATGCTAATGCAATCTGGAAAGTTGAAATTCCTAATTTATTGAAATTAAAAAATATTGATAAGTTTACAGAAGCAGATAAATTAGCTTTGAAAACAGGAGTTATTTTAACCGCTCAAATTCTACCAGTTATTGAAAAAAATAACACAAATGCTTGTTTATTGTTAACAAAAATCAAAGAGTGGTTCGGTGAGGATAAAGATTTCATCGCTTTCTACGAAGGAAAAATGAATAGCTGTAAAGAGCAATAGAATAATAACATTTAGCTATTGATAAATTTGAAAGGAAATCGAAAGGTTTCCTTTTTTTTTGTGCACTTTTGAGCATGGACAAATTAAAGCGATTTTTTGCCAACAAATATGTTAGAAACAAGTATGTAATTACTTTCTTCATATTCTTGATTTACTTCCTATTCTTAGATGATATGGATATTTTTATGCTCGTAAAGCAAAGAAGCAAATTGAATAAACTGAAATCACACAAAGTAGAAATGACGCTTCAATTACAAGAAACAAGAAAAGAATTAAAAATGCTGAATAATATAAACACGTTAGAAGCTTATGCACGTTCCGAAAAATTCTTTAAACAAAAAGACGAAGAGATTTTTGTGATATCTTATGAGTGATTTTAAAACAAGAATTATTTAGAAAAGATTTTTTTAAACTTCCATGAATTACATTTCTAATCAAAAATTAAGCATAATTGGTAAAAAAATCCTTCTATCTAAATTTTCTTCCTAATTTAAAAATGGACAATACGTCAAAAGAGAAATTCTTAAAATTTCCTTCGAGTAGCTATACTAATTAAAAATTAAGCATCAAAAATTAAAATCCGATTACACTTCCAGCATAAACTCTGATGTTTTGTGGAAAGTTAAATCTGGATAATCTTTTTCTGCCATTTGCAATAAGAAAGTTGTTTCTGCAAGGAAAACTAAATTATCGTCTTTGTCTAAAGCTAAGTAATTTGATTTGGCGCGTTTGAATGATTCTAATTGTTCTTGATTGTCTGTTGTAATCCAACAAGCTTTGAAGTAATTTCTCGGAACGAAACGACAATTAGCCCCGTACTCATGAAACAAACGGTGATTGATTACCTCAAACTGCAATTGTCCAACCGTACCAACTATTTTTCTATTTCCTGGTTGTTGGATAAACAATTGCGCCACCCCTTCATCGATTAATTGACGAATACCTTTTTCCAATTGTTTGGTTTTCATTGGATCTAAGTTCTCCAATTCTTGAAAAATTTCTGGCGAGAAGCTAGGTATTCCTTTATACATCATCACTTCGCCTTCCGTCATCGTGTCGCCAATTTTGAAATTTCCTGTGTCATATAATCCTACTACATCCCCGGGATAGGCTTCATCAATTACGCTTTTATCTTGAGCCATAAACGAAGTTGGATTTGGGAACTTCATTTTTTTCTCATTGCGCACGTGATAATAAAAAGTGTTACGTTCAAATTTACCTGAAACGACTCGCAAGAAAGCAATTCTGTCGCGGTGTTTTGGGTCTAGATTGGCATGAATTTTAAATACAAAACCACTGAATTTATCTTCATTCGGTTCCACTTTTCTTTTGTCAGATTCTCTTCCACGAGGTGAAGGCGAAATCTCACAAAAAGTATTTAATAATTCGCGAACACCAAAATTGTTAACAGCCGAGCCAAAAAAAACAGGAGCAACATCACCTGCTAAATAATCTTCTCGTTCAAAAGGATTATAAACTCCTTCAATTGTTTCAAGTTCATCACGTAATTCTTCAGCCGGTTTTTCACCAACAATTTCGTCTAATGCTGCATCATTGATATCAGAAATGGAAACCACATCATCAGAAATTTTAGTTTTATTTGCTGAAAACAAATTCAAGCCTTTTTGATAGATATTATAAACCCCTTGAAAACGATCTCCCATTCCTATTGGCCAAGTTAATGGTCGCACATTGATATCGAGTGTTTTTTCTAATTCGTCTAACAATTCGAATGGATCTTTACCGTCACGGTCCATTTTGTTGATGAAAATAATCACTGGTGTTTTACGCATACGACAAACTTCCATCAGTTTTTTCGTTTGCTCCTCAACACCATTTGCACAGTCAATAACTAAAATAACACTATCAACTGCAGTTAAGGTTCTAAAAGTATCTTCCGCAAAATCCTTGTGACCAGGTGTATCGAGAATGTTGATTTGTTTTCCGTTGTATTCAAAAGCCATAACGGAAGTAGCAACAGAGATTCCTCTTTGTTTTTCAATTTCCATGAAATCCGAAGTAGCCGTTTTTTTGATTTTATTATTTTTCACTGCTCCTGCCGTTTGGATGGCACCTCCAAAAAGCAATAACTTTTCAGTTAAAGTTGTTTTACCAGCATCAGGGTGAGAAA
>CAZDKE010000035.1:3900-19629 GCA_964506255.1 uncultured Lishizhenia sp. | reverse complement strand
GAACGTTCGGCGCTTTTCAATGGCTTCTTGGTTTTTCATGAAGAATTTTTAATTTCAAATTTACAATCTCAGATTTTCTTTTCTCAATAAATTTTGGTGTATTAAGATTTAAAAATCGTTTTTTTATTCTTTTCTTTTTTTCTTGACAAAAAAAGAAACACTACGAAGTAGCAGCGAAGCTAAAAAAGTCAAGGCTTTAAATTTTACTTTTCGGCTATTAATTATTTAATCACTTTTAACTTCAGCTTAAATTCAATTTAAAAATGCTGAAACTTGTGATGTAAATTTTATAAACCTTTAATTTATATTAATAAAAAAGACCGCATCGAGCGGTCCTATTTCTGTAAAAGTAGTCTAAATTATTAGAAAATCTCAGCAGCTGAAAAATGGAATTCACCTTCGATAGCAGCATTTTCATCTGAATCTGAACCGTGAACAGCATTTTTAGCTTTGCTTTCAGCGTATGCTTTACGGATAGTTCCTTCAGCTGCATCTGCTGGATCTGTAGAGCCAATTAAAGCTCTGAAATCTGCAACTGCATTTTCTTTCTCAAGGATTGCAGCAACGATTGGTCCTGATGTCATATATTCAACTAATTCTCCGTAGAATGGACGCTCAGCGTGTACCTCGTAGAATTTTTTCGCTTGGTCTTCGCTCAAACGAGTGTATTTCATTGCTTTGATAGTGAATCCTGCATCTGTTATCATTTGTAGGATGTTTCCGATGTTACCGCTTTCGATTGCATCTGGTTTCAACATTGTAAATGTGCGATTTGTTGCCATGTTTTTTTAAAAATTTGGGTGCAAAGATAGTGATTTAAAAACGTTTTTAAAGCTAACTAATCGACAATATTCTTTAAAATTCTATTTGTTTTTTCTTTTTTACCTTTGAATCAAAAGAAACGTATGCAATTACTACTCTTCTTAGGAATAATTACCTTTCTGCTATGTGTTGGATCAATTATTCTATTTTTTATCGCAATCGTAAAAAAGAAAATGGCAGTTTTCTACTTTGCGTTGATACTTTCTTTTTTCGGGTTAGGTGTTGGTATTTACACAGGTTTTACCTTTATTTATAAGTCATATTCAAAAATTTCAAAATCTTTGAAACCTCGAACAAAAGAAGAAATTTATGCGGCAATTTTTAAAGGTAATCCAAATAAATGCACCGTTGTATTAGAAACCCAAGATCAAATTCTTCCTGTGATTGATGTAGCAATCTATCTTCATTTTAAAACGTGTAAAGCAGAGTTAAATCGGATTTTGAAACAACAAGAATATGAAATGGATGTCCTTGTAAATAACGAGGATGATACCACTTCTAATTCAATGGGACCCGATTGGTTTGATCCATCAAAAATGGGTGATTCAATTTATGTTTACACCTATAAAAAAGATGCTTTGGGCAACTATCAAACTTTATTCATTTCAAATAAGAGGGACGAAGTATATTGTATTGATGTTTGGGAGTAGTTTTATTGATAAGCAAAAGCCACTATAATCATCATTATTGCAAGACCAATATTTAATTTTTCTTGCTTATACATAACTTGAGCATACTTCACCATCATTTTATAACCTACCCACCAAAAAGGCATATTTGTGAAACTCGACCAATGAAACAAGTCTGGAACAAAATAATAGAAGTAATAGTTGTTGAAAATGGCATAGGCTAAGAAATTGAATAGTAGCTCTAAAACGAGTAAAAAACCAGCTTCTAAGGCAAAATCTAGTAGTATATTTTTCTTTTTTGACTTATCTTGGGAATGAAAATGCAAACAGACATAAACAGCAGCCAATCCCCACATAATTGGTCCAAAACCTGAAGTAATTTTATTATGGATAGGCATTACTCTGTATTCCCAAATTGGGGAGTGAAAAATCCAATCTATCAACTGAAACAAAAACAACTCACCAAACATACCAAACCAAGAGCCAAAAAGAAAATAAGAAAGCATTAATCTAAAATCAATAACGCTTCCTTTTCTTTTCAAATAATAAAACCAAATTATAATAGGGATTACTTGAATAATTGTAAAGAGTAAAACTTTTAATAGCATTCACCAAAGTTAATTTTTCAATTTAAAATGAATTTGAGAAAAGGAAAAATTGTTTTCAAATTTAAAATCTCTCTTTTTTACAATTGCTTATTACATTTGTTTTGGTTAATCGAAATATTTAAAATTACACAACAAAATTTCAAAGTATAAAAAGAAATGAATGTTCAAGAATTAATACTCACTCATTATAAATCGCGTGACTTTATTCAACAACACACTTATTTTATTGAAAATCCACAATTTTTACCTGAACTAATTGAAGTGGCTCAAAGTGACTTGAATTACCCATTTCCACAATATGCTTCTTGGTGGATGTTTCATATTGCTCGTTCTAATTCAAAAGTATTATTACCCTATCAAAACCAATTAATAGATGGTGTTTTAGAAAATGAAAACGTCAGCGTACTGCGAAATACGATGGGGGTTCTATTAGAATTACCGATGACTAAATACAAGGAAGGTTTTTTACTAGATCGATTATTTTATTTCTTGCAGTCAGATAATTACAAAGTCGCAATTGAAGTTTATGCACTTTATTTATTGATTGATTTCACGAAAAAATATCCTGAAATTAAACAAGAAATTATTGAAATAATTAAAATCAAGGAAGAAAAACCGCATACTCCTGCACTTAAAATGGGTATAAAAAACTATTTTAAGGCAACGAAATCTATTCCAACATAAAAGTTGAATCTTGAACCTAACTTATAACCGTTTTAAAATTCTAAGCATTCATTACATTTGCAAATGTCAAAAATTATTTCCCTCGATTTTGGTTTAAAGCGAACTGGAATAGCAATCACAGATGAAAAACGAATTATTGCTAGTCCTTTAACAACAGTTGATTCCATTCAATTGATGACTTTTCTGCAGCAACTTATGTTAAAGGAAAACGTTGAAATTATTGTATTGGGTTATCCAACTCGTTTAGACGGAAGCGATTCACATATAACTGAAAATGTTCGATTGCTAAAAGAAGCGCTTGAAAAAGAGTTTCCAACTAAATCAATTGTATTTCAAGACGAAAGATATAGTTCTGCAACTGCAATGGAAACCATTCATTTGATGGGAAAAACAAAACATAAAAAGGATAAAAAATTAGTTGACCGAGTGGCAGCAACAATTATTTTATCTGAATATATACAAAGCATTCAGAAATAAACTTCAAAAGCATATTTTTGCACAAAAAAACATTCAGAAATGATTTTACCTATCGTTGCATATGGCGACCCAATATTAAAAAAAGAAGCTGAGGAAATCGAAAAAGACTATCCTGATTTACAAAAATTAATTACAGATATGTTTGAAACAATGTATCACGCAAAAGGTGTAGGACTTGCAGCACCCCAAATTGGTAAAAGTATACGTTTATTTATTGTGGATGGGGCTCCGTTTGCAGATGAAGAAGGGGAGGAACCTGATCCAAAAGCAGCAGGAATTGAAAACTTTAAAAAGGTTTTTATTAATCCGATTATTGAAGAAGAAGATGGAAAAAACTGGGCATTTCAAGAAGGATGTTTGTCAATTCCAAAAATTAGAGAGAATGTAATTCGTAAAGAGAAGTTGGTAATAACATATTTTGATGAAAATTGGGATTTCCACGAAGAATCGTACGATGGTTACGCAGCTAGAATCATCCAACACGAATACGACCATATTGAAGGGGTTTTATTTACTGACCACTTATCCTCTTTAAAACGTAAATTATTAACCAAAAGATTGAACAATATAACAGCAGGTAATATTTCAGTAGAATATCGAATGAGATTTCCAGAAACTAAAAAATCAAAACTTATATGAGAACATCAATTTATTTAGCTGGATTTTTGACCTTTTCCCTTTTTACATTTTCGTGTGGAGACGATTCAGAAAAAAAAGAATTGACTAGAGAAGATTATAAAGCTAGTATAAAACAAATGGAAGATTCCATCGCAACTATACAAAAAGACCCAGTTGCTGCTGCAAAAATGCCAAGTTTAACAAACATTGAATTAATTAACCGATTGGTTGCATATTATCATGCATTTCCAAAGGACGAATATGCTGCTGACTGTTTGTTTAAAGTTCATATGAAGTATGGTGAACTTCAGGCACACAAAAACGCGGTTGCTTACGGTGACACTTTACTTAAATCTTTTCCGAATTACAAAAACAAAGATTTTTTATTGGAAAGTTTAGGAAGTTCGTATGATGTTTATATTGAACCACGAGACACTTCAAAAATTAGATACTATTACGAGTTGTTACTAAAAGAGAAAACAGTTAAAAGTGACAAAAAAGCTGAAATTAGAGCACGTTTGAAGTATTTACATTTAGATTTGTTTCAGTATATTGATTTTCAAAGCAAAAACTTGACTAAACGAAAATAATTCTTTGAATAATATCTGCCAAACGAAACAAATTGAAATAAAGCTTTGTTATAAAAAAAAATGTTTAAAGACTTATGAAATTTAAAAATGTTATGAATCTTATTAAAAGAAATCATTGATTTTAAAAAACTAAAACTTTAAAATTAAGTTAATTTTTCAAAAATTATAATTAATTTGGCAGTCGTTAATATTGTAAAATCACCATAAAAATATGAACAAGAAAAAGTATCTTATTGGTTCTGTTGTTGTTGCGGGTGCATGCGCGTTGTTTGCCCTTAGCAATTTCGACTTCAGTAAAATTAGTGGAAGCTATTCCAAGAAGGGTTTGTCAGCAATTCAAGAACAAAAGGCAGACGAAGCGATGGAATGGATGAAAGCTCGTTACATTGATGTAACAACAGGTCAACCAGTTTCTGTTGAAAAACTTCAACAAATACAAAAGGAAATCAATAAAATTTCTAAAACAAAGTCTATAACATTTGAAGATTTAGGTCCTGACAACATTGGTGGAAGAACCAGAGCAATTCAAGTAGATAGAAAATGGGAAGATAGAATTTGGGCAGGTGGAGTTTCAGGAAGTTTGTATGTTTCTTATAATAAAGGAAATACATGGGGTAGGGTAACTTCATTCGTTGAAGCTGGAGCAAATCCTTTTATTTCTAGTATGACACAAACACCAGATGGAACATTATATGTTGCAACTGGTTCAAATCAAGAAAGCTGGGCTGGGAACGGTGTTTGGTATACAACAGATGATGGTGCTACTTGGACCAAAATTAACGGAATCAATGAAAGTACTGAAATCGTAAGTTCAGAGAACGATAATTTTGTTTGGATGGCAACATCCCAAGGTTTAAAAAAATGGAAATTAGGGGATCCAAGTGTAACTTCCATAACAGTTACAAGTGGTTCATGTACAGCACTTCAGCTTTCTAAAGATGGTCAAGTTGTTGTTGCCGCCTTTGCTTCAAACAAAACTTATATCTCAAATGACGGAGGTGCAAGTTTTTCTGATAAATCTGGAACTGCGGCAAATGGTTTAGTTCCAAATGGAGCTGCGAGAATCGAATATGCAATTTCCCCAACAAAGAATTCAAGTAATAACTACTCAATTTATGCAATTCGCACAAATAGTAATTTATTAAGTATGCATGTTTCACACAACAGCGGTTCAACTTGGTCGCAATTCGTAGGAGCATCAGCCCCACCAAATGAATTTGATATTTATAGAGATCAGGGAACATACAATTCAATTGCAAGTGTTAATCCTACTAATCCAGAGCATTTATTAATTGGAGGTATTGATGTATGGAGTTGGAAACAACAAGTTAATAATCCTCCCTCTGGTGGTTTTGAAAAAATTAGTCAATGGTTCGTTAATCCTAGTTCTCCAATCTATGTTCATGCTGACGTACACGAAATGAAATGGGACTCAAACAATCGTTTTTATGTAGGAAGTGATGGTGGTATTGGGATTACTAACGATTTTGGCGAATCTTGGTTTCCAGCAAATAGAGGTTATAACGTTACTCAGTTTTATGGTATAGCTTTCAATAGAGCTGGAGCTGTAATGGGAGGAACACAAGATAACGGTACACTTTATAATGATTTCACAGGTTCATCTTACCAAAGTTTTAACCAAGTAACTGGAGGTGATGGCTTTGAGTGTGAAATCTCTTTCTACAATCCTAAAATCATGTTTACTTCAATTTATTACAATAGTATCAATAGATCAGGAGATGGTGGTCAGACTTTTACTTCATTCGTACCTACTTTACCTGGAACTTATGACCCTCCTGGTACAGACGGAAGCTCTTTTCATCCTTTTCATACAGAATTTATTCTTGCGGAAAACTATGATTTAAATTCTAAAGATTCGGTTACATTTGTTCCAACTAGAAATTATAGCGCTGGCTCAATTTTAAGAGTTCCTTCAATGTCTTCTGGTGATACGATTACTTATGTTACATCTGAAGCTCTTTACTTTGATGACACTTTGATTTATACACCTTCTCTTACTGTTAATGGTGAAAACTTTGGTATTAACCCAGCAACAAACGAAACAGTAAGTATGGGTGAAGACACTGTAATTTATAATGTAGCTTGGGATACACTTAGAGTTCAAGATCCTTACCAATCATGGTTCTTGGTTTATGTTAATGCAAATGGCGGTGAATTATGGGGAACCAGAAACGCAACAAGATTGTCAGTTACAAATCCGCTATGGGTATGTGTTGCAAGAGGTTTCGGTGGTGGAACTTTCAACAACATTGATTTAGAATTTTCTAAAGACCTTGATCATTTGTATATTAGTGCAGGTTCTGGTGTTTGGAGAGTTGATGGATTGGGTTCAGTTTATACCTCAGATCCAAACTTTGTTTCTAAAGTTGCTTTTGTTGGAACTGGTGTCAATGGAACTACACCGTCAGCTACAACAGCCACAAGAATCATAACGACAGGTTACGAAGGTATTGCAGTAAACCCTAATAACCCAGATGATATAGTGTTGTTTGCAGGTTTCAATGGAACAAATAGACGTTCTTTAAACGCTACATCTTCAACTCCAAGCTTTACAAATTTAGGTGCAATTACCAATCCAGGTCTTGCTTGTTACGATGGAATTATAGATAGAAATGATCCAGATATCATTGTTGTAGGAACCTCAAGTGGTGTATTTGTTACTGAAAATGGCGGTGCATCTTGGGAAAATGCATCAACAGGTTTTGAAGGTGTACCTGTTTATGAAGTAAGACAATCTTGGAGAACGTGGGAAGAAGGAAACGGAAGACCAGGTGAAATTTATATCGGTACTTTTGGTAGAGGTATTTGGAGATCTACAGCATATTTAGGTTTGAATGATGAAACAGGAGAATTTATCAATACAATTAAAACAAAATTGAAAACTTATCCTAATCCTACAAATGATAATACGAACTTGAGTTTTAACTTAGCAAATGCTGGTGAGGTTAATGTAAATGTTTATTCAATTACTGGACGTTTAGTTAAATCAATTTCTAGAAATATGAGTTCTGGTGCAAATACATTACCAATTGATTGTGAGGATTTACCTAATGGTACTTACATCATTAAATTTGTTTCAGGAAAACAAAACGAATCAGTGAAATTTATTAAAATGTAAAATCACTTATTTAAATCATAAAAAGACGGCTTCGGTCGTCTTTTTTTTTGTTAAATTTTATACTACAATTTTTAGAAAATCCATTTCCAGATAATGGTCTTCTTTAAATTAATTAGTATTTTTATGATGATTCAAAAAACGGTTATGTTGAAAATTGATTAGCTTTTTAAAATTTGCCACTAATCTCCATCTCCCAAAACGGCCATTCCTCATCCATTTTTACTTCAATCGAGAAATTATTGATTACCGTTTTTGCTAGATTTTCCAATTCAATGAATAATTCTGGTTTGCATTTATACACTTCAAAAGTTAAGGTAGCGGGCAAGGAATAATCGAATTTTCCATTGGGTAAACGCTTCCAACTCGTTGTATTGATGGTAACTTCAAGCTGTTTTGAAATTTCATCCATTATTTTGTGCGCTGCTGAACGTCTTTCTGTTATTTGATTTTCAATTTCCTCAACAGCATCGGATTTTTCCGGCCATTCGTCTCCAAAATTAGTTGCATTAAATAGTGCAGTTGCATACCTGCTGTATACCGGTTCCTCCCGAAGAATTTCTTGCTCGATTTCCAATTCTGTATAGCGGTCGGCGAGTTCTCCGTGAAAGTTTACGGATGGAAGATTGACAACATCATTGTATAAGTAATTGTATTTCAGGGTTTCATACTTTTCTTGAAATTCCTCCGATAATAAGCGACATGCTTTCAAGGTTTCTACGGCCAAAAACACATTAAAATCTTCGGGTTGATATTCATCTAAATCCTCTAAACGGACGGAGATTTTACCTGCTTCTTTTTTGAGAATTTCAGGAAGGAAAATGAGGTGTTCTGTTTTCATGAAAATTAGTGAGGGGATTGTTTTATCTTTTTTGTGTGGTTATAACCTGAGTTCAATTTATAAAATTGGATTCAGACCGATCAGAAACAATGAGTTACAAATAACACTTTTGAAAGTGTATCGGTCCGCCGCGGCTGAACATTGAGAAAGTGTTATGAAGTAAATCGTTGTTTCCGCCGCGGCGGACAGCGGAATAATTATTCACTTTGCATAAAAACCAGTTATTCAGCGTTGTCCAATCTCGATTTAGCCCGCTAAAACTTCGATTGAACGCCTTGACTAACAGATTTTTATGTCAATCTGAATTTCAATTTTAGAATCGAACTCAGGTTTATATGTAAAGAATCTCCAAAATCGAAGGCTTTTATATAAACTGTAAAGACCATAATGCTTCAATTCAAGCTGAAGTCAAAATGTGCAAATGGAGGATATGATAGCATATTTAAATTTTCTCATTAAGTTATATTAGTTCATTGAAATAGACATTTCTCTAAAGGCAATCCAATCCCAAAATGATAAATCAATTGTTGAACTGATTTCTGAAATTTTTGATAAGGTTTCTGATTTCAACTTTTTATTTTCATCTGTTTTGGTAAGCCAATCTGATTCTACCTTTCCTTTCCATGCGTTTTCAATCATATCAAGTATTTGGTTTAATGATTCATAGCTAATTGCAATAAGTAAAGGCAAATCATTTGGATCGGTTGATCTTAATACATAGATATCATTCTTATGCTCATCCTTTATAACGGGGTACCCTAAATTTACCATACCAATAATTTGTAAACTATTTTCTGGAAAAAGAGGATGAAGGTGTGTAAAGTGTTCATATAGCTCATTAGCAGAGTCTAGGGTTGTTTTTTTTGATTTTGTTTCGTTAAAGATTTCAAAAGATCTCTCTAATCCGATTTTAACCATTCGTTCAAGTGTCATATTTTATAATTCTAATCCAATTAATAATTATCCTATTCTATGTTCTTGCCAAAAAAGTTAGCAAGTGTTGGTCGATAGTCTTCTGAATTTTCTAAACGTAAGTAGATTTTACTAGCTTCTTTTTTAAGAGTTTCAGGAAAGAAAATGAGGTGTTTTGTTTTCATGAAAAATTATAATGGAGGTAACTCCTCTAAATCAAACTCGGGATAAAAGTGTTGGATGATGCGATGTGTTTCTTTGCTGTAAGTCATACAGGTATTTTCTTGATCTTCTTCACTCATGTAAGCCGTAAACCAAAAATCGGTTAAGCCAATTTGTAAGAAAATAGCGTAGAATTTTTCAAGTGAAAGTTCCAAAGGATATAAATCGCCATATACTTGGTAATATAATTGATACTGTTGTTGGGCGTCAGTAAAATCAATTACAATAGTGCCCTCGTGTCCATTGAAATCACAGACCAATTTCATATTGCTTAAAATCCAAAAATAGCGCTTGCCTTCAACTGTAGAAATGTCTAATTTTTCATTATCATAAGGACTAAGGTCTTCTAAATAAATACTTTGATGTAAATATTCAGATCGTTCACCCCACGCATCTTCATAATCGTCCCAATTTTCAAATTCCAAGTCGGGTTGATTTCTAAAATCGTCGAACATCTTTTCAAGTGAAGCCAAACTTTCTCGTTTTGAGGGAATCCCCATTCCTTCTGGGACATTCGTGTATTCAACTTGGTTTTCCCAATCCAAACCGTCACAAAAGCTATAAAAATCTATCAGTTCTTGAGGAATTGGTTTTTTGATAATGCCTTCAATTTTTTCTATTAAAGTGGGCGTAAGTATCGAATTCTTTCGGTCAATTTTGATGGATTCATTAAGATTTTGAAATTGATTGTAGTTCATTTATCTAATATTTCATTTCACAACCATTCACAAATAAACGTATCCAAAGAATTTGAGGAATAGTCTCCAATAGCCAAACCAGCTAAACAATTGGCTTCTTTAAATGTAAGTTGTGCAGAAAACTGTAAATCTTCTCGACCGAAGAAGTAGTTATGCAAACTTTCCTCGTCCATAAAAGCTTTCATGTTTTCGTATTCTTCTAATTGTTCAGCGTTCAATTCCTTTTTCAATCCTTGTTTCCAAGTTACTATTTCGGCGGAGGCAATAAATTGTTCTGCTGTTGCAGGATGATAAAAGGCTTCACCAAAACTTTCGTTGATTAGCCATTCTGCCAATTTTACATCGGTTTTCCCTTTTCGTTGTTCACCTAAAGCTATTTCCAATAAAAAAGCAAATAAGGTTGCTTTACGAAGACTTTCATTCGTTTGTAGTTCATCGTTCAAACAAGAATCTTCGTTGTTTTCGTATATTTCGACGTGCAATTCGCACGAATTATCTTGAATAGCGGTAATGGTGGTTTTTGATAAGTCGCTCATATTATTTAAAATTACAAATCTTCAGGTACCACATCAAACAAGGTGTTTTCACAATAAGTTTCTTTGAAAATGGTTGAGTTGCGATTCGTTTCTCTGAAATCGGCATTTACAAGTTGACAATAACTGAAATCAATTTTGTTTAATTCGCAGGTTTTGAAAGTAGTGTGTGACAAGTCAGCACCGGCAAATGAACAAGACACTAGTTTAGCGCCCATAAACGGTAAGGAATTCATCAGTCCGAGTAAATTGGCGTTGAAAAGTTCTGGATAACCAAAACTACAGTTAAAAAGAAAAGCGTTGTAAAAAGTACAATTCGTAAAACGACTTCCCCACAAAATACTATTGCTCAAATCGACTTCATCAAAGTTACAATCTATTAATTCAAAGTTGATTAACTGAATTCCGTTCAATAAACAGTAACTGAAATTTTCATTTTTCCAGGTAATTGTAACATTCGAATTAGCCGTGCGCAAGGCATTGAATTCCGAAATTTTTTCTTCTTTTAATAAGCTCATCAGTTGAGCCGAAAGTTCATTTTTTTCCATTTTTATTATTTTAAACAATCATTGGTGCTTTGTCCCAGGTTTTACCAACTTCAATATGGTCGATCCATTTTTCGTCTTTGACCACAATTTCCATCTCGCATTGCGGTTTTAGTTCTTCTGGAAGTTTGGAGTCATAATGGTTTTCTGAAACAGGCAAATTTTTTTCTACCAAAATGCGACAACTTTCAATAAAATCCGAACTGTGAGTTGTCAACCAATCCAAGTCAAGGATTTCATCAATGGATATAGCTTGGGAGATACTTCCTTCGTGTTCATCCCAAATAATTTGCAAAGCATAAATTGGAAAATTATAAAATTCGGTTTCATCTGCGTGAACGAGGTACATTTTCACGCGTAAGTTTTTTCCTTCTTTTTTTAAGGCTGTGATTTCAAGTGTTCTAGACATATTTTATGGTTGAATTGTAAAAAGAAATTAATTCTTAAGTTTAAGCTGTTTCAAATCAAAGTCGGGAAAATCTTTTTTAATGGAATCATAATCTACTTCTTGATGCCAATCAGGACTTGCTTCTTTATCAATAAACGCCCAAAACCATTTTTCTGTAATCCCAATTTGAAGAAAAATTTTCATAAATGTTTGAAAGTCAATATTAAGCGGGTAAAGTTCAATACGATCTTGATAATAGATTTGGTACGCTTTTGAAACATCAGAAAAATCTATTGCCAAATTATCGTCAAAACAGGAGAAAAACAAAAGTGGTTTAAGGTTCAGAAGCTTATTGAAATAATTAACACCTTCAATCGTTTGCAAATAGGCACATTTACTTAATTCTGCGTAATTGGAATACCACAACTTATTCTTGAATGGATTTTTCGAGAGCCTTTTAAGTTCTTCTTTTAACGCACTTTCATCCTTCAATAGATTGGCGAGAATTGGTTTCTTGTAATTCCCAAAAAGTTTATCAATGGAAGGAATTTTTTCCTCAAAAGCGTTTTGTGTTTCCCATTCCAGACCGTCTGAAAAACTATAAAAATCGATGATTTCTTGTGGAAGTTTTTTTTCAATGAGCGCTTCAATTCGCTCAATTTCGATCATCTTTTTTGGTCGATGTAATTTTATCTTTGCGCTTGTATGTTTTGCAATAAAATTGGTGTAGTCCATAAAGTTTATTTTAATGTATTTGCATGAGTTATGCTTAGCATTTTACCTAAATCAAACTGTTTAAAGTCTTCTATTTCCTTAATTCTTGTTTCGGATAAGCTCAAAAAAGAATCGTCCAATTGGAAGTCATAACCGTCGGTGTAATTCCCTAATTCGTTATAGCACAGTTCGTAAAGTAAATTTTTATCCTTATCGTAGATTGAAACCAGTTGCAAGATTAGTTTTTCATTTCTGTCGTAAAGTAGTTCAACCAAAACGTCATTGTTCAAATCCGTATAGACTTCTCTTTTCTCAATAAGTTCATCTAGTTCATTCTTTTCCAGTATAGTTTGGACAAAAATTGAATCAGAATACTTTTGATTTTCACCGCTAACAAAATGGTTTTTTGACATTGGGTTAAGTTTTTATATTTCGCAGAATTTTAGTCTAGTTATCTGACCAGTTATAAAAATCGGGTTCGCTATCGAAAGCATCTAAAAAAGTAGCAAATGGATTTTCGGTAGGTACAATTCCTAATTCGTCTTTCAGCTTCAAATTGAATTCTTTCATGTAGGGAAATTCCGTTTCACAATTGCTAATTATTTGTTGTAATTCCTGAGCGCTTAAATTAATGTATTTATTTACAGGTCGTTCCTCCATCAAATAGAAATCTACTTTTGAAAAAAGGTTGTGTAACATACCTCCATAAGGAAGTAAACTTAAAAAATCATCAAAGTTCTTAGCGCAAACTGAAATTGGATTCGCTTCGCATTCTATCCAAACAATAGGTTGTTGTTCCAGTTCGCGATCGGGATGAATAGACCAAATGGCAAAAAAGGAGTTAGAACCATCTTCCAACAAAGGAATTAAAAGCTTTGACTTTTCGTCATTAAGTTCCGTTAAAGCGTTTTTTATGTAACTATCCTCTTCAAAAACGCCATAAAAGTTAGATAATTCATTATTGTTGTTGGAAACAAGTGTTTTTAGCCAGTTTGTTTTATTCATTTTCAATCGATATTTATCATTATTCCATTCCCAGTTTTAAGTGCTAACAAGGTTAAGTTTTTTGTAATCAATACGTTATTTATCAGTGCATCTTCTGGAAGTCGTACATTCAAGTGATAGAATTTACCTTCAAAAATAAAGTTGTGTTTTCGCTTCGAAGAAGTAGATTTTTCATTCATCAATTTTCTTAGTTCTATTTCAATTGTTTCAATTAATTCTTGCAGTTTCTTTTATCGTTAATGATAAAATTCCCGTTTTCTGTTAAACCAATTTCTAGGAGTAATTTCTGAAAAAGTGTGTAAAACGGCATACTAGAAGCACACCAAATGCCACCAGAATGAGGGTCTTCTTCAGAAAGAGTAATACTCAGTGACATTAGTATTTCTGAAAGGGTAAACCTAATTCAATAGCTCTGTCAAAGAAATCAGGATAAAGTGTGACAGCTTCTTTAATGAGTTTGAACGGATTTTTTGAGATTTCTATTCCATTGTCTTTGTACCATTGAAGTAGTTCCATAAAAGCTTGACCTTTTAGTAATACTTCACTTCTAATTTCTTCTTTCGGGCGCTCCAATAAATGCGTGTCACCATACATTTGGGCTATATTTAAGTATTCAGTAACCGCAAAATCATTTTCATTGCTTGCTTTTTTTATGCTAGTTGTCAATAGCTCCTCAAAGTATTCGTCTGTAAACTCAGCCGCTGCCCAACTTTCTAAACAATTTTCGGCAACAGAACCTATTGTAGATGTACCATAGATTAACATACTCAAAAAATCTTCTGGACATTTTGCAACTACCGAAACGGGACTTTGCTCAGAATCAATCATAGCAATGGGTGCTTCATCAATTGTTTTATCATCAACAAGCCAACTTAAAACTAAATTGTCGGCTACTTTTTCGCCCCAACAAATGAATTCATTTTCAATCTTTTCAGGTTCAGGGAAAAAATGTTCTACAGGAACATGGTCTTTTTCTTCATGAATTATAAAACCTAATTGTTCGTAGTTGAATTCGCGTTGATCAAAACTTTTTAAAAGCGAATGGAGGTTTTTGAATTGGGAGGGAAAAATTGTTGGCATAACTTCAATATTTTTTAAATTCTAAAGTAATTGAAATTCGTTTGAAAATAATTAACTTTTATGGAATTATCTTTTAATAAATGAGTCTGTTGGATTTTTAAAAATTAGCACAAAAAAAGGTCGATTTTCATCGACCTTTAAAATTGGGGGAGGGAGACGGGTCTCGAACCCGCGACCTCCGGAACCACAATCCGGCGCTCTAACCAACTGAGCTACAACCTCCGTTTTTGGTGGGTGCAAATATAATAAAATCTTATTTAATTCTAACAAAAGATTTTTATTCAATCAAAAAAAACTGCCACAATCGCTTGTGACAGTTTACAATTATTTGAAGTATAGGAAATTATAAAGTTCCTCTTTTCTCTTGTTCTCTTTCGATTGATTCAAAAAGTGCTTTAAAGTTTCCTGCTCCAAAACCTTTAGCTCCCATTCTTTGAATAATTTCATAAAACAAAGTTGGTCGATCTTCAACTGGTTTAGTGAAAATTTGTAATAAATAACCTTCTTCGTCTGCGTCAATCATAATCGACAAACTTTGAAGAACTTTCAAATCTTCTTTCATCATCTCCATATGAACTCCTAAACGAGCCGGAATTTCATCATAATAAGCTTGTGGAGGAGCAGATAAGAATTCCACTCCTCTAGCTCTTAATTGTCTTACTGTATTGATAATGTCGTCTGTTGCTACTGCTATATGTTGAGCTCCTGGACCTTCGTAGAAATCAATGTATTCTTCAATTTGCGAACGTTTTTTACCAACAGCAGGCTCATTGATTGGGAATTTGATTCTTCCATTTCCGTTTGACATTACTTTCGACATCAAAGCAGAATATTCTGTATGGATTTGTTTGTCATCAAATGAAAGGAAATTTACAAAGCCCATAACGTCTTCGTACCATTTAACCCATGTGTTCATTTCTCCCCAACCTACATTTCCAACCATGTGGTCGATGAATTTCAAACCTACTGGCTCAGGGTTATAGTCTGATTCCCATTTTTCAAATCCTGGAAGAAAAATTCCATTGTAGTTTTTGCGCTCTACGAATACATGAACTGTCTCTCCATACGTATAAATCCCTGATCGAATAACTTCTCCATGTTCATCTTTTTCAAGCGTTGGCTCCATAAAAGAAACAGCACCTCTTTTTGTTGTTTCCTCCCAAGCAGAAGTAGCATCTTCCACCCAAAGTGCGATTACTTTTACACCGTCACCATGTTTTTTAACAT
>CAZDKE010000035.1:0-3890 GCA_964506255.1 uncultured Lishizhenia sp. | reverse complement strand
TTTTAACATGCTCACCAATTGGAGAATCACTACGTAAAGCTGTTGTCAACACTAATCGGATTTTATCTTGCTTCAACACATAAGAAACGCGATCTTTCATACCTGTTTCTAAACCTGCGTAAGCGAATGACTGGAAACCAAATGCTGTTTTGTAATAATGAGCCGCTTGTTTAGCATTTCCAACGTAAAATTCTACATAATCTGTACCTAATAAAGGAAGGAAATCTTGTGCTCCTTCAAAGATTTTTTCTAAACCGTATTCAACGTTTTTTACTTCTTTTTTCGTATTTTCTAATGACATCTTTTAATTTTTAATGTTTAATGTTGAATAATCACAATTTAAAATTACTAATTCAACATTTAAAATTGATTTAATGTATCCAAGACTTTTCATACCCTTCTAATTCAATTCCCAAAGCCGACTTTGTAACTTTTAAGGGCTTAAAGGTATCAATCATAACTGCTAATTCCAAAGTTTCTTTTTTTCCAATACTTCTTTCATAAGCTCCTGGGTGCGGTCCGTGCGGAATTCCAGCTGGATGTAACGTGATTTGTCCATGTTGGATATTGTTACGACTCATGAAATCACCATCAACGTAATAAAGAACTTCATCTGAATCAATATTACTGTGATTATACGGTGCAGGAATTGAATCTGGATGATAATCGTATAAACGTGGAACGAATGAGCAAATTACAAAGGCTGAAGTTTCAAACGTTTGGTGAACTGGTGGTGGTTGATGAATTCGACCCGTTATTGGCTCAAAATCATGAATTGAAAATGCATACGGAAAATTAAATCCATCCCAACCAACAACATTAAAAGGATGATGAGCATAAACATAATCATAAACAACATCTTGCTTTTTGATTTTTATTAAAAACTCGCCAACCTCATTGTGTGTTTCTAACTCTGAAGGTGGACGCATATCTCGCTCACAATAAGGAGAATGTTCTAAAAGTTGACCAAACCAATTGCGGTATCTTTTAGGCGTAAATACGGGATGAAAAGATTGAATAATCAATAAACGATTATCATCATTTTCAAATTCTAATTGATAAATCATTCCACGCGGAATCACCAAATAGTCACCATAAGCGAAATCGATATTTCCAAGTTGCGTTCTCAATTTTCCTTTTCCACGGTGAATAAAAATCACTTCATCAGCATCCGCATTTTTGTAGAAATAGTCAGTCATTGATGCTTGTGGAGCAGCTAATTCAATGTAAACATCACTATTAACCAAAACTGGATTTCTACTTTCTAAGTAATCCTTACTTGGCGTAATTTGATATCCTTTAAAACTTCTTGGTAGCATATTTCGCTCCACTGCAACCTCTGGAGCAATATCTTTTTGACCTCGAACTTCCTTTATGACAGTTGGAGGTTGGATATGATACATCAACGTAGACATACCATCAAAACCAGCGGTGCCAAAAAGTTGTTCGTGGTACAATTCTCCATTCTCTTGTCTGAAAACCGTGTGGCGTTTATGAGGGATTTTCCCTAATTTTTGATAAAAAGGCATAGTTTAATTTTTAATAATTCGTTAAATAAATCAATTCCAAAAATAAAAAGTTATTCTGGATTTCTTTTTAACTTGTTCTTATTGAGTTTGTTTAGTTTTGACATATAGAAATTAGGGCAAATATATAGTTTACGAATTTCTTAATTTATGATTAAAATCAGCTTTTGATAGACCTATCATTTTTGTTTCTAAACCCGATATTGGTTAATTTATTCTATTAAATTTGTGTTCAATCAATTAAGAAAATGTCTAAAACAATCGTAATTGGAGCAGGTGGTCAAATTGGTACTGAGCTTGTTCTTGCACTTAGAAAACTAAAAGGTGAACAAGCTGTAATTGCTGCAGATTTAAAAGATTCTTGCCCTCCTTTATTAGACAATGGACCTTATGTAAAATTGGATATTTTAGATCGTGATTTAGTAAGAGATTACATCATTAGCAACGAGATTAAAGAAGTTTATTTATTGGCTGCTTTACTTTCTGCAACTGCTGAAAAAAATCCAGATTTTGCATGGAAACTGAACATAGAAGGCTTGTTTACGATTCTTGATTTGGCAAAAGAAGGTTACATTTCTAAAATCTTTTGGCCGAGTTCAATTGCTGTTTTTGGACCAACAACACCAATGGATAACACGCCTCAACATACGATTATGGAACCTTCAACTGTTTATGGAATTTCCAAACAAGCGGGCGAAAGATGGTGTGAATATTATTTCAACAAATTCAATGTTGATGTTAGAAGTATTCGTTATCCAGGTTTGATTTCTTACAAAAGTTTACCCGGAGGTGGCACAACAGATTATGCGGTTGATATTTTCTATAAAGCAAAAGCGGGTGAGAAATTTACGTGTTTCTTGAAAGAAGACACAGCATTACCAATGATGTTTATGGACGATGCAATTAACGCTACGATTCAATTGATGGAAGCCCCAGCAGAAAATGTTAAAATTCGTTCAGCCTACAATTTAGGTGGAATTAGTTTTACTCCAAAAACATTAAGTGAATCTATTCAAAAAGAAATTCCTGAATTTGAAATAGTTTACCAACCTGATTTTCGTCAAGCAATTGCAGATTCTTGGCCTAACTCTATCGACGATTCTTACGCTGAAAAAGAGTGGGGTTGGAAGCATCAATTTGACTTAGATGCTATGGTAAAAGTGATGTTGGAAAATGTAAATGTTGAGCTTATTGCTGCAAAATAAACGAAACTAAATTTATTTTATCCGATTATTTAAACCCAATTCTGATAATTCTTTAAGTGGCAGTTCCTAATTCTGTAACTTGAATTCCTTTATCTTTGTTCAAAATTAACGACTGAATGGAAACTATTGTTGGGAATGATTGTAACCAAGCTCGTCTTTTATTAGAAAAAGGTGAAGTTGTCGCAATTCCAACTGAAACTGTTTATGGTCTAGCTGCAAATGGTTTAAATGAAACTGCCGTTCTTAAGATTTTTCAGGCAAAAGGTCGTCCATTAAGTAATCCACTTATTTTGCATTTTAGTTCAAAAGAAGCTATTAAGCCTTATGTTTTGGATTTACCACCCATTTTAGAAAAACTTGCTGACTTCTTTTGGCCAGGACCTTTGACTTTGTTATTAAGCAAATCTTCATTGGTTACTGAAATTATTACTGCAGGTTTGGATCGAGTAGGAGTGAGGGTGCCAGCTCAACCTTTGGTTCAAGAATTACTTCAAAGTTTACCTTTTCCATTAGCTGCACCGAGTGCAAATTTATATGGGATGATTAGCCCAACTCAAGCAACCCACGTTTACAATCAATTGCAAGGTAAAATTCCTTATATTTTAGATGGTGGGGCTTGTGAAAACGGAATTGAATCTACAATTGTTGGCTTGGAAAATGAGCAAGTTATTGTTTATCGATTAGGAGGAATTTCGTTGGAACATCTTTCAAATGTTATTGGTTATGTGCCACAATTGAAAAATCATTCAGAGAAACAACCAGTGACAAGTGGAATGGTTAAGCATCATTATGCACCAAATACACCTTTTGCTTATTTAGAAGCTGATTTTATTTTTGAAATAAATAAAAATGATGGATTTATTCTTTTAAAAGACAATCGACCCGAAATTCCAATTACTCAAAAATATATTCTCAGTAAAACGGGAGATTTAAAAGAGGCTGCACAAAAATTATATGCGGCAATGCACTCTATGGATCAAAAGCACTATTCAAAATTATTCATTGAACGATTTGAAGAAATAGGATTAGGGCTTTCTATGAATGATCGGTTAAATCGTGCTACGAAGAAGTTTGAGGAATAGCTAAATGTAATAAACCTCAGAAACAAAAAAAGCGACACTTTCGCATCGCTTTTATCAAGTGGTACCTCCAGGAATCG
>CAZDKE010000034.1:0-38057 GCA_964506255.1 uncultured Lishizhenia sp. | reverse complement strand
TGGTGGTCTGATAGAGTATCAGTTAATTTATAATATCAATGTTGAATACCTCGACAAATCAGTAAAACCACAGGAAGATTTTTTCCAATTTGCTAACGGAACATGGATAAAAAACAATCAAATTCCTGCGTCTGAATCGCGTTGGGGAAGTTTCAATGAATTGGAGCAAAACAACAAAGCGAAATTGACAACAATCTTAGAAGAAGCAAAGAAAAATCCAGGAACGAAAGGTTCTCAAAATCAGATTTTAGGTGATTATTACGCGGCATATATGAATATGGAATTGCGTAATTCACAAGGAATGCGTGGCCTTGAAGCGGAGTTTAATCGCGTGAATTCATTAAAAAGTAAAGATCAATTGGTTGAAATCATTGCCGAACATCACAAAGATGGAATCGGTACGCTATTCGGTTTTGGCGTTGGTCAAGATTTAAAAAACGTGGACAACAATATTTTGTACCTCGGACAAGGTGGAATTGGTTTGCCAAACAAAGAATATTACACAAGTGAAAACAAAAAAGAACTA
The DNA here is from genome assembly GCA_964506255.1 of uncultured Lishizhenia sp. Lineage (GTDB taxonomy): Bacteria > Bacteroidota > Bacteroidia > Flavobacteriales_D > Crocinitomicaceae > UBA952. The sequence continues at coordinate 37,531 of CAZDKE010000034.1, read as the reverse complement.
TTAGCAGCTTACAAGAAACACGTTGCAACTTCCCTTCAATTATCTGGAAAAGAAACGGCACAAGCAGAAAAATCCGCTGAAAACGTATTGAAAATCGAAACGATGCTTGCGGAACAAATGATGAGTCCGGCGGAAATGCGTATCCCTGAAAAGACGTACAATAAGCTATCAACAAAAGAAACGACAGCACTTTTTGGGAATTTTGACTTCCGCTATTATATGACAAAAGTGGGTTGTCAATCTCCTGATTCAATGGTTGTTGGGAATATTGCTTTCGTTAAAAATGTAGCTTCAATGGTTGAAAATTTAAGCCTTGAAGAATGGAAAGATTACATTTATTGGAACTTAGTGAATCACTACGCTGGGCATTTGAACGAATCATTTGTGAACTTAAACTTTGACTTTTATGGAAAAACATTGAGTGGAAAAAAAGAACGCAAACCAATGAATGAAAGCGCAATTGATGAAATTACACGTATGGAGTTTTCAGAATTATTGGGTAAAGCATTTGTGGAAAAACATTTCTCAAAAGAAGCTCGTGACCGCGTTAATAAGATGGTTGACAATTTATTAGCTGTTTTCAAAGAACGCATTCAAAACTTGGATTGGATGTCAACAGAAACGAAAAAAGAGGCGTTGAATAAATTGACTTCTATCGGAAGAAAGTTAGGTTACCCCGAGCAATGGGAAGATTTTTCGATGTTGAACTTTACAGCAACTAATTACCTTGAAAACATTAAAGAAATCAATCGCTTTTCGGTGAAAAAGAATTTCAGCGAATTATCAAAACCAGTTGACAAAAAGAAATGGGGAATGCCAGCACACATGGTGAATGCCTATTATCATCCATTATTGAACGAAATCGCTTTCCCTGCTGGGATTATGCAAGCACCTTTCTTCGATGAAAAAGCGGAAGACGCTGTTAACTATGGTCGTATTGGAATGGTGATAGGTCATGAGTTTACTCACGGTTTCGACGATATGGGTTCTAAATTTGCTGCTGATGGTTCGTTCAAAAATTGGTGGACGGAAGAAGATCGTAAACTATTTGAAGAAAAAACAAAAATCTTAGGGGAAACGTTTTCTGCTTACTGTCCAATTGAAGGTCATTGTGTAAATCCTGATTTGACGATGGGTGAAAATATTGCTGACTTAGGAGGATTGACAATGGCTTATTATGCTTACACTTTAACGGATGAATTCAAGAAAAATGAATTGCGCGAAGGATTTACACCAAGCCAACGTTTCTTTATTGCTTATGCACAACTTTGGAAAATAAAATATACAGACGAAGAAATGAAAAACAGAATCGCAAACGACCCACACTCTCCGGGAATGTATCGGGTAAACGGTCCACTTCAAAATTGCGATGAGTTCTTCAAAAGCTTTGATGTGAAAGAAGGTTCAAAAATGCGAAATAGCACGAAAAAAGTAGCTAGAATCTGGTAGGGTAATTTAAAATTGCAGATTGGAAAATTGCAGATTGCAGATTGAGGAATTATAAATTGCAGATTGGAAAATTGCAGATTGCAGATTAAGGAATTATAAATTGCAGATTGGAAAATAATTTAATTTGTAATCTGTCAATTTGCAATCTGTCAATTTGCAATCTGTAATCCATATTCCTACTCCCACCCACGCAACTCAATACACGCGCGGATAAATTTTAAGTTTAAGTCGATTTGTGATTCGTTGATACTTACGTTTATAGCACTTTTATAGCTTGATATCGCATTTTCTAATTGGCCTTTGTGTTGGTAAAGCATTCCGTAATAGAAATAAATATCTGCATCTTCTCGATTGATAAGCTTTTTAGAACTTTCCAAAAGACCTTCTGCTTCATCAAAACGTTGCGCTTTAATCAAAATCAATGCATATTGTGTGTAAGTTGGAAAGTACTCTGGATCAGCTTTTAAAGCACGGATATAAAAATCTTCTGCTTCGTCATTTCGCCAAAAATTATAGGCCATTTTTCCTAATTCATACAAAGGTTCAGCTTGCGATGGATGTAAGATAACTAACTCATTCAACCTTGCAATGGCACGTTCGTAGTACGCGCTTTTAATATCATTTTGCACAAGGAAAATTTCTTCCTTGAACTTTGCTAATTCTACAGAAAATGGATTCATATTTTTTTTGTCGAAAATAAGAAAATTGGTTTGTATTTAGAAAATGATGGAGGAAAAATCCAAGAAATTCAAGGGCGATTAATGTTCGCTATCGTTCACAAACTAGTTCTCACATCGAAAAAATTCTTGGTTAAAAACATGATGAATTAGTATAAATTATAAGTTGATGGCTATTTCTTCAGTAAACCGAGTGATTTTTTAAAAACGTCATTTTATAAGTAAAATGGAATTACTCCAATCCCCTCCTCCATTTTCAACACAATTCCGTAATAATTGAAATCTTTGGATGTTGGTTTTTCGGCTTCAATCATATTTAGAATGCAATCTTTTTGAGGAATGGGCTCAAAATAAAGAGAAAAAAATTGCCAATCTTCAGTTGATTTAAAGTTGGTGCGTTTAGGTGCAATAGGAATTCCATCTGCATTTTTCAAACTGAATTTATCTGTCACACCTTCGATTTGCAAAAAAGTATTGGGAGAAATTTTAATCCATCCACCTTTTTTGTAATACCAAGGTGTTGTGTATCCAAAATCAATGCGAGTAAATTCTTTTGATAACAGCACACGTAAAACTTTTGGGTTTTGTTTCGGGGTATCAAGTTTTGGTATTTCAAAAAGCAATGAAGTATTTTTATCTGCCATTTTATCTAAGATTTTCGGTGAATTCAATAAACCAAAGTGGTCCGAGTATTTCAACATGATATCCATGTGACAAGAACAAACGCGTCAGTTCAATAGTTGGAATTAGCTGAAAAGTTACGATGGAATATCCGTCAGGTTCTTTTTGTATTTTCTGACTTTCATGAATCGGATAGGCTTCAAAATAGTTGGTCGCCAAATCACTTAATCGAATTTTAATGCATTGCTTTTTCTGATTTGGAATGGGGAAAACACCATAATAATCATTCGCTTCTTGTTCAATTATCGCTTTTTCAACTTTAATAAATTTTTTCCTCAATTGAATTGGGGCAAAAACACGATCCATTCCAAATGTACGAACTTCTTTATGTTGTTCGGAATATCCTATAATGTACCATTTGTTTTCAAATTCTTTTATTAAAAAAGGATGAATCGTAATTGCGTTAAAATTCCTTTTTTTGTAGTTATAGTGTACAAAAGAAATCGGCGTTTTTGTTGAACAAGCAGAATAGAACAAATCAAAATGCTCAAATCCTCTTGACTTTGGCGGAGTCATCGTTTGTAGATAGGATTGTTTCTTTGTTCCATCGGGGAATTCTTCTAAGATAGTTGAAAGAATTTTCTCCATCGCATTATTAAACTTTACACTCACACGGGAACCACCAATACTACGAATCAAATCTATGGATTCCTTTATGGCATAAACATCCGAATCAGTCAATGAAACACCACCTAAAACAAAATCAGCATCTAAATATTCATAGCCTTTATAAATTTTATTGTATGAAATTGGAGCATCAAAACCACTTGGCTGGGGTTCGCGCATGTGTTCGATATCCTTTTTTATGGTTTCAGTTGAGAGTTTTTCTAAATCTAGTTTTTCCTTACAAATATCAGTTATTTCTTCCAGCGTTGGATACTTTCGCATATTATTTCGAAGTATCATATCTATTACCTTGTAGCGTTTGAAAGCATTTTTATTTATCGGCATTTCTGACTGTATTTAGGTTCAATGGAGCATATATTTTTACTAAAGTTAAGATTATTTTTTAACTAGGTATATTGAGTACCGAGTGACCTATTTCCTTTGTCCCATAAATTAAAAAATATGGAAGTAAAAATTGAAAAACAGATTGAAGTTGAACGCGAAACGAAAACTTCAACAAAAATTAAATTGTACAATCCGGAAGCATTGGATCACAATGTAGACCATCGGATGAAAAGCGTTGAAATCACTGATGAATACACACGAATTGATTTTATTTACCGGTCTTCAATGATCTATTCTAACGGAGGTTGGATACAAATGGAACGAGACGCCTACATTTCTCCTGTGGGTTCAAGCATGAAATACAGACTTATCCGTGCTATTGGAATTCCGATTGCTCCTATCAAACATTATTTTAAAAGACAAGGTGAATATCATACCTATTCGCTTATTTTTCCTGCTATGCCAACTGGAACAACAAAGATTAACATCATTGAGAAAGAAGCTCCTAGAACTTATTTTAATTTTTACGGCATTGATTTCTCAAAATGGATGACCGTTCCGCACCCAATGGATGTTACAAAATCTAAAAATTAATAGATGAAAACGAAAAATCAATATTCAAAGGTAGAAATACTAAAGATGTATGCTGCCTGTTGGAATTCTTTGGATTCAAGCAAACTCAAGAATCTTTTACATGAAACAGTTGAATATAATTCGATGTGGGTACTAGAAACCATTGTTGGAAAACAAGCGTTTATAGACTATTTCAGCGGTAAGTTAAACACCTTAAAACTTCAAAAAGCGAACACCCAACTAGAAGCTAAACTTTCTATGTCTTCGGAATGGACAAGTCATGTTCTAGTGCCTTGTTTGGTTATTACCCAACAATTTCAAAATGGCACAACGCAAAAGGTGAGCCTGTTTATTGAAGTGGAGAATGGATTGATTACGCACATCAATCTGTGCGATATGAATTATATGTTTTTTGAATTTAACCTTAATTAAAAACCAATTATGAATTACTTATTAGAAAAAAAAGAAATCCTTGAAATTAAATTGAAATTGACTTCCATATTAATAGAAAAGAAAGAATGCATTCGAAACCAACAGTATGAAAAGGTGGCCGATTTGAGAGATGAAGAAAAAGAATTACTTCAACAATTGGATGATAAAAACAAAGAATTCATCGAATACCAAAAAATTTTTGAGGAGAAGTTTCATACTGTAGAAGACCGATATCTATTTTTATCCTTGCTCAATGAAATCAGTATATACTACACGCCTTATAAGCAACATGAGGAAACCATTGCTGATTTCTATTCTAAATTACGAGAAAATTACAACAAGTTAATCCAACTAAAAGATGAACTTTCCAAACAACACCAATTCAAAGAAGCAAACCAAGTTAGAAATGACCTTTTAGATATTGGTCGATTTTTAAGCCAAGAGAAATGGTGTGGGAAGAGATAAAATGTTTTGAGGAATTGCTTTCGTACCACTAAAAAATAATACAACTTTAACTCATAACTCGAATAAAAATCTCAATTTGAGTTATAAGTAATTTTGCCATTCTTTTTGCTTGACTAAAAAGAATCCGCAGTAGCAGCGAAGCTAAAACCTTGAAATTCAAAGCCGATTATTGTTCGCTATCGTTCACAAACTAGTTCTCACATCGTAATTAATTTCATTCGCCAAGGCTCACCAGCGAATCAAAAATCAATCATCAAAAATCAAAAATCATTTCACCCGCTTCAACCCCACTCGTTTTCTACTCGGATCAATTTCTAAAACCTGAACAGAAACGTGTTCGTGTAAAGAAATAAACTGAGCTGGATCTTCGACGTAGGTTTCTGCCAAATTCGATTTGTGAATCAAGCCATTTTCTTTGATGCCAATGTTTACGAAAGCACCAAAAGCGGTTACATTCGTCACAATTCCTGGGAGAATCATTCCAATTCTTAAATCGTCCATCGTTCGAATAGAGGAATCAAACTCCAGAACTTTCGCTTTTTTTCGTGGGTCGCGACCGGGTTTTTTAAGCTCTTTTATAATATCATCAAATGTGTATGAATCTATTTCCTGAAAATCACTTTTCTTTATTTCTTTCAATAAATCATCATTGCCAATTAAAGTCTTTAAATCCACTTTTAATTTCTTCGCCATTGCTTGCACAACTTTATAGCTTTCGGGATGTACTGCTGAATTATCTAAAGGATTTTCTGAGGTTCTTACACGCAAAAATCCAGCAGCTTGTTCGTAGGCTTTTTCACCTAAACGTTTCACTTTTTTCAATTCTTCTCGCGAGCGAATTCCACCATTTTCAGTACGATAAGCTACAATATTTTCTGCTAAAGTTGGTCCCAAACCGGAAACATAACTCAACAAATAAGGCGAAGCTGTATTCAAATCCACTCCAACTGCATTCACACACGAAATCACGACATCATCTAATGCATCTTTCAATAAATTTTGGTTGACTTCGTGCTGATATTGCCCCACTCCTATTGATTTTGGGTCAATTTTCACCAACTCCGCCAAAGGATCCATCAAACGTCGACCAATGGAAACAGAACCACGAACAGTCACATCATAGGTTGGAAATTCCTTGCGAGCAATTGGACTAGCAGAATAAATCGAAGCACCATCTTCGCGCACAACGAATACTTCCACCTCCCGATCGAAACGAATTTGTTTAATCAAGGCTTCCGTTTCTCGACCAGCAGTTCCATCGCCAATCGCAATCGCTTCAATTTTATACGCTTGTACAAACTGTGCAATTTTTGATTTTGCGGCCGAACTTTCATTTTGAGGTGGATGCGGATATATCGTTTGATTCATTAACAAATCCCCTGATTCATCGATGCATACTACTTTACAGCCCGTTCTAAATCCTGGGTCAATCGCCAAAATTCGCTTTGAACCCAAAGGTGGCGCTAACAGCAACTGACGTAAATTCGTGGTGAAAATTTTAATCGCTTCTTTATCTGCTTTTTCTTTGGCTTCACTTAAAATCTCATTTTTAAGCGAAGGGCACATCAAGCGTTTGTATGATTCTTTGCAAGCTTCACCCACAATTGTAGCACATGCGTCGTTTCCTTTCACAAAAAATCGTTCTAAGGACTCAATCGCTTCCGCTTGGTCGGGTTGAGCTTTTAAGGAAATAAAACCTTCACGTTCTGCACGAACAAGCGCCAACAAACGATGAGAAGCACATTTATACAAAGGTTCTGAAAAGTCGAAATAATCGCGATACTTTGCACCCTCTTCTTCTTTCCCTTTTACCATTTTTGAGGCTAACAAAGACTTTCGCTGGAACAAATAACGAATTTTGGCGCGAGCTGCACCATTTTCATTGATCCATTCAGCAATAATATCTTTTGCACCTTCGATAGCCATTTTTTCATCCTCCACATCTCCCTTCACAAATTTATCAGCCATTGAAAACGGATCTCCACCACGCTGCGACATAATCATTTTTGCTAAAGGCTCTAAACCTAATTTCTTCGCCTTGTCTCCTTTCGTTTGACGTTTCTGCTTATAAGGTAAATAAATATCTTCCAGAATGATAGCATCTAAACAAGTAGTGATTTTTTCTTTTAATTCAGGAGTTAATTTTCCTTGTTCTTCAATCGAATTTAGAATCGTTTGCTGGCGAGCAACTAACTCATCGTATTTTTTCGCTAAGTCACGAATGAGTGCAATTTCTACTTCATCCAAACCACCAGTCATTTCCTTACGATAGCGCGCTATAAAAGGAACAGTTGCTCCTTCATTCAATAATTGTAAGGTATTTGTGATTGATTTTTCTGGAAGATTAGAATTGGTTCGGATGTATGTTAGCATTTCGAGTTCATTTTTTTAAGGCTCCAAAATTAGGGAAAAGCCAAAGGAATATAACAGAATTGGATTTATTTATCATTGAGAGATAGTTTAAAAAAATGAGCTTTTAATGCTTTTTAGATTTATTTCTATATTTATCACATGAAACAAATTCTGTTTTTCCTGCTTATTTCGACAAGTCATTTTGTTTTTTCTCAAGCTCCAGGAAAAATTGTGTTTGATACTTTACTAAATAAACCAATTCTAACTTGGGAAAATGGCGATCGTTACATTGGAACATTTTCTAAATTGCCCACAACTCCTGGTTACGATTCGACAGCACTACCTGAGGGTTATGGAACCTGTAAATCAATAAATGGTGGAGAATACGTTGGTTTTTTTAAAAATGGTAAAAAATCAGGCGATGGAACTTTAATGTATCGAAATGGTTCAAAATACGTTGGTGAATTCGCTAATAATCAAGCAAATGGAAAAGGGGTTTATACTTCTGAGAAAGGAGATATTTATACTGTAAATTGGGTTGATGGAAAAAAAGTTGGAGAAGGTTCAATAAATTACAAAGATGGTAGTATTTTCATTGGAACTTTTAAAGAAGATAAGCGATGGGGCAATGGAACAATTACTTATGCTAATGGGGATGACTTTAAAGGAAACTTTGAAAATGATTTTGAGCAGGGACAAGGGGTTTACACTTGGAAAGATGGTTCGAAATATGTTGGTGAATGGCGCGCTGGTAAACAAAATGGAGAAGGTATAAAAACGTACGCCAATGGAGATTATTACACAGGTAAATGGCTAGAAGGTAAGCGAAGTGGGCTTGGAAATTTAACATCATTTGATGGCACAGTTTACATTGGATTGTGGGAAAATGACCTTAAACATGGCAAAGGAACGCAAAAATGGAAAAATGGAAATCGCTATGAAGGAGACTTTAAAAATGGATTTCAAGAAGGAAATGGAACCTTATTTTACGCTTCGGGAGTAAAGTATGAAGGTGAATGGAAAAATGGAATGCAACATGGAAAAGGCGTCCTAAAATACACAAATGGCGACGAATATATCGGTGAATTTAAAGAGGACAAAAAGTCTGGGCAAGGAACTATCACTTATCACAATGGCCAAAAATATGTTGGTGAATGGAAAAATGATTTACAAGATGGGCAAGGTATTTACTCGTGGACAGATGGTGAAAAATACGTTGGATCATATAAAGCTGGTGTAAGAAGCGGACAAGGAACACATTATTTCAAAAACAAAACGCGCTATGAAGGAGCTTGGAGTGATAACCTACCAAATGGTCAAGGTTCGATGATTTATCCAAGTGGGAAATCCTACACAAAAGAATGGAAAAATGGTCGAGTTGCCGATCCAAAAGAGAAAAAGAAAAAAGGTTAAAAGGATTGTTTGATTTTAGTATTTCTTTCATTAAAAATTGATTTTAAGTCAGTTAAATTGTTGACTCCCTCTTGATTTTTCAATATGGAATACGCAAAACGACACAGCCCTTGATAGTGCTCGTGAAACAGTGTTTCAATTAGCCGTGCATTGATCAGTGTGCTTTCTTTCATCTGCTTAGAATCTTCTTTTTATAGTCTACAATTGCTTTAAGGACAATCGAAAAACGGTTTACTCCTACTCAGGATTTATTTTTTTTTCAAAATTAGTGGAATTGGGAAGGAAATGGAGAAAGGATTAAGAGAAAGAGATTGTAATTATTATAATTCGTAATTTGGGGTTAGTAAAATCACAAAGACAAAAATGAAATTAAAGGAGAGAATTTGGGCGTTCCTCAGACGAAAATAATTTTCGTGCCTCAATCATTATGTCTGAGTAGGGCTTTTCGTTACATCTACCAAGTTGATGCGAATTTCGATTTGAAAAAGAATGATTCGATTAAGAAATTGGAAAAGAAAATAATTTACAATGAATTATCAAAGATGGAAATGGCTTAAAAAAATAAGGTAATGATTTAAAAGTTCAAATAAACCATCTCCTAACAACTCTCCTCCATCACATCCTCCTTGAACTGACTGAGTAATATTTTCATGTCTTTCAACTGCTTAATTCGTTCGTCTATAGTAAGGATTTTTTCATCCAAAACGGCTATTTTTTCATCGACTGTCATTTTGTTGTTGTACCACGCATCAATCAATTGACCAATTTCACTAATCGTAAAACCAACCGACTTTGCAACTCGGATCAACTCCAATTTTTCAACCGATTCCTCGTCGTAGTGGAAATACTTATTCGAAGTCACACTTTCGTCACGTTTGCCTTTGATCAATCCCGATTTCTCATAAAAGCGAATCGTATGGGCCGTAATTCCCGTTCTTTTTGCAAGTTCATTTATTAACATGGAACAAAAATAAAGGAAATAAAAATAAATTACAAGTATAGACTATACTCTAATGTTGTAGGTTTGAAAATCTAAATCTACTTTTGCTCAAAATTTAAAATAAACATAGCAAATGGCAACAGCATTAATCACAGGAGCATCAAACGGAATTGGATTTGAATTAGCGAAAGTTCACGCTTCAAAAGGTGGTGACTTGGTTTTGGTAGCTCGCAATAAAACAAAATTAGACGAACTAAAAATGCAACTGGAACAACAATTCAAAATTAAAGTGTACACGATTGGTAAAGATCTTTCAGCGAATAATGCTGCTCAAGAAGTTTATGATGAAACGCTAAAACAAAACATTCAAATCGATTATTTGATCAACAATGCTGGCTTTGGCGACTTCGGAATGTTTGCAGAAACAGATTGGAACAAGGAATTACAAATGATAAATTTGAACATTACATCCTTGACGCAATTTACCAAACTTTATTTGAAAGACATGGTGACACGTAGAAATGGCAAAATTATGAATGTGGCTTCAACAGCTGCTTTTCAATCTGGCCCAACGATGGCGGTTTATTACGCAACGAAAGCGTATGTACTTAGTTTTTCAGAAGCAATTGACAATGAAGTTAGTGATAAAGGCGTTACAGTTACTGCCCTTTGTCCTGGAGCTACGGAAAGTGGATTTCAAGCTGCTGCAGCTATGGAAGAAAGTAATTTAGTGAAAGGCAAAAAATTACCAACTTCAAAGGAAGTAGCCGAATATGGTTATGCAGCAATGCTTAAAGGAAAAACAGTTGCTATTCATGGCTTTATGAATTGGTTTTTAGCAAATTCAGTTCGTTTTATGCCACGCGGACTTGTTGTTAAAGTAACACGAAAAATGCAGGATAAAGCTAAATAATCTAGTTTATTTTACTAATCCCGATAGCTATCGAGAGCTAAAATCCTAATGTCCTCATTTCCTAACGTTCCTACTTCAAAAAAAATCATAAAACGATACAATCAACAAATAATAATAATAAATTCGCACAAAAACTAAACAACAATGGAAGAATTAATAGACAACAACGGCAATTACTCGGCTGAATTATCAAGAGTATTTTTCAGAAATGTTTACACTTATATGTTCGGAGCCCTAGGGATTTCTGGGATTTTAGCTTATATGGTTGGGACAAATGAATTAGTATTTGCACAACTATTTCTAAATGCTGCAGGAACAGGACTTTCTCCAGTATTTTGGATTATTGCTTTTGCACCTGTTGGAATTGGCTTGCTAATTCAAATGGCATATGAACGTTTATCAATGGGCTTTTTATTGGCATTATTTATTTTGTATTCTGGTCTAATGGGATTGAGTTTATCATCCATTTTTATGGTTTACAATATGGGAGCAATTGCTTCAACTTTCTTTGTTGCAGCAGGAGCTTTCGCTGGTATGGCTATTTTGGGATACACTACAAAAACAGATTTAACCAAATTCGGTAGCTTATTATACATGGTTTTTATAGGTATGTTCATTGCTGGAATCGTAAATATTTTTATCGGAAGCGATTCTATGGGCTTCATTATTGCTTGCTTGGGTGTTTTTGTATTCACAGGACTTACAGCTTACCAAATGCAACAATTAAAAGAAGTTTCTCAACAACCTTATTTAAGTGAGCAAGACCGCAATAAATTATCTTTAATTGGTGGATTGCAACTTTATATTCTTTTTGTGAATTTATTTCTTTCACTTTTAAGAATCTTAGGTTCAAGAGATTAATCTAACTTTAAACTTATTAAATCCCGATTGTTCAAATGAATTTTCGGGATTTTTTATTTTAAAGCCTTGCTAAAAGCAAACAATTTATAACTTTGAAAAAAAATAATATTATGTCTGACAATTTCTTTGAAGAATCAACTGCTGCTTTAGGTACGATTTACACAATCATTGTTCTTTCTATCATCGTTAGTGTATTGATTTGGGGTTAATTTTCTGTTGAGAATTATCCACTTTCTTACCACCGATATTTATGCCTTTCAATGCTGTTTTTTCCTGGCTCATCGGGAAACGTCAACCTCGTATTGATACTTATCGCGATTTCCCTATTGAAACTCAAATCAAAACTTTTGGCTTTTTACTTAGTCATTTAGAAAATACTGAATTTGGTAAGGCTTATCAAATTACTAAAACTAACACTGTTCAACAATTCCAACAAAAAGTACCGTTGCAAGATTATGGAACATTAAAGCCTTGGATAGACCGAACAATTAAAGGCGAAGAACATTTACTTTGGCCAGAAAAAACTTCTTGGTTTGCCAAATCTTCAGGTACAACCGCTGACAGAATTAAAATCTTACCAATCACCAAAGATTCCCTTTTTGAAAATCATTACGCTGGTGGAAAAGACTTATTAGCTCAGTATTACACGAATCTTCCCAATCGTAAACTTTACAATGCCAAACATTTAATCATTGGTGGCAGTGGAGAAGTAATTACAAACAGCGATGGAATTTTCATTGGCGATTTATCTGCAATAATTATCAATCATTTACCTTGGTGGACAGAACTGCGTCGTTCTCCAAAAAAAGAAATTGCTCTTTTAAGTAATTGGGAAGAAAAACTCGATAAAATGGCACACGCAGTGATTGAAGAAAATATCTGCATCATTGCTGGTGTTCCAAGCTGGACCTCTCTCCTACTTAAAAAAGTATTGGAAATTTCTGGTAAAAAAACAATTATTGAAGTTTGGCCAAATCTCGAATTGTACATCCACGGTGGAATGAATTTCGCACCTTACGCTGTGACTTTTAATAAATTAATTGGTTCGCCCATAAATTATGTGGAATCGTACAATTCTTCTGAAGGATATTTTGGTTTACAAGACCAATTAGAAACTAAAGAATTATTGCTTTTAACAGATTCTCAAGTGTTTTATGAGTTTATTCCAATGGCTGAATTTAATGGATTGGAATCTCAAAAAGTTTTAACTCTAGCCGAAGTTAATGCAAACGAGGAATATGCACTTGTTATCTCCACATCATCTGGATTATGGCGATATATCATTGGCGACACCATTCGTTTCACAAATATCAAACCTTATCGTTTTATTGTAACAGGTCGAATTTCGCATTTCATTAATGCTTTTGGTGAAAAATTAATTGTTGAACACGCTGAGTCAGCAATAACAGCAACTTGTCGAACACTTCAATGTTCGATAAGAGATTTTACTGTTGCACCTAAATTCAATACTACAAATTCAACTGGCTGTCACGAATGGATTATCGAATTTGAAGAGGAACCAAAGGATTTTGAGAAATTTAAAGCAACTTTAGATTTGGAATTAAAAAAAGCAAATGCCGATTACGATGCCAAACGATTTGAAAGTTTAAACATTGATTTCCCTAGCTTTCATTTTGCTCCAGCAGGAACCTTTCAACTGTGGCTTAAAAACATTGGAAAGCTCGGTGGTCAACACAAAGTTCCACGCTTGATGAACAATCGAACAATTTTGGAACAAATTCTGCAATTGATTTCGTAACTTCAACAAATCAAGTTATGAGAAAATTAAGATTCTTACTTTTTATAATTTTGTTATCCAATTTATGTTGGTCACAAACAATTGATTTAGAATTAATTAAAGAATATAATTTTAAAGAAGAAATAAAAAATTGGACCATTGATGGTATTGGAAATTTAATTGTTCAACAAGGAAATACCATCACAAAAATTGATTCGTCCGGAAAACAAACTTTCACACAAAGTATTAAATCATTAGGAGAAATCTCTCAAATTTCAGCAATTAACTCCATGAAAATTGTTCTTTTTTCAGCAGAACAACAGAGTATTTGCTTACTAGACAATACATTGACAATCAATGGTAAGTGTAAATATATGGACCAATATGATATCAGTTTTGCGAAATTTATTGCAGTTTCCAATCGCCCGAATTTAGTTTGGATTTATGACCAATTAAACTCTAGTATTTTGCTAATCGACCTAATCCAAGATAAAATCATTCAAAAAGTAGAGAACTTTGCAGGAATTGCTACAATTAAATCAGAATTAATAGGAATGGAAGAACACCAAAACAAACTATATCTATACGATTCTGAACAAATTTACGAATTTGACTTAATGCTAAATTGGAGCAGTACATTCACAAAAACAGCGTCAAAATTTTCATTTTCAAAAGATAACATCATTGGGTTAAACAATCAAACATTGACTTTTACAAGTATCAGCTCCAATGAAAACAATAACCTATCTAACAAAACCTTGTCTGAATTTCAAGATTTTCGGGTAAGTGGCACTGATTTTTATTTTAGTGGAGGAAAAAAAATATCAAAATTTAAGCTGATTAGCTCCAAAAATTAATCCCTTATTTCAGACTTTTGTCGTATTTTAGCGGTCTTAAAAAATTAGACTATGCACATTGCCGTTGCCGGAAATATTGGTTCAGGAAAAACAACTTTGACCAATTTACTATCAAAACATTATGGTTGGGAAACACATTTTGAAGACGTTGATCACAACCCATACTTGAATGATTTCTACCACGATATGCAACGTTGGTCGTTTAATTTGCAGATATATTATTTGAATAGTCGATTTACACAAATACAAGAAATAAAAGAAACTAAGCACACTGTTATTCAAGATCGTACGATTTATGAAGACGCCTTTATTTTTGCTCCGAATTTACATTCAATGGGCTTGATGACTACAAGGGATTTTGAAAATTATTTTTCTCTTTTCAACCTAATGGATTCATTCGTTTCTGCACCAGATTTATTGATTTATTTAAGAGCTTCCGTTCCTACTTTGGTGAATCAAATTCAACAAAGAGGTCGCGATTACGAAGAAAGCATTCGTTTGGACTACCTAAAGCGTTTGAACGAGCGTTACGAAGCTTGGATTTCAACTTACGATAAAGGTAAAATGTTAATTATTGACATTGACAACAACCGTTTCCCTGAAAATCAAGAAGATTTAGGAAAAATCATCAACTCAATCGACGCAGAAATTAACGGTTTATTCTAAAATGATTGTTATAACTGGTGCGGCTGGATTTATAGCAAGTGTAGTTGCTCAACGCTTCAATTATTTAGGATTCAACGACTTAGTTCTTGTTGATAATTTCTCACATGCTCAAAAAACATATACAACAGCTGATTTAAAGTTTGCTCTAAAAATCGAGCGTTCCATTTTCGTAGATTGGTTAGAATCAACGGATGAAAAAATTGATTTCGTTTTTCATTTAGGAGCGCGTACCGACACCACTGAAATGAATGTGGAGCTTTTCAACACCTTAAATTTACACTATTCACAAGCCATTTGGAAAGTGTGTACGGAGAAAAATATTCCTTTGGTTTATGCAAGTTCTGCTGCAACTTATGGTTTAGGTGAATTTGGATATAAAGATGATCACGAAGTAGTTAACTGTTTAAAACCTTTGAATCCTTACGGTGAATCTAAAAATGATTTTGACAAGTGGGTTTTAAAACAAAGCACTACTCCACCCTTCTGGGCAGGTTTGAAATTCTTCAACGTTTACGGACCGAACGAATACCACAAAGGACGAATGGCGAGTGTTATTTTCCATACTTTCAACCAAATTAAATTGAATGGAGAAATGAAACTGTTCCGTTCACACAATCCAAATTATACGGATGGCGGTCAATTGCGAGATTTTGTATATGTAAAAGATGTCGCCAGCGTTTGTGAATTTTTAATGCAGCAACAGCCAAGTTCGGGAATT
This sequence comes from uncultured Lishizhenia sp., assembly GCA_964506255.1. Classification (GTDB taxonomy): domain Bacteria; phylum Bacteroidota; class Bacteroidia; order Flavobacteriales_D; family Crocinitomicaceae; genus UBA952. The sequence continues at coordinate 21,845 of CAZDKE010000034.1, read as the reverse complement.
TACAATTTAGGTTCAGGAAAAGCACGCACTTTCCTTGATTTAGCGACATTGACTTTTAAAGCATTGGGCTTAGAACCAAAAATCAGTTTTGTTGATACACCTTTGGATATTCGCGATAAATATCAGTATTTCACAGAAGCTGATATGAGCAAATTAAAAGCGGCAGGTTACGACAAACATTTTCACACACTTGAAGAAGGAATTGCAGATTATGTTCGCAATTACTTGATGAAACTTTCTTGAGATTAAAGTCTTAACATTTAAAATTTCTATATGAATCCTAGCGTCGATGCATTTTTAGAAAAAACAGATAAATGGAAAGCAGAATTGACTGCGCTTCGAAACATTATGCTTGATTGTCAATTGATTGAAACCTTGAAATGGGGACAACCTTGTTATATGTTCAATAAAACGAATGTTGTCATCTTGGCTAATTTTAAAGAAAGTTGTGCTGTGAGTTTTTTGAAAGGAGCCTTACTTTCTGACACAGAAAATTTACTTGTAAAACCGGGAGAAAACTCGCAAGGAGGGCGTTTTCTTCGTTTTAAGTCTTTAGAAGAAATTATTGTTGCTGAACCAATTATTAAAGCATATGTTTTTGAAGCAATTGAAGTGGAAAAAGCAGGATTAAAAATCGCACCTAGAGATCCAGAAGCTGAACCATTGATTCCAGAATTAATTCATCGATTTGAAGAAAATCCTACACTAAAACAAGCATTTGAAGCCTTAACTCCAGGACGTCAACGTGCCTACAACCTATTTTTTACGGCTGCGAAGCAATCAGCAACACGTTATAGTAGAATTGACAGCTACACAGAACGAATTTTAAACAAAAAAGGAATTAATGATTGTGTTTGTGGTCTTTCTAAACGAATGCCCGGATGTGATGGGTCACATAAACAATTGGTAAAATGAAAACATTACAATTTGAAATTCAAATACATGCAAGTACAGAAATAGTTTGGAATAACTTATGGGAACTAAAAAACTACATTAGTTGGACATCTGTTTTTTGTGAAGGAAGTTATTATGAAACCTCAGAATTTAAAGAAGGGAATAGCATTCATTTACTAACTCCAGAAGGTCATGGTATGTATAGTATTATAGAAAAACTTGAACAAAATAAACATCTTTCTTTCAGACATTTAGGAGTGATTTTCGATTTTAAAAAACAAGAGAATAAAAGTTGGGAGAATGCGATTGAAAGTTATGATTTAACAAAAAATGAAGAGGGAACTTTATTAAAGGTTTCAGTAGATACAATTGAGAAATACGTTCCTTTTATGAATGAAACATTTCCTAAAGCATTAATAAAATTGAAAAGTAATGCTGAGAAATAAGTAAAAAAAAAATTAATATTCAGTATTTTCATCTTGTTAATTGTTGGTTGTTCTAATTTTTTAAAACAAACTGCAATTAGTAAAGCTACTATTAAAACAATCAAAATTTACTCGGACTACAATCTTCTTCCTAAAATTCAAACTTGGTTAGAAGCTTAATTCTTCTATGGAAAACGGGTTCGCTTTTTACCTTGAAAAATATGTTCGGAAATTCGCAACTTTTGACATTATTGAAACGAATTTTAAATTACAAATTATTTGGAACGATGGGATTGAAATTCAAAATTTTAAAATAGAAGATTTAAAGTATAGCGATAAGTATTTATTGATTAAATCACACCTTCCTTTTAAACCCTCTGAAAAAAATATTTTCCAACTTAAGAAATCGAAAAAGAATATTTTTGAATGAAAAGTTTATATTAAAGCTACTTTTTTATTTCCCAAAAAGACTTAGCTCAGTTTCTACAAATAAGTTAAACTTGCGAAGAATCAAACAACTATGTTGATTTAAATTAAATATAATTTTAATTTATATATTTTCTAAAAAATATAAATATTTATTATTAATATGTTTTTTTCAAATTTGTCTAAAAATAGATAAAATATGAAAAAAATCACGGTAGCAAAAGGAGATGGAATTGGTCCAGAAATAATGGATGCAACCCTAAAAATTATTCTTGCAGCAGGAGCTGAAATTGAAATAGAAGAAATCCAAGTTGGAGAAAAAGTCTATTTATCAGGAAATACTTCTGGTATAGCCGCAGAATCTTGGGATGTTATTCGAAGAAACAAAGTTTTTCTTAAAGCACCAATCACAACGCCGCAAGGAGGTGGGTACAAAAGTTTGAATGTTACAACACGTAAGTTTTTAGGATTATACTCAAACGTTAGACCTTGCTTAAGTTTACATCCATTTATTGCGACAAAACATCCTGTGATGGATATTGTGATTGTACGTGAGAATGAAGAAGATTTATATGCTGGAATTGAGCATCAACAAACAGATGAAGTTGTTCAATGCTTGAAGTTGATTAGCCGTCCTGGATGTGAAAAAATTGTGCGTTATGCCTTCGAATATGCCAAACAATATAACCGTAAAAAAGTAACTTGTTTCACAAAGGATAATATTATGAAACAAACAGATGGATTATTCCACAAAGTGTTTGATGAAATAGCGAAAGAGTATCCTGAAATCGAAAATGAGCATTGGATTATCGATATCGGTGCTGCAAAAATGGCCGATACACCTGAAGCATTTGATGTGATTGTGATGCCAAATTTATATGGTGACGTTCTGAGTGATGTTGCTGCTCAAATTACTGGTTCTGTTGGACTTGCTGGTTCGGCAAATATTGGTGATGAGTGTGCTATGTTTGAAGCAATTCACGGTTCTGCTCCACGTCGTGCTGGACAAAACGTTGCAAATCCTTCTGGTTTATTACAAGGAGCGATAATGATGTTGAATCATATTGGACAATCAAGTGTGGCTGAAAAAGTTCAAAATGCTTGGTTAAAAACACTTGAAGATGGAATTCATACGTACGATATTTACAAAGAAGGAAACAGTAAAAAACAAGTAAGTACAACAGAATTTGCGGATGCTGTTATCGCTAACTTAGGTCAAAAACCAGAGATTTTAAAAGCTGTTTCTTATGCAAACACTGCTGCTATAAACATGCCGAAATACGTACGACAAGCCCCAAAAGCTAAAACATTGGTTGGTGTAGATATTTTTGTTCATTGGAATGGATCAAATCCAGACGAACTGGCGGATAAAGTAAAACGAATTGCTCCTTCAGATTTGAAGTTAAAAATGATTACGAATCGTGGAATCAAAGTTTGGCCAGAAGGATTTTCAGAAACTTTTTGTACAGATCATTGGCGTTGTAGATTCCACCCCGTTGAAGGTGAATCAATTGGAAAAGAGGAAATTATTCAGCTATTGAGTAATGCAATTAGAGAAGAAATTGACACTATCAAAACTGAAAATTTATACGAATTTGATGGCGTTGCTGCTTACTCTCTAGGTCAAGGTCAATAATTAAAAAAAATGGTAAATATTATCATCTATCTAAAGAAAGACCAAGACGCGAAAGAGCTTGTAAAACATTTATTAACTGAACATTTAATTGCCTCAGCAACGATTGATGTAAACAACACTTCGTACATATTAAAAGACGGTGAGTTAAATGAGGTAATAAACACAGTAATTACAGCTCAATCGAAATCACTTTTATTATCAGATATTATAAAATCTGTTGAAAAAAAGTGTGGAGCCGAAGTTCCAATCGTTTCAATTCCAATTGTTGGAACCAATCGAATTTACGATGATTCAATTAAATCTAAAATAGTATCCATTTAAATCTTACGACGATGAAAGTTCAATTAATACAAGGTGAATTCAATAGCCCAGATGCTATTCAATTAGTTTCCAATATGATTAACTTGAAAATAAAGTATCAAGAAGGTCAAATTGAAAAAAACAACAACGAAGAAGATATCAAATACAGGGAATCGAAGATTAAAAATCTACAAAATGAATTATTTGAATTAAGGAATTTTCTTTCAACAAAAGACAATGTAAAAATTGACGCATCGATAAATGTAGAGTAAGAGTTCTCATTAACATTTCTTTTATAGAACTATGTTGTCTAAACAAAAGCGAATATTACACACAAAACTAATATTCGCTTTTTTTATGTATAAAATGAAAATTAGCGCCAAAATTTATCAAATTAGAATTAATTAAATTTTTGCTTTTTTTTATAAGATAAAATTTAAAAAAAAATTGAACTATTAGCGAGAAAAGTAGTAAGTCTTTATCTTTCCATTCGGTTTGCTATTTGAAAAATGTTCTGTTTTAATATTACAACCTACGAAAAAACAAAAAAAACTAAACAATTGATTAATAAACACTTACGTGTTAAAATTAGGTTTAAAATCAATCATAATACAGTATATTTTTCTTCTAAAAGTGCTTATTAAAAACGATTAAATAAGATTTTAATTACCGAATTCAATCTAAACTAGAACTAAAGTTGACTTTTTGTAAATCAATTTTTTATTTTGTGTTTACCTTCATTCGTTCATCTTTATTGAAATTTTCACTATTTCCCGAATTCATTTTTCATAAGCTCCTTTCAAAAAACAATGCGTAAATTCGCACGATGAAAAAATGCTTGTATCTGTTCGTTTTTATTTCACTTTTATCCTGTTCAAAGGGTTATGGTGATAAGGTTGAAGACAAAAATGTTGTAGTATATTTCTTAGATAACTCTCACAAAGAATTAGCTCAAAAGACACTTAATTTTTGGATTAAAGAAGGTTTAAACAGCGACAAAACTCAATACCTGCGCATATTAAAATTTGATAATACAACAATTGACCTTCAACTGATTGCCTCAAAAAACAAAGATCCGAAATCATTGACTTTTGAAGAAATTAAATTATTTTTTGAGTTGAAAGCAAAGTTGGATAGAATTGTTTTTAAGCCTAGAGCTTGTCGAATAGTTATCTGCGATGGGAGTTTTAATCCACTTTTTATCCCAACCAATTAATGAAAATTTCAGCATCGATTTATAGCGACAAGGTTCGACCTTTGACAGAAGTGATTGAAGACATAGTGGCTCATCAAGTGGACTTATTACATGTTGATTGCAATGACGATTTAAACGTTTTTTCGGACATTCAGAAAATTCGCGAATTGTGTTCACTTCCAATTGATTTACACATTATAACCGACAACCCTGAGAAGTACTGGGATTTATTACGCAAACATCCTGTAGAATACTTAACTTTTCAATTTGAAGATTTAAAATCACCATTAGAAATTCCAGTTGACATTACCGGGAAGAAAGGTTTAGCGGTCATCACTCCTACTCCAATTACTATTTTTGATGCCTACCAACATTTTGATTTCATCTTAATCATGGCAACAATACCGGGGCAAAGTGGCGGTGTTTTCGACAAAGTCAATTTTTCAAAAATACGTCAATTCAGAGCTAAATATCCCAATAAATCCATCCACGTTGACGGTGGTGTAAACGGAGAAGTTTCCTTCATTTTACGAAATATGGGAGTAAGTTCCGCTGTTTCAGGATCCTATTTATTTAACGCTCCCAGTATTGGTCACGCATTGATGAACCTTACAAAACGTGAAATAGAATCGCATTATACTGTTGGTGATTTCATGATTCCGCTTGAAGAAAGTCCGAAAGATTACATTGAAACGTGTACTACAAAATCTATTTTGGAAGCAGTTGAAAATGGAGATTTTGGTTTCACGCTAATGCTCGACAACAACAATCAATTTAAAGGAATCGTTTCGAGTGCTGATATTCGCAAAGCACTTTTACGTAAAATTGATAATCCAAGTGAAATTATCCCAAGCGATTTAATCAATTCAAATCCGATAAGAATTGATGCAACAGCAACGGTTGTAGCGCTTTTACAATTGATTAAAAAATGTCATTTTCCAGTTATGTATTTTCCAGTTGTTGACAAGCAAGGAAATGCCGTTGGAATTATTAATTTTGTCCACCTTATTAAAGGAGAAATATGATTATTCACCTTAAAAATTCCGTTTTAAAAGAAAGTGCAGCTGTACTTGCCGAGAAACATAAAGCTTTTCACATTGTAAGTGAAGGAGTTCAAGTTTTAATTACTGGCTCAGGAATGAAAGAAGTTCCTGCCGAATTAGAACCATTAACTGACACATTTTGGGTTTTTCCTAACGATATGCAACTGGCTGCCAAAAAATACAAAAGCGAAAAACGCACTGTAAAATTTGGAAATACAAGCATTGGAGGTTCAACAAACAATACTATTTTAATCGGTGGACCTTGTTCAGTTGAGTCCGAAGAACAAATACGTTCTTCAGCAGAATTGTTAGTAAAACTAGGATTAACAACACTTCGTGGTGGTTGCTACAAACCAAGAACAAGCCCTTACTCTTTTCAAGGAATGGGTTTAGACGGTTTGAAATTATTGGCAAAAATGCGTGAAGATTATGGTTTAAACGTAATCACAGAAGCGCGCGATGCCACTCATATTGATGAAATCATTGAATATACTGACATCATACAAGTTGGTGCAAAAGCGATGTACGACCAAGGGATTTTACGTGCTTGTGCAAAAACACAAAAGCCTGTTTTAATTAAACGTGGTTTTGGAACAACTCTACAAGAATTTGTGCAGGCGGCAGAATTTGTTCTTTCTGGTGGAAATGAAAATGTCATTCTTTGTGAAAGAGGAATTCGCACCTTTGAAACTGGAACGCGTTTCACTTTGGATTTATGTGGTGTGGCTTGGTTGCAAGAATACACGAATTTACCAATTATCCTAGATCCTTCTCATGCAATGGGTTACGCTTATGGTATTCCAAATCTTGCTAAAGCGTGTGTTGCAATGGGGATTGATGGTTTATTAATTGAAGCGCATCCAAATCCGAAAGTGGCAAAATCAGACGCTTCACAACAATTGAATTACGAAGAATTTGAGCGTTTGTTGAATCAATTGCGACCTGTTGCTGCAAGTGTAGGATATAATATGATATAAAATGCATTTAGAACAAAATATCAAAGGTCTTTGTGCCAAATTCGGTGTTGATTTCAATGAATTTCTAAATGACTTGAATGCAGATAACGTACTCGAATTGAGTATGTTTGATTTACAAGCAATCTGTGAAGAATACGAAGTGGACTTACTTTCCCTCCTATTCAAACCGATGTTTAAGCCAGCTTTTTTTCGTGAAAAATTAGCACAAACTAAGTTACTAATTCTTGACGTGGACGGAGTTTTAACTGATGGAGGTATGTATGTTTCTGAAAATGGCGACCAGCAAAAGCGCTTTCATACCCACGATGGTATGGCATTATTGCATTTAGCGAAAATGGGAATTGAAGTTGGAATCATTTCATCTGGTTTTACCTCACATATTGTTCAAAGTCGTGCTGCGTTATTGGGAATCCAAAAATGTTATGTTGGAAGAGAACCAAAAATGCAAATTCTACAGCAATGGTGTACAGAAATGAGCATTGAACTTACTCAAGTTGCAATTATTGGCGACGATGTAAATGATTTAGAAATAATGAAAAATGTAGGTTTAGCAGTGTGTCCAGCGAATGCTGTTCCTCTTGTTAAATCAAATTGTCATATTATTTTGGCAAAAAAAGGGGGGGACGGTTGTGTGCGCGAGTTTATCGACACCTACCTATTAAATGAACCAATTCAATAAAAATTAAAACATGAACAACATTACCATCGGAGTGATTAAAGAAGGGAAAGTGCCGCCAGATTTCCGAGTTCCGTTAACCCCAAAACAATGCAAAGCCATTGAAACCATTTATCCAACTATAAAAGTACTCGTTCAAAAAAGTCCAATTAGAACTTTTAAAGATGAAGAATACCAAGCAGAAGGAATTGAAATTGTTGATTCATTAGAAAATTGTGATATCATTTTTGGTGTGAAAGAGGTTCAAATTGAAGATTTAATTCCAAATAAAACATTTTTCTTTTTCTCACATACGATTAAAAAACAGCCATATAATCGCGCATTACTTCAAGCATTATTGGAGAAGAAAATTCAATTAGTTGATTACGAAGTGATTAAAGACAAATACAACAAACGTGTCATCGGTTTCGGTCGTTATGCAGGAATTGTTGGTTGCTACAATGCTTTTTATACATATGGTTTAAAATCGACTAGTTTTGAATTAAAAGCTGCTCATTTATGTGCAGACCGCAAAGAAGTTGAGGAAGAATTGAAAAAGGTGGTGCTTCCGCAAAATATCCGAATTCTTCTAACAGGATTTGGACGTGTTGGTCATGGTGCAAAAGAAATTATTGATTTATTGCCGATAAAAGAAGTAAGTCCAGAGGAGTTTTTATTGAAAGAATTTGATGAACCAATTTATGCACAACTAGAAGTTGAAGATTATTACGGCAGAAAAGATGGTGGTGAATTTTCAAAATCAGAATTTTATTCCAATCCAGAATTGTATAAATCAACTTTCAATCGCTACGTTTCTAAAACAGATATGTACATCCCTTGTCATTTTTGGAGTGCAAAATCACCTATTATTTTAACGCAAGACGATTTAAAAAGTGTAGAAAACCGTATCAAAGTGATTGCTGATATTTCCTGTGATGTTGATGGTCCAATCGCTGCAACGATTCGCTCTACGAAAATTGGAGATCCTATTTTCGGCTACGATCCACAAACAGGAAAAGAAGTAGATTTTAGAGCTGAAAATGCAATTGCTGTGATGTCGATAGATAATTTGCCTTGTGAACTTCCAAAAGATGCATCCGAAGATTTTGGAAATGAATTATTGAAACATGTTTTACCACGTTTATTCGGCGAAGACCCTGACAATATGATTGCAAAAGCAAGCGAAACAAATTTACAAGGAGAATTAACCGCAGGATTTAAGTATTTGGAGAATTACGTGAAAGGTTTGGAGTGATTGATGCTTGATTCTTGAAATACTTTACTTACTGTTAATGAAAAATAAAATATTTTACGTTTAGTGAAGTATCATGAATTTAGTTCATTTATCCAAAAAACTCAAGATTTTCATAGGTACTATTTAGTTCGATTTAACTTTGTCTACATAGTTTAGGGTATAAACCCAGAAATTAAATTCAAACCTAACCATTTTATTTTTCTGACATTTATTAAAAAAAGATACGTTCAGGCAACCCTTTCATTTTAGTTTTTGTATCTTGGACAACTTTAATAATTTATATCATGAAAACACTTTTATTTTTTAAGAAAATTACCTTGGTAGGTTTTTTCTTTCTTGCGACAAGTCAACTTTTTGCACAATCGGTTTACACCCAAAATGCGTCTGATTCTGGAAGTTGCGATGGTTCAGCATTTTTGGATTCTTCAATTGTAGCAACAGACATAATGTGGATTGAGGCAAATACAGGGATTCAAACAGGAGGTAATTGGATATCAAACCTTTGCGAAGGTATTTACACAGTTACTTATACGGATGGACAAGGCAATACAGTTTCTGAAACCTTTACAATTGGTTCAAACGCAACAGATCCGTGTGCTGGTTTTTATGCACAAATAAATAGCACAATGACTTCTTCACCAACTGCTTGTGATGGAACAGCTTCAGTACAATGTATGAATGGAACTGCGCCTTACAGTTATTATTGGTCAAACCAAGAAACGCAAGCAACACTTACAAATTTATGTTCAGGCTATTTTAACTGTAATGTAGTAGATGCAAATGGTTGTCAAACAACCGGTACAGTTTGGATTGCAAATGATTCATTAAATAATTATGACACAACTGTTGTAATTATTAACAATACATATCCTGGCGATTCAATTCTCGACAATATCGGAACACAATTAGTTGCTGACTGTAATTTAGACATTGAATTAGTGGCAAGTGCAACAATTACAAGTTCTGTAGTTAACAATTCAAGTGTTGATTTAACTTGGACTTTGTACGATGCGCAAGGAAATACATTGGCTATTTACACTGAATCTTATCCTGTAATTATTGATTCGACAGGCATTTATTCAGCTACAGTTGTTATCACTTGTATAGGTAAATCCTTGAATAACTTCCAATTAACTGTTACAGATCAAGTACTTTTAAGTGGGGTTGCAAGTGTGAATGAAAATACATTAAACGCTGTGAAATACAACAATCCAATCAACGATGAGTTAGCTATTCAATTCCCAACAAACGCTAATTATGAGGTTACGATTTTAGATTTGAGCGGTAAAAAAGTATTCAATGCAAACTATCCAAATGCTTCAAACGCTGTAATTTCAACGCAAAAATTAAATACTGGTGCGTACATCTTAACAATTTCAACTAAGAACGAGCAGATTTCAGTTAAATTGGTGAAATAAAAATTCCAAAAAAGATAGAAGCAAGAGACCTAATTTATGATAACAAGGGAAATTGTTATTGGGTTTTCAAAAGGAGAAAAGGCTGCATTTGATAAAATCTATGCGGCCTTTTCCGCTTCTATGTTTGGAGTTTGTTTGCGCTATGCACGCTGTCGTGACGACGCACAAGATATGTTACAAGATTCATTTATCAAACTTTACAACGCTCGAGAAACTGTAAATACTGAGTTACCAATTGCACAATGGATAAAAACCATCACCATAAGAACGGCGTTGAATTATATTAAAAAAAACTATTCCACAATTCTTGTTGAAAATGAACTTCGCTTCGATCAAGCAATTTTCAATTATGAAGAATCAATTGACAAACAGGCTTTAATGGATAAACTCATTAAAATCTTACAACAATTACCAGATGGTTATCGAACGGTTTTTAACCTTTACACCATTGATAATCTGACACATAAAGAAATCGCTGAGTATTTATCCATTTCTGAGGGAACTTCGAAATCGCAATACTTCAAAGCGAAAAAAATGATTCACGAATTATTAGCAATAGAAAAACAATTGCAATGAAAGAAAGAGATGAAATAGAAGATTTATTCGCTTCTAGTTTTGGGGACTTTGAAGAGACTCCCCCTGAGGCAGTTAAATCTAATTTGGATGCAAAATTGTTTCCAAATAGTGCTTTTAGTTCCGAAAATAAATGGAATTGGAAATGGCTACTTGTGTTCATTCCTGTAATTGGTTTGAGTGCAATCACTTTTTATAAATTGCAAGCTAATTCAACTTCAAAATCTGCTAAAAACATTGCTTCTGTCTCTTCAAAAAACAATTTATCAACTTCATCAGAAAAACTTAAATCATCTACTAAAACCGCAAAATTAAACAAATTTAAAAATTCAAAAAATACTTTGTATAGTAATAGAAATAAATTAATTCAAAATTCTACTAATCAAATAAATAGTGAGAGTAAAAAACAAACGATTGAATCAAAATCAAGAGTAAATTCTAACACAAATTCAACAAAAAGAAATAGTTCAAAAATAAAAGTCAATTCATCAATTAGCAATTTTACAAAAAGAATAAAAGAAAAAAATCCAACCTTTATTCTTCAATCAAAAAACTCAACTAAAAAAGAAGATTCTGTTTTCAAAAATGAAGGAACGAATTCTAAAAATGAGCAAGAATCGAATACAAAAATAAATGCTAATTCATCTATTGAAAACTCAGCCAATAATTCAACAAACACTGAAAATAATACTTCAAATTCTATAAATAATCAAACTTTAACTTCAGAAAATAAGACAGAATCTAGCATTGTAAAAACTGAAAATAGTTCTATCGAAAACAAAGTAAATGATTCACTTAAAACAACAACTGAAATCGTTAAAGAAAAAGAAGATTCTAGTAAAATTACAAGCACAAAAAACAATGAAGTTTTAAGTGAAGTTAAAAAACACAACACTCAGAAAGACAAAGCTTTGTGGAGCATCTCTTTTTATGGAGGAATTGCAAATGGACTAAATATCATCAACCCTGCTTCCACCCTATTGAAAGAAAAAATCGGAGGCAATTTCAGCCTTGAAGCAAATTATGGTTTTCATTCAAAAATGAGTGTTTCAGCTGGATTAGGTTTAGAGCTAAGAAATGAAAATTACTCGAAAGAATTCATCAACATCGATAGCGTTGTTTCTAATTATACAGTAACTTATATCACTGATTCCATGAATACCATTATTGACAGCATTGTGACTTATTTCTACCAAAATGATACAACTTTATTGACAGAAAATCAAGCAATTAGTTACACCACTTTTTCTATCCCTTTGTATTTTAATTATACACTTTTCACCAAAAACAATTGGTCGGGAGCAATCAGCGCAGGAATTCGTTTAAATTATTTCAAAACAACTGTGACTTCAACAAGTACCAATTTCGCTTCTCCAACGCTTTCAAAATTTGGATTACAATTTCAACTTCGTCCGCAATTAACCTACAACTGGACAAAACTAGGAATCGGTGTTTACGGAAATTTTGGCTACGATGCAATTCAAGCAACAAATTGGACTGATTTCACACGAAAAAGATATAACTATGGAGCTGGAATTGTTGTTAAGTATGGATTTTAAGACGGTATTTTACTAGCTAAGTAAAACAAATAAGCGCTTTTATTTTGTTAATTCCGTATGAATATCTTTCACTTTTTTAGGAATTTCATAGCTTCCAAAGTCTTAACTTTGCAGCTTAATAAAAACTATGAATTTCAGTCCTCTTACCGCAATTTCACCTATCGACGGTCGTTATTTTTCAAAAACAAAAACCTTAAGTCCATTCTTTTCTGAATTTGGATTAATTCGTTACCGCGTTCAAGTTGAAGTGGAATACTTTATCGCTTTAACAAAAATGCCAATTCAAGCCTTGAGTTCGTTTCCAGCATCAAAAATTAATGAGCTTAAAGCTATTTATCAAGATTTCACAGAAGCTGATGCTCAATGGATTAAGGATTCAGAAAAAATCACTAATCACGATGTGAAAGCTGTAGAGTATTTCTTAAAAGATCGAATGAAATCTCTAGGATTGGGCGAATATTTAGAATTTATTCATTTTGGTTTGACTTCCCAAGACATTAATAACACTTCGATTCCATTGTCTTTAAAAGAAGGAATTTTACGTGTTTATTTACCTATGCTCGATGAAATAATTGCCAAATTGGTTGATTTCCAAAATGAATGGAAAGATATTCCAATGTTAGCAAAAACACACGGTCAACCGGCTTCTCCAACACGTTTAGGGAAAGAAATTCAAGTTTTTTCAGAGCGTTTAACCGTTCAACGCAAACAACTTTTAGCGATACCTTTTTCTGCAAAATTCGGCGGTGCAACTGGAAATTTCAACGCACACCATATCGCTTTTCCAGAAATCAATTGGGTGGAATTTGCAAACAATTTCGTGAATAAAAATCTTGGTTTAGATAGAAGTCAAACTACAACACAAATCGAACACTACGATAACTTAGCAGCACTTTTTGACTGTCTAAAACGAATCAATACTATTCTGTTGGATTTAGATCGCGATATGTGGACCTATATTTCAATGGATTATTTCAAGCAAAAACTGAAAGAAGGAGAAATTGGTTCATCTGCAATGCCTCATAAAGTAAATCCGATTGATTTTGAAAACTCAGAAGGAAATATCGGAATTGCAAACGCACTTTTTGAACACTTAGCAGCAAAATTACCTGTTTCAAGATTACAACGAGACTTAACAGATTCAACCGTTTTACGCGCAGTTGGGATGCCTTTAGGCCACACATTGATTGCTTTTCATTCAACATTGAACGGATTAAGTAAATTATTACTAAATTGTGAAAAATTAGAGGAAGATTTGGAGAATAATTGGGCTGTTGTTGCTGAAGCGATTCAAACCATTTTAAGACGTGAAGGCTTTGAAAAACCTTACGAAGCATTGAAAGGTTTGACACGTAAAAATGAAAAAGTAACAATGGAATCTGTACATGCATTCATCGACACGTTGGAAGTGAGCGAGCAATTAAAGACAGAGTTAAAACAAATAAAACCAACTAATTACCTCGGGATACAATTGGTAAACTAAAACAAATGAAACTACTACTTTTATTGCTTTTCTCGCTCATTCAAGGACTTGTTTTGGCTCAAAAAGAGTTTCCTATTTTTTGGGGAGAATTAGAAAGAAGTCAAGGTTCATTGTTGGAAATTTTACCTAAAAACTCAAACGATTTTTACAGCTTACGTTATACTGGAAGTTCATTTGGGACCTATAGAATATCAGAAAATGAGAATCTAGCTTTTCTTCAGCAAAAAAGAATAAAACTCGTAGCTGAAACGGGAATTGCAAATTTTGAAACCGCTTATTACTTTGGTAATCAACTGATTGTTTTTCTTTCTGATAAAAGCAACAGCATGATGACTTTGTATATGCAACCCTATGACGACAACCTTGAAGCAGCAGGTCCATCGTTATTAATTGCAAGTTATGCGAATAATAAATTAGGGGCACAACCTAATTTCAACATCATACAATCTCAAAATCGAAAATACATCGGTATTGTTTGGGAAGTTCCTGGTAGAAAAGAAATCAGTGATATTTACGGTTATAAAGTCATCGATCAAAATTTAAAAGAGGTTCAAGCTGGTGAGTATTCTTTACCTTTTGATGGGAATTTAACAACAATCAACGAGCAACACATTTCAAATGCCGGTGATTATTTAGTGAGTATTACTGAGCATACGAAACCTAACGATCGCTTGTTTGGACGTGATTTTGAGAATTTCAAAGCTTTGCATCTTTATAAAATCAATAACAACCAACTCAAAGAATTTTCAATTGATGTTGACGGTTTGCGTGTAGATGATATGCAACTAAATTCGAATGACAGTAGTATTTGCACACTTTCAGGACTGTTTGGAAAAGGCAATCGCCAAGGAATTTTAGGTCTATTCATTATTACGATTGATGCTAAAAACGATAGTATTGTTTCAAAGGGTATCATTCCATTTGACAAAGAAATTGCAATGGAAAGTTGGTTGGACAACGATTTATACGACCGACAAGCAACAATTGGTACGAATCCAAACCTACAAAATCAATATTACAACTATCGTTTGAGAGATATTTTTGTTTTGGAAGATGGCTCAATCGTTGGTTCTATGGAACAATATTATGTTTACCGAAGAGCAAATTACGATAATCGAACTGGAATGTCCTCTAACGTAACCTATTACTATTACGATGATATCATTGCTTTCAAAATCGGAAAGACGGGAACTTTTGATTGGCAAAAAAGGATTTCAAAATCTCAAGTTTCTATCAATGATGGCGGACCTTTTAGTTCATATTCGAGTTTTACAGACGGAAAAACGATTAATTTTATTTTCAATGATAACCTCCGAAATTACGATGACCTTGGAAATTTCAGACAAGATTTAAGAAAGGTTTATTCATTCAATTTATCAAAAAGAAAAAATGTGGCCGCAATCACTAGCTTAAATTTGAGCGATGGGCAAGTAGAACGAAAAAACTTATTTGCTCGCAAAGATTTAAAATCAATTGTGGTTCCAAAAATGTTCAAAGTCGATTTAGTGAACAAAGAAATTTTAATGTATTCCATTCTTGGGAACAAAGAACGTTTTGGAGTACTGAATTTTAAATCTAATTGATGCATTTTTTGAGTAAATTTTTTGGCGTTGTTTTATCGTTGTACCTCGTTTCTTGTGATACAATACCTAAAGCACCTGCCACAAAAACGGAACAACTTGCTGATTCCAGCTATGATGACCATAGTTATTCAAACCTAAAAGAAATTAAAACCACACATTTAGATTTGGAATTAGAAGTTAATTTCAACAATAAAACGATTTATGGAGTTGCACGCCACACAATGAAAAACTTCGGAAGTGACACCGCTATTTTCGACATCAAAGGCCTTCAAATTCAAAAGATTACAACAGGAAAAATCAACCAAGAACGCGAAGCTGATTTCGTGATTGGAAATATGGATAAAGATTCCATTCTGGGTCAGCCCTTACTCGTTAGCGTAAGTCCAAAAACAACGCAAATCAATATTTACTATCAAACCACAAAACAATCGGAAGCCCTTGATTGGTTGGATTCTAACCTTACAAGTTCAAAGAAATATCCTTTTCTTTATACACAAGGTCAGGCAATTCTAACTCGAACTTGGATTCCAATTCAAGATTCTCCTTCTAATCGTATCACTTATTCAGCGAAAGTGAAAGTTCCGCAAGAATTGATGGCGGTTATGAGTGCAAAAAATCAAAAGAAGAAAAACAGCGAAGGAGTTTATCAATTTAAAATGACAAAAGCGATTCCTTCGTATTTGATTGCATTAGCGGTCGGCGATTTGAAGTACCACGCATTCAGCAAAAACACAGGCGTTTATTGTGAACCAGAGTTAATGAATGCCTCGAAAAATGAATTTGTGGATTTACCAAAAATGTTTAACGTTGCTGAACGATTGTATGGAAAATACCAATGGGAACAATACGATCTACTCATTCTCCCCTATTCATTTCCTTTTGGTGGTATGGAAAATCCGATGTTGACGTTTGTTAATCCAACTATAATTGCAGGAGATCGAAGTTTGGTATCAGTCATAGCACATGAACTTGCCCATTCTTGGTCAGGGAATTTGGTGACCAACAATACCTGGAATGACTTCTGGCTAAACGAAGGATTTACCGTTTATTTTGAAAACCGTATTATGGAAAAGTTGTACGGTAAAGAAATAGCAGATATTTTGGCAATTATTGAATTTCAGGAATTGGAAGATGAAATCGATCAAATACGAAAATCTGAACATCCCAACGACAGTAAGTTATTTCTTGATTTAAAAAACAGAAATCCCGATGATGGGATGACGGATATTGCGTATGTGAAAGGTGCATTCTTTCTAAAGACATTAGAAGAAAAAGTTGGAAGAAAACAAATGGATATTTTTCTTAAAAAGTATTTTCAGCACTTTGCATTTAAAACAATCAATTCAAAGACTTTCTTAAATTATCTGAATGAACAATTACTTTCAAAACACAACATTCAATTCAATACAGAAGAATGGATTTATAAAAAGGGATTGCCAAAAAATTGCTTGCGACTAAGTTCTACTAGATTGGAAAATATGACCGAAATGGCTGAGAAAACCAATGCGGGAGAAGTATTATTTGCACCTAAAATCACTTATAAATACTACAAGAAAAAAGGAAAACGCTTACGTCGAATGATTGTGACAAAAATAGAGCGAAAAGACTACATTGTTCAGGAATGGCAAACTTTTATTCGTGCGTTGAATCCAGCAATTGGTAAGCGTAAAATGAAAGAACTCGACCAATTTTTAGGTTTCTCTTCTTGTGGGAATGCCGAAATTATGAACGAGTGGTTTGTGCTTGCTATCAAAAATGATTATACCGAAATTCGTCCTGAAATAGAAGCATTTTTAAGTAAAATAGGAAGAAGAAAATACCTAGTTCCAATTTATAAAGCTTTGTCAGAAAAACCTGAAAACCTTACTTGGGCAAAGGATTTATTTCAAAAAGTTGCTCCAAATTACCACGCTGTTTCGAGAAATACTATTGAAGAAATTCTAATGTAATAAACAATCAATTAAGCCTCTTCGTGTGCAAACTGAAAAAGCTCACTATTCTCTTTTATGTAGTCTAGCGTTTCTAGAATTTCATTCAAATCTTGGGATGCAACTAACTTCATGCGATATTCTTTGAAATGCGAAATACCTTTGAAATAATTGGTGTAATGTCTTTTCATTTCATTGATTCCCAACACTTCACCTTTCCAACGAATACTCATGTTCAAATGATCTAATGTGGCCTCTACCCTATCTTTTAATCCTGGTTTTTCGAGGTGTGTTCCTGTTTTCAAGAAATGTTTGATTTCATTAAAAACCCAAGGATAACCAATACTTGCTCTACCAATCATAATTCCATCTACACCATAGCGATTTTTGTATTCTAAAGCTTTTTCTGGTGTGTCTATGTCTCCGTTTCCAAAAACTGGAATTTTCATACGGGGATTGTTTTTCACTTCACCAATTAAAGTCCAATCAGCTTCGCCTTTGTACATTTGCTTACGAGTTCGACCGTGAATAGAAATAGCCTCAATACCAATATCTTGCAAACGTTCAGCTGTGTCGACTACGAATTTTGTATCTTCATCCCAACCCAATCTTGTTTTAACAGTAACAGGTAAATTAGTTGATTTAACAATTGCTTCAGTCATGCGCACCATCTTTGGAATATCTTGAAGAATTCCAGCTCCAGCACCTTTACACGCCACCTTTTTCACCGGGCAACCATAGTTTATATCAATGATATCTGGATTCGTTTTTTCAATCATGATTGCTGCTTGTTTCATACTTTCGATTTCAGAACCGAAAATTTGAATTCCAATCGGACGTTCATATTCATATATATCCAATTTCTGTAGGCTTTTTGCTGCATCGCGAATCAATCCTTCAGAAGAAATAAATTCAGTGTACATCAAATCAGCGCCAAACTTTTTGCATAATGCACGAAAAGGAGGGTCACTCACGTCTTCCATTGGTGCTAGTAAAAGCGGAAAATCACCTAATTCAATGTTTCGAATTTTAACCATTCTACTTTTATTTTTTTGCTTGTTCTATTACTTTCAAGTAATTTTTTAATTCTTGCTCATTTTCAGATTTCAAAACCATCAACATTTCATCTGACTCTACTACGATGTAATCTTTCAAACCATCTAAAAGTACTAACTTATTATTAGGCACATTTATTAAACAATTTTCAGAATTGAAGGTAAAAACATTATCACCAATGATTGAATTATTTCTTTCGTCTTTATGTAAATGTTGATTCAAACTCCCCCATGTTCCAAGGTCGCTCCAATCAAAATCAGATAAAACAACTGAAACATTTTTGGCATGCTCCATTACTGCAAAGTCAATAGAAATATCTTCACATTTATCAAAAGCATTGAAAACAGCAACTTCTTCTTTTAAACCGTTGTCGTAAACAGTTAAATTATCAGCAAAAAGGTTGAACAAACGCGGTTGAAAAGCTTGTAAAGCATCTAAAATCACTTTAGCCTTCCAAACAAAAATTCCTGCATTCCAATAAAAATTTCCTGCATTCACGAATGATTTTGCGGTTTCTAAATCTGGTTTTTCTCTAAAGTTTGTAACCTCATATGCTTTGTTTGCCTCAACTCCATTTGTATTATCAAACTCAATGTAGCCATAACCTGTATCTGGGCGAGTCGGTGCAATTCCTAATGTAACCAAATGATTTTTAGAACTAGAAGTATCGATAGCTGTGTTGATAATTTCACAAAAACGTTGGCTGTCCAAAATCAAATGATCAGAAGGTGTAATGATTAAAGTTGCGTCTTCATTTTCATGATAAATTTTTGCTGCAGCATAAGCAATACAAGGCGCAGTGTTTTTACGCATTGGTTCA
Source organism: uncultured Lishizhenia sp. (assembly GCA_964506255.1). Lineage (GTDB taxonomy): Bacteria > Bacteroidota > Bacteroidia > Flavobacteriales_D > Crocinitomicaceae > UBA952. The sequence continues at coordinate 2,619 of CAZDKE010000034.1, read as the reverse complement.
CACAACACTTGATTTTCCTTTAATTCAGGTAATTGCTCCAAAACTAAATCTTTATAGATTGTATTGGTTAAGATATAAATTTGTTCGTTTGGGATTAAATCTTGTAGACGTTCGAAAGTTAAACGTAAAAGGGATTTACCAATTCCTAATACATCCAAAAATTGCTTTGGTTTTTGAGGTGTTGACATTGGCCAAAATCGGCTTCCAACGCCACCAGCCATAATTAATCCGTAATTGTTATTTTTCATGATTGTGTATGATTTCTATTGTTGCTAAAGCGTGAACTAAATATTGTTTTCCGTTTAAATCGGTGCAAAGATACCTACTCCTTCTCAAATTTCCTTTTTTAAATACTTTTCCGTTTAATGAAAAATGCGAATGCATAGGAATCTCCTCTAAAGTGTGGCTTTGATGATGCGTTGGTTTATCGTATTTCTTCAATGCACGTGATAAATTCAAATCTGAACAAGATGAAGCTTTTGTATTAGTAAAACTTTTCCAAAGTGCTTTTTCTAAATCGTGAGGTAGATTTTTACTGTCCAAGACTGGAATCAACAATTCTCTAAAAGCATTTTTCCATTCTTCTCCATGTGGACTTACACGATGACCATATTTATTGAAGGTTCGAAGATGTGCAACTTCATGTAAAGTTGTCACCAAAAAACTATAAGGATTTAAATCCCCGTTTACCGTAATTACAGGTAGCTCTCCTGGTAAATTCGCTCTAAAATCTCCTAATTTTGATTTTCTTCCAGGTACAATTTTAAAAATAACCTTACTTTGTAAAATCGTATCCACTAAATAAGGTACGTAAACCTCTGGAGCAAATCGTTTTAAAGTTTCAGAATAGCGCGTTCTTTTATCCATTATTTAAAGATTTGCAAAAGTACGAAAGATTAAGTTTCAAAATTGTGTGTATCTTAACGTGAAAATATTGTTTAATTTAGCGAGTTGAAGCGATGAAAAATATTGGAAAATACATATTGATGTTGAAAGACGTTTTTACAAGACCGAATAAATGGCGTGTCTTTTTTGAACGACTTTTAGAGGAATTAAATGGAATTGGGATTAATTCACTGCCTATTGTTGCATTAATGTCAACATTTATTGGAGGAGTAATCGCGCTTCAAACAGCTTCTAATATGTCAAGTCCTTTGTTACCCGCTTATACTGTTGGATACATCACTCAATCAAGTACTATTTTAGAATTTTCGCCAACAATTATTTCATTGATTTTAGCTGGGAAAATTGGTTCGAACATTGCTTCTGAAATTGGTACTATGCGCGTTACAGAACAAATTGATGCGCTAGAAATAATGGGGGTTAACTCGTTGAATTTCTTGGTTTTACCAAAAATTACTGCTGCTGTATTATTCTTTCCAATTTTAGTTATTTTCTCAATGGCTTTGAGCATGCTCGGTGGATGGATTTCCCTAGTTGTGTCAAATTTATCTACAACCGAAGAATATCTTCTTGGGCTAAGAGCATTTTTTGATCCATTTCATATAAAATATGCACTTACCAAAACAGTTGTTTTTGGATTCTTAATTGTTTCCGTTTCCTCTTTTTATGGTTACTACGTTAAAGGAGGTTCATTAGATGTAGGTAAAGCTTCCACTCAAGCGGTGGTAAGCAGTAGCGTTACCATCTTGATAGCTAACTTTTTATTAACGCAAATGATTTTGTTGTAATGATTGAGGTTATCAATGTCAATAAGTCCTTTAACGGTAATCCAGTATTAAAGGAGGTCAGCGCTCAGTTTGAAAAAGGAAAAGTTAACCTTATCATCGGTCAATCTGGACAAGGTAAATCTGTTTTGGCAAAATGTATGGTTGGCTTACACGAGGTTGATACTGGAGAAATTTTATACGATGGTAGAGATTTCACTCATTTAGACCGCCATGAAAGAAGTAAAATTCGCCAAGAAATTGGAATGCTGTTTCAAGGTGCAGCTCTTTTTGACTCAATGACAGTTGAAGGAAATGTTATGTTTCCATTGATTATGTTCACCAAAATGACAAAAGGTGAAATGCAAAAGAGAGTTGATTTTTGTTTAGAACGTGTGAATCTATCCGGAAGAAACAAACTCTTTCCATCTGAATGTAGTGGTGGAATGCAAAAGCGAATTGGTATTGCGAGAGCTATTTCTATGAATCCAAAATATTTATTTTGCGATGAACCAAACTCAGGTCTTGATCCACAAACTTCAATTTTGATAGATGGGTTGATTAAAGATATTACTGCTGAATATCAAATGACTACCGTTGTAATTACCCACGATATGAATTCAGTAATTGAAATTGGAGATAACATTATTTTCATTTACAAAGGTCAAAATTGGTGGCAAGGAAATCGAGAAACGATAATTACGACTGACAATCCTGAAATTGGTAATTTCGTGTATGCATCAGAGTTTATGAAAGAAATTAGATTATCGATGCAAGAAAAAAGACGATAATTTTTTCAGAAGTAATTTGTTTTTGAAAAATATAATTATCTTTGCGACCCGATTTTGAGGTTTTAATCCTTATAAATCAATAAGAATCTAAAGTGATTCTTCAAAATTGAAATAATTGCGGATGTGGTGAAATTGGTAGACACGCCAGACTTAGGATCTGG
>CAZDKE010000033.1:0-39757 GCA_964506255.1 uncultured Lishizhenia sp. | reverse complement strand
TTTTTATCCATAATAAATTGACTTTTTCGGTCAACCTATTTCAGGGACATACAAATTATTCAAACTATCCTCTTCGCGTAATCTCGGCATCAATAAGTATAATATTTTCTTCTAAAACCTTTAAGTCTTTCTCGTATTGTTCAATTTGAGCTGGACTCATAGTTGATTTGGCTTTTAGATTAAGCTTTCTAGATGCGATTTTCGAATTTTGTTCTAATTTCAATTTCTTCAAATTGATTACGCTCATAGCAGCTAAATCACTGGTGTTCAATAGTTGAATTCCTTTTTCTTTTTCAGGCTTAGCCTCGGTTTCAGATGCTTTTAAAGATTCCTCTTTGGTTTCTTTCACTTCTTTTGACTCGTTCGTTTCTGTTTTCTTTTCAGTTGTCGGAGAAGTATTTACTGGAGTTGAAACAGGTGCTGTTTGAATGGTTTCTTTTTTCGTTTCATAATTTACTCCATCGAAAAGAATCCCTGCTTTTTTACTTTGCTCCAATTTCGATTGACTTTCTTTTATAATATCCTCACGTTGATTAAAACTTTCACGCTCACTTTTGCTTAAAGGCATATTTCCTTTTGCAATCATAGCATTCGTTTTATCGAGTTTCACTTGCGTCATTTCTTTATCTAATTCTAAATCTTTTATTTCATAACTCAATGCTGAATGTTCTTTGGTGAAAGCAGTGTATTTAGAACGCTCAGTTGTTTTTTTAGCAATTTTACTCGTCAAATTATTGACTTTATTTTCTTGCATTGCCTTCGTACTTTGAAGTGTTTCTGCCGTTGATTTCGCAATGTCAGCAGCAGACTCCTCTTTTTCTTCTTCTTTTGGAGCTGTTGTGTTTGTTGAAGATTCTGATTTTGTTGGTGAACTTGCACTTGAATTCGTTGAAGAAGAACTGGTATTTCCTTTTACGCAATCTGCCAATGTCAATCCCCAAGCGGCTTCTAACATTGAAACTGGCATGCCAGCGTCTTTCACTAACGGTTCAAAATCGAATTTCCCAACACCTTGGTCGTTTAGTTGAATATAGCCTTTAACATCCCATTTCTTTTCTCCATTGTTCGTTTTCTTGATTCCACTTGCATCCACACTTAAAGAAAGCAAACCTACATTGCTGAATTTTACATTCCCTTGATCATCCGTTTTTCCTTTTGAAATTGCAACATCACCATGTTTTAAAGTTACATCCCAAAAGCATAATGGTGCGCCTTTGTAAGTGATAGTTAAATCCACATTCATGGTTTTTTGAGCAAAAAATGAAAGGTGAATGAGTAGGAAAAATGCGAGTAAAGTCTTCATAATAGATTTTTAGAAAATTAAAATTTGAACAATTGAATTGACAAAAAAGATGCCAAAGATAGAGAATTAAGAATTGAAATTTTGAATTTTAAACATTGAATTTAACTTGAGTTAAAAATATCAATCAATTATCTTTTTTTATACCAAGAATTTAAATAAACATCCTATTTCCGTTTTAACAGCCAGCAATTGAAGAAACTAAATTCAACTTCGAAAAAAATATTTTATAGTGATTTTCTTCGGCCAAAAAATCCTAATCAAAAATCAAGCATCAAGCATCAAAAATCTTTCTAAGATTATTTCACCTTAAACTCAAACATTTGCTCCCCATTTAATGAGGCTGTCAAAAAATCACCAATTGCAACCGGACCAACGCCTGAAGGAGTTCCAGTGTAGATTAAATCGCCTGTTTTTAAGGTAACAAATTTGGATACATAAGCTATCAATTGGTCAATTGAGAAAATCATATCGGAAGTTTTACCAATCTGGCGAACTTCTCCATTTTGTGAAAAGATAAATTCAGTATTTTCAAAATCTAGATCAACAATTTTAATCCATTTAGAAGAAATCGGTGCGCTGTTGTCGAATGCTTTTGCTTTCTCCCAAGGAAGACCTTTTTCTTTGCATTGACTTTGTAAATCTCTTGCTGTAAAATCAATTCCTAAAGTGATTTCTGAGTAATATTTGGAAGCAAATTTCTCTTCGATATTTTTTCCAACTTTATCAATTTTCACAACAATTTCACACTCAAAATGCAAGTCGTTTGTGAAATTTGGGTAATAAAAATCACCTTCTTTTAACAAGGCGACATCAGGTTTCATAAAAAAAATGGGTTCTGTTGGAACAGCGCTATTCATTTCTTTGGCATGTTCGGCGTAATTTCTTCCGATGCAAATTATTTTCATTTGGAATTGAATTTATTTTTTAAACTTTCTAAACTATTTTCAGTGATGGGTGCGTCTTTTTCCTCTGCTTCTTTGATTTTTTCCATTTCTCGACGCAAACATTCTTTGGTATATCGAGGAAAATCTGTTTGATCAGAAGTCATCCAACCAAAATAACCGGGTTCAATTTTGCTTACTTCTTTGATGGTTTTGCCTTTGTGTTTCCCGAAATTATAAACAGCGTCTCCTTTTTCATTTTTCGCTAAACGACCCGCTAAGTCAATCAATTCAAAAGTTCCAGCACGAGAAAATTCAGCTAAACTCGTTACGTCTGTTTTACTTTTTAACTCAGGTGTTTCTTTGTAACGTTCCAATTGCGCAAGAAAAACATCCAAGGTTGCTTGTGTATCATACAAGGCATCGTGTGCGTTTTTCATTTCTTCTCCACAATAAAATTTGTAAGCCGCAGCAAGTGTTCTTTGCTCCATTTTGTGAAAAATATTTTGAATATCTATGAATTTACGAAAGGAAAAATCGAAGTTGATTCCAACTCTCAAAAACTCTTCTGCTAAAACAGGAATGTCGAACTTATTGGAATTATAACCTGCCAAATCCGCATCGCCAATAAAATCAATCAACTCAGGAGCGAACTGGCTAAAAGTAGGTTTATCCTGGATTAATTCATTTGAAACTCCATGAATATCGATCACTTCTTGAGGAATCGTCATTTCTGGATTTATCAGTTGATTTAATTCCGTTCGCTCACCTGAAGGATTCAATTTAATTATCGCGATTTGAACGATTCTGTCGGTATTGATTTGAAGTCCTGTGGTTTCCAAATCAAATACACACAGCGATTTTGTAAGTAGTAAATTCATAGTTTAAAAGTAATAAATACTTTGATTTTGGTAGGGAATGCTTCCTTAATTTATTTAAACAAAAAAGGCAACTCCTCTCGAAATTGCCTTTTTGTATTTTGGTTTTAAAGTCTATTCTTCAGTACCTTCAACAGGAACCAAGATTCGTCCGCAATGTTCACAAACGATAATTTTTTTCTTAGTAACGATGTCTAATTGTCTTTGAGGTGGGATTTTGTTGAAACATCCACCACAAGATCCACGCATTACTTGCACAACTGCTAGACCATTTTTTGCATTTTCTCTTAAACGAGAGTATGCAAAGATTAAACGAGATTCAATTTTTTTCTTTGCATCGTCGGAAGCTTTCATTAACTTATCTTCGTCTTTTTGTGTTTCGCTAACGATTGCGTCTAACTCAGCTTTTTTAGAAGCTAAATCTTCTTTTTTCATCGTTAAACGGTCTGTAGCATCAGCAAGCAATTCTTTTTTTCCTTCGATTTTGAATTTTGCTTCTTTACTTTTTTTCTCGTTTAATTTAATTTCTAATTCTTGAAACTCGATTTCTTTAGCAAGTGATTCAAATTCTCTGTTATTTCTAACATTATTTTGTTGTTCTTTGTATTTTGAAATTGCTGATTCAGAATCTTTAGAAGCTTGTTTACGATCAGAAATTTCAGTTTCGATTTCTTTAATTTCTTCGTTGATTTTAGCAATTCGAGTGTTCAAACCGCTAATTTCATCTTCTAAATCTTGAACTTCAAGAGGTAATTCACCACGAATGGTGCGAATTCGATCAATTTCAGAATCGATTTTTTGAAGTTCGAAAAGCGCATCTAGCTTCTCTGCGATTGTAGCTTCCTTCTTAGTTGCAGTTGCTGCCATGGGCTAAAAATAGTTTATCGGATTTGTATTATATTCTGTTAAATGGATGGCAAAGTTAGTAAAATTTTCTTTTAATCTTTCAGCTAATAAATTAGTTGTGAATTGTTCGCTTTCAAAATGTCCTATATCGGCAATTATCAGTTTGTTCTCAGCGTCAAAAAACTCATGATATTTGAAGTCTCCCGTGATAAAAATATCTGCTTTTTGTTGAATGGCTTTTGAAAGTAAAAAACTCCCTGAGCCACCACATACCGCCACTTTTTTAATCTTTCTCCCCAAAAGTTGTGTATGGCGAATCACACCACATTTAAACGTTGTTTTAAGTTGACTTAAAAAAGTGATTTCGTCTTGTTCTGTTTCCAATTCTCCAATCATTCCTGCACCTTCAAACTGATTTGAATTTTGTATCGGATAAATTTCATACGCCACCTCTTCATACGGATGAGCTGTATGCATTGCATTTAATACCGTTCTTAAATTATAGTTACTCACTAAATATTCAACCCTGAATTCTTCAAAAGCTTCTCGAATGTTTTTATTTCCAACTTGTGGATTCGAATTTTCATTGCCTTTAAATGTTCCCGTTCCTTCGATTCTGAAATGACATTCTGAATAATTTCCTATTTGCCCGCCCCCAGCTTTGAAAATAGCATCGTCTAATTTTTCTAACGCATCTTTTGGAGTAAAAACAGTCAGTTTTGATAGATTTCCTTGAATAGGCTGTAAAATTCTTAAGTTTTTCAAACCAATTCGATTTGAAATTTCACGATTTACGCCTTGAGAATGATTGTCTAAATTCGTGTGAATCGAATATAAAGCTATGTCGTTTTTAATACATTTCGAAACAACTCGTTCAATATAATTTGATTCCGTCATTTTCTTTAAGCCCTTAAAAATAATTGGATGGTGGGCAATGATTAAGTTGCAGTTCTTTTCTAAAGCTTCATCTACGATTTTTTCAATGCTATCCAGACAGATAAGTACTCCTGTGATTTCCATTTCTAGGTTACCAATTAATAATCCTGAATTGTCATAAGACTCTTGAAGAGAGAGTGGAAATTGATTTTCAAGAAACTGTGTAAATGTTTTTAACTTCATTTTTAAAATTTGCGCGTGATTCCTAAGTTTAGACCAATAGCGTTTGCTTTGTGAATATAATCACTGAATTCGATGTAAGTATTGCTTATTTGATTTCGGTAACTTGCGCTAAATCGTAAGCCAAAATTATTTTCAAACTGCAATTCCAATCCTGCACTTACAACCCATGAAATTGCAAATGAATTAATATCATTATTGATTTTAATTGTTTCATCTCTTTTCGCACCTAGAGAATCGGTCCATTGTTGTGATTGTTTATAGGAAAAATTCATCTGAGGAATTAAACCCCCACCCACGAAGTATTTTAAATTTTTCCCACCTTGATATTTTATTTGTAATGGTAATGCTATATAGTTGTATTTAGATTGATAATTGAAGGTGCTATCACTTGTACTTGATTTCCAACTATATTGTTCTCCATTTCGAAGTAATGAGAGTGCTCCGTCAAAATAAATATGATTATTTAAAGGAGTAGTCATACCTAATGAATAGTTCCAAATTCCAATTTTAGACTCATTTGCTCTTTCACCTAGCGGTTTATTTAAAAAATCAACATTTGATTCAAGACTTCTAAATGAATTTAGATAACTAGCTTCAATATAAAAACGACTGCTTGTGTCTTTAATTATTTTTTCTTTTTGTATCGATTGACCTTCGGTTTTCTTTTGCTCTTTGATAACGATTTGTGAAAACGAATTCAAAAGAAACAAAGAAAACAAACATGAAATGGTAATTTTCTTTCTCATAAATTCAAAGGTAATAAAAATGATTTTGACAATTTGTTTTAGCTCAAGTAAACGTAATTATTATTAAAGAAGTGTTGCTCGAAAAAGTAAAAACTAAAAATTAAAGAATTAAGCCTTCAGAAATTGAAAATAAGTTGATAGTTAAATACATTCATTTCTTTTTAAACGCTTAACATAAGTCAATTAGTTCTTGATTTCTTGCGACTTACTTTTGCACAATAAATTTAAAAACTAAATTAAATGGCAACAAATTGGAATATTGACAATGCACATAGTGTAATTGGATTTAAAGTTAGACACATGATGATATCTAACGTAACTGGAACTTTTGGCGATTTTTCAGCAACAGCGACAACAGAAGGGGATGATTTTTCAACTGCGACTTTCAGTTTTAGAGCTGGAATTGATAGTATCAACACGGGGGTTGCTGATCGCGACGGACATTTAAAATCAGCGGATTTTTTCGATGCAGCAAATTTCCCAGATTTAACATTTTCATCAAAAGAAGTCAACAAAGTTAGTGATGAAGAATTGGAAATAGTTGGTGATTTAACAATTCGTGGGGTTTCAAAAGAGGTTAAGTTAAAAGCAGAATATAATGGTATTGCAGTTGACCCTTATGGGCAAACAAAGGCAGGTTTGGCGATTGTAGGTAAAATCAAAAGAAGTGAGTTCGGTTTAGTTTGGAGTGCTGTAACAGAAGCAGGAAGCATTGTAGTTGGCGATGAAATAACTCTAAATACAGAAATTCAGTTTATAAAGTCATAATTAACAAAAATGTTATGTTTTGATTAGGCTGTTTAGTAATATAAGCAGCCTTTTTTCTTAATATTTTTTTTGAAGTGATATTTTAAATTAATTGGATGTAAAGGTATTAATGAATGATGTTTGGGGTCCCTATAGTGAATCATGCGAGGTGATAACTGTTTGTAATCCAATAACAGAATTGAGACCATTGTTTTGTAATTCAACAATTACTTCATGTGGAACTAACATCTATGCGCAATCAATTCTTTATGCTCAAGGATACCAGTTCTATGTGTCAGGAGGAAATATAAATGAAATAGTTACAGCAACTGCTAATGCTGGATTCAAACTTCAAAATTTGTCAAACGTTGCTAATTTAACTTACGAAACTTCTTATCTAATAAAATGTAGAGTTATGGTAGGAGGGGTTTGGGGAGCTTGGGGTGAAGGATGTTCTTTGTATCTTCAGACAAATTCAACACTTACAACTTATTGCAATCAAACAATTCCAACTTTAGGTGTTAATGTATTCACTTCAAGTATTGGTTGTGCTTCTGATTATAGATTTAGAATTAATGGTCCAAATGTTACAGATTTAGTTTACAATTCACCAATATTATCAAACTGTTTTAGATTTAGCCAAATAAATTGGGTTAAATTCAACAGCACTTACCAAAATGAGGTTTCAGTTTTGGTTGGTGGATAATGGTCACCTTTTGGTCCAGCTTGTTTTGTAAATACACCAACTACTTTATCTATAATCGATAATTAAATTGCGAAGATAGTTTATCCAAAAAAAAGCGAGGTAATTTTAAATTTCAACTCGTTTTTTTTTTTGTTTCAATATTTTTAACTAATTTCATTTTAAAATACGAAGTCATGTTTTATTCAAAAATTTTTAAAACTCAATTTTTGGTTGCGTTTTCTTTTGTTTTTGTGCTCTTCAGCATGAATTGTCAAACTACAAGTTTGGCAAGTGCTTTTTGTGATGGAAACATTAGTTCTCTTGGTACGAATTTAACTTGTTCAGTTAATAGAGGGCAAGGACATCGTTTTGAGGTTTCTAAAACAGATGGAACAATTTTAGAAGTTTATGATGCAATTGCTGGGAATATTGCAGTACCTAGTAGATCTAAGTATTTATTAAGATTAAATTGGCTAACGGGTTGCAATATTGGCTATGGCTTTACCTACAGAATTCGCGTTTCTTGGTTTAATGGTTCTGTTTGGAGCGCATATGGCCCTTATTGTCAAGTAACAACCCCAAATGTTCCGTCAGTTGTAAGTTCTACTTTTTGTGGGACAACTGTCACAAGTTTAGGAGTTAATATATTAGCTGAAACTAATCAAATGTGTGGACATAGATGGGAAGTTAGAGATTTAGATAATAATTTGATAGGTGTATATGATGCATTGTCTGCATCAGTAGCAAATCCAGGAAGATCTGCTTTTAACTTTAGATTTTCATGGATGCCTTTAGGAACTATTCAAAATGCTACAACCTATCAGTTAAGAGTTGCATATTATGATCCAACTATTGGCGCTTGGAGTGCTTATGGTTCAAGCTGTAATGTTACTACTCCTGTTTCTGCAAGTACTCAATTAACAACAGCTTGGTGTGATAACACAAATATTCCATCTGCTGCAACCTCAATAACTTGTAATACAGTAACGGGAGCTGTACAATATCAATTTACAATTTCTGCAAGTGGTTATGGTACAGTAGGTGTATTAACTAAGTCTTCAAATAGTTTTAGATTAAATGAATTGTCTTCACCGCATCCAATTATGGGTTTAAATTATGATGTGGTTGTTCGAACACGTAATACACTTACTGGATTATTTAGTGACCCAGGAAATTCTTGTTTTGTTCGTTTAGCAATTCCAACAACAACTATTTCTAGTTCAGATTGTGGAAGAACAATCAATTATTTACAACAAGACACTTTACATGCAAATGTTATTCCTAATGTCGAAGCGTACAGATACAGAATTGTTGATGGACCTACAACAATAATTGATACCGTTATGAATTTGTCAACATATAATGGAATTACATTAAGAAAATTCCCATCTGTTGAATATTGTAAATCCTATCAAATTTCTGTCCAAGTTAGAATGAATGGTATATGGAGCGAATGGGGAACACCTTGTACAATTTCAACTGTTTGTGAACCAATAACAGAATTAAGAGATGGATTTATAAATAGTAACATTTCATCATGTGCTACAAATTTATATGTTAATTCAATTGTTTATGCAAACCCATACCAATACAGAGTTGTAGGGCCAAATGTCAACGAGGTTGTTGAAAGGGTTGGTTCTCAAATGCGATTATCTTATTTAACTCAAGTTGGTAATCTTGAATATGGAAATACTTATAGTGTTGAATGTAGAGTATTTGTCAATGGAAGTTGGTGTCCTTGGGGACCTGCAAGAAATGTTACTTTGCAAATACCTACACTTACCAGTGCCATGTGTGGAGCTACAATTCCTACTATGAGTACAAATGTGTTTTGCACAAGTGTCGGTTGTGCTACTGATTATCGATTTAGAATTAATGGACCAGGAGTGAGTAATGTTATTCATAATCCAACATTTACAAATTTTTTCAGGCCAAGTCAATTAGTTTCATCAGGAATGCTATTGAATTCAACTTATTCTGTAGAAGTATCAGTCTTATCTAACGGAGTTTGGTCGAATTTTGGAAATGCATGTAATTTTACAACTCCTTCAGCTTATGTTGTTTCAGACTTTGAGGACTTTGAATTAATAAATGATAAGGAAAAAGAGATAGGTATAATAGAAAACAATTTAGGATTAGTTGAACTTAATGAAAACACTATCTCATTATATCCCAACCCTACAAGTTCAAGTTTTAAACTTTTAACATCTGATTTTTCTGTAATTGAAGGTCTAATTGAAGTTAGTGTAATTAACTCAATTGGGCAAATCATAGAAACCTCAAGCTTTGAATCAATTGAGGAACTGAAAAATTACTCTTTTGGTGAAAATTTCGACCAAGGTATATATTTAGTTAATATTATAAATGGATCCAATCAATTTCAACAAAGAATTGTCAAATTGAAATAGAATTAAGAGTAAGCATTAAATAAAAAAGGACTTTGAATTCAAAGTCCTTTTTTATTCAAACATGATTTTATTCTCTAAGTTTAATCAATAATCGTTTAACTAAATTCTTCGTGTTTTGACTACTAAGTTCTATAAACCATTTTATAAAATGATCATTCCATCTTTGTGGGTGAAACGTAAACATGATTTGATTAGGTAATTTATTTTGATTGAAGGCTGCTATAATTTCATCCGTTTCGGTAAACTTTTGAGTGAAAGAGGTATTTACCTTATCTCTTACACTAAATTTTTCACTGTTCCATGTTCTTCCCGTATCAGTTAAATAAAAAACTTTATCAAAATCTGTATCAAAATAAGGTTCAGCAATAATTCCAAGTAATTTATAATCATTTATTTTCCATAAATCTTTACTATCGTATTTGGACATAGGACTTCCATGCATGCAAATCGTAGAAACAGGAGCTAATTTTCTCAATAATTCTAGGTTTTTAGTAAAATCTATGAACGCTAAATTAAGATTCCCATTTGTCGTTGTGATATTTTCGTAATGATAGCCGATTTCGTGACCCAAAGAACTAATTTTTTTTATGATTGCTTCGTCCCAACTTTGTTTAACTGCACGAAAATAATAAACACCTTTTATTCCTAATTCAGCTTGTATTTCTGCAAAACACAATGAATTTTCGGGTTTTAAATCGACATCATGACGTAAGATTATTACTTTGTTTTTCGGTTGAAGTATGAAATCTTTATAAGTCTGAAATTCATACCCCGCATTTTTCATAGCATATAATAATGATTGATATTTCTGAACGGTAAAATCCATTATTTAAAATTGTTTTGATAAGTAATGTCTTGCGTAATTACTTTTTTAGATTTTGGAAACTCTTCAATGTACCATGTCAAAAAACTGGAAGCATCAATTTTATCAGCAAAATAAGTAGCTAATTTACTTTGCATATTTGATTTTAGATTGGGATTGCTCAATAATTCTACACCTTTTTCAATAGCATTTACTTGATCCTTAAGGTTACTTTTAAAAGAATAAAATAGCTCATATTTCATTAAATCTAAAGCATTTCCCGACCAATTATCGTTCAAGAAAATTGCAGGAGAGCCTAAAACAGAACTTTCAGCTGCCATAGAGGCTCCTTCTCCAAAGAAAAGCGATGAATAATAAAGTGCATCGTGCATTTTATCATAAGGGATTTTAATGCGATGTTTTTCAATTTCTTGAGGTAAACTTCCTTCAGCAGAAATAAAAACCTTTGCATATTTGGAGAAATCTTTTACAGCTTTAACTTTATTTTCGTCATTAAAACCTGTCAATCCTTTGTCGTGATAAGCTTCCCAACTAACAAATCTTAAGATTACAAACTTTTCATCTTTCGAAATTTTCAGGTAATCATAAATTGAATCGTTCGGGCGAAAGTGATTTGGATGCAAGTAAAACAACTCAATATTACTGTTAATTCGAACCTGGTCTTTTCGCAAATCTCTTTTGAAAGTGGTAGATGTAATTAAAGAATCTAAGAACTTAGTAAAAATTGTATCATAAATTCCAGAGCTTTCAGTATCGGCAAGCGCAATATGTCTTTTGCCTAAAAGCTTACCCGCAATAGCTGCGAAAGGCGAAACACGAGAAACGATAAAATCAACTTTTTCTTTTCGAATGATTTTAAATATAATTGCAGAGTTAACAAAAAGAGCTTTTAACTTAGAAATAAATCCTTTTGACGGTCGAGTGATTTCGTATGCTTTAATGCCGTACAAATCCAATAATTCAAAACTTATATCTTTTTTACTTGAAACCCAAACTACCTTATGACCTTTAGCTTCGAGTAATTGCTTAACAATTCTAAAATTATGTATTTGAGCGGGATGCCCTGTTACGAAAAGTACTGTCATCTGGTCTTAAATATTTTTAAAAGAAGGATAAAATACATGAATCCAGGTTTTCGATCTCCTTTTTGAAAAAGTGCGTTTATTTTCTTTTTTGGTATGTTTTCAAATATAGATTTTAATTTAACACGACCCAACAAAAGTCCTTTAATTCCAAAAAATATATTCGTGATTGGATTAAACCAAACAATACCGATTTCGTAATTTTTTAATTCTTGTATTTTAACTCCATTAACATAATCGTAAGCAAGTTTCGCGTAATTTACACCACATGCTTTCGCAAGTCCAACCCAAAGCCATGATCTCGCATTGATTTCAATTAATTTATACTTATCATCTCTGACATCTAATAAATATTCTATTTCACAAATTCCAGTATAATTGAGCGTTTTCATTAGCTTTTTAGAAGGTTGAAACAATTCTGATTTTTCTATACTCTCTGCTAATGTTGCTGTTCCAAATCGGAGTGGGTGCTCGCGAAGTTTTACACCAATCCAATGTGCTTTGATTTCACCTTTAACAGAAAAACAGGTAAATGAAATTGTTTTGTTTTCCTCACTGTATGGAAGAATTTCTTGCGTAAATGTTTCTTTTAAAGGAATTTTACTTTCTAAATTTTGAAGATTAGTTTTAAGTTCTTCCTTTGTATTCGAGAGTAAAACTTTAGTTTTTGTTTTTTTATAAAAACTTAAGCCATTATTTCCTTTGGTTATCAATGGGAAATTTAACTTGACTTTTTCGCAATCAGAAAGTGAATTATAGGTTTCATATAACGGATAATCTACACCAATTTCAGTTGCAATTTTCAATAATTCAACTTTATCATAAATTTTCAAAACTGTTTCTAAATCTTCAGTTATTAGTTTAAAATGATGATTGAGCTTTTCTTTATTTTTAGAAATAGAATAAACCGCATGATCGTTTGAAGGTAATAACAACCATTTTTTAAGATTATGTTTTTCAGAAAATTTAATTAAAAAATCGATAAATGATTCACTGTCATAAGCGGGACAAATTTCAAAATTTTGACAGTATTTGGAGTAACGAGCAACACAATCTGATTTATCAATCACCCAAACAGGAATTCCTTGTTCTCCTAGTGCGCGAACATTCGACAACCCTTGAACATGTCCTTCTATAATTATTACACCAGGTTTAATATCCATAAATTTTCATTATTCGATTTGCAATGGATTGAGCATCAAGTTGTAATTCTCTGATTTTTTCTAATCCTTTCGTGTATTTATTTTCTTTGTTAAATTCTAACACTTTTAGAATGCACTCAGCAATTATTTCAGCATCAAAATTAGTTACAAAACAACCTTCTACATTTTCTAAAAGCCATGCAATATCTCCAACATTGGTTGCTACAATTGGTCGGTTACAAGCCAAGGATTCTTTGATAATATTGGGTGAGCCTTCCCATTTTGAGGTCGATAAAATACATGCGGAGGATTTAATTTCATTTATAATTTCTAAATGTTCAACATTGTAAACAACCTTTAAATCTATTATTGGCACTACTTTTTTTACTAAATCCACCGATTTTTTAGCCAGTTCAAAATTCTTTGACTCTCTAGAAGGATCAGCTGCAAATAAGATTTTGTTTTCAGTTGCTATTTCATTGTTAATGAATTTTTCCACTTGAACGCCATTGGGAATAACTGTAAACCTTTTAAGTTCAAGGTCAATTGCCATTTGTTGACTTTTTACAATTGTCGCAAACCATAATTTTTCTGAAAAATAAATCGTAAGTTTTCTTTTCCAACCTTTCATTTGAGCATCACTTCCCATTAGGGAAACCACAAGTTTTGGACGGTTTTTAAAAATCAATAAAATAGCCAAACTAGTGGCAAAAGCCGTAAGTGAATAATGAGCATGTACGATTTTAACCTTTTCTTTTTTTATTGAATTATAAATCGGGATAACGGCTTTTAAGTAGCCTAAAATACCCTTTTGAGAAATAATTGAAAAGTTAACATTTATTCCTTTTTCAATCAAACTATCTGCTTGATTTTTTACAAGGATACTTGGTTTTCCTTGCGATTTATTCCCACTACAAACAAATAATACTTTCAAACTAGTTTTTTAATTTTTGGTAAAGTACAATTGCTGACTGTAATCTTAAATCATAGGATTCATTAGTGTTAAAATCGCCAGCTTCAAATTTCCATTCACCATTTTCAAATAAATACCTACCAATACAACCATCTACTTTCATTTGATAAGCATCTGATTGACCGAAAATACATTGCATTTCATTCACTAGATATCCATTTGGGGATTCAAAAACATCAACAGCTTGAGAATACAAATGATGTTTATCTGTTATAGCTTTAACAAAGTCTAACATCGCTAAAGGTGGATTTCCATAATCTTTCAATAATGAACCGCTTGTCATGTTTCCAAGCATCAGTTTTTTATGTGCGAAAAAGGAATCTCCCATTCTTACTACGCGCCATTCGAATGTATGTGGAATATGTTCTTGAAACAAAACGAAGTCTTTTTGAACATCCAAGGCCCTCGCTTTGTAAACTTCAATTTTTTTAAACAAGGCTTTAGGTTTAGAAAGTAAACGGATTCCTCGTTGTAGGATGCGCCCTTTTTTCAGATTTGGGCCGACCCTTTTGGTTGCTCCCTTACCAGAAAATGTAGATTGAATGTAATTGGTTAATTCTTCTTTTGTTTCGTGAATTACCACCCCACTTCCAGAAGCACCAATATTTGTTTTTGCTACAATGGGCAATTTTATTGTGTCTGAATTTACCCAATCTAGTGCTTCCTTTTCGAAATAAAAAACGGAAGTTTTAGGATGTGGGATTTTATTTGCTTTTAACCAGTAGGAAAAGTATTTTTTATTTTCGTAAATCAATACTTCTTTAAGGGTTGGAAAACAAAAGTAATTTAACTCATTGACCAATATCTCCAAACGTTCATCATAGAGTATTTTGAAAGGCGAAGTTAATCCTGCTGGTCTCGTTAGTAGAATATTGGGTTTATAGTTTTCAATAAGTTCAAGCCAATTTGCTTTACTTAAATCAACAACAATAAATTCAAGATTTAATTTTTCACAGGCAATTTTCCATTTCTGTTCAGAGCCTTCTATTTCATTAGTTAATATGACAAATTTCACGGTAGTAGTTCGTTTTTGTTTATTAAGTCAAAAAAGATTGGGTTTGAGAATTTATGCCAAAATCCTTCATTCGTTTTGAGATTAATCGAATTCAGTTGTTGAAAATATAATTCTTTATCATAAATAGCCCAAATTTCATCAGAAACATTTTGAGACTTTTCTTTTATGTAAGCAACAAACCATTCGTTGTAAGAAAATGAAGGATAGTTTTTAATTTTCTTAATGTATTTCTGCCAAATTCTCTTCGAAATATAATTCAAATTCCCTTTTAAAAAATCTTTTGGTGCATAGCCATTTGACAATTCTACGTCGAGTAGGGCAGGGTAGAATTTTGAGATTAATTGACAGTATAATTTTGGGTGTTCTAAAAAACCAACTTTTTTATCCAATTTTCGCATAAAATGATGATTGGAAAGTGTCAGTTTTTCTAAGTATGAATTTTGTAAATAAACTGGCACCACTTTTTCTACAAATTTAGCGTAAATTCTTATGTCTTGATTATGGTGAATTTTACCTACAAGTTCGTTTATAAAATATAACTTATTGCGATTTTTATCCTTCGTCATCCATGGCAAGGAGTTTATCTTTTCTTTCAAGCTTGCAATTTCCGATTCGTTTAAATGAATAAAATAACGCTTAAGTTGATTTTGTAAATTTTCATCAAATGATATTTTGTTTTCATTATAATTTTCAAAAAAAGGGGAGGCAAAATAATCATTGTAGGAAAGTCCTCTAATGTTTTCCCCGCCTAAATGACCAGTAAATAGAATTTTTAATGGATGTTTTTCTGTTAACTCTGAAATTGCGGCTGTACGATGTGCTCTGTGAAGATGAGAATTTCCATTATCTAAATCGATAGTTTGATTAACCCAATGCGAATACCATTTCTCTGTAGGTGTTTCATTCGCAACATTGTAATAGGTTAAACCTAACTTTTTACAAATCGTTCTGGCAATTTGAATATCGCGATTTTTTTCATTTCCGTAAGTGAAACAAACAGGTTTAATCCCATTATGTAAAAGAGCTGCTAAAATCACTCTTGAGTCAAAGCCACCTGTTAAGGTTAAGCCAATTTCTTGATGATTTACATTTTTGGTATTTTCTCTTACTATGGATAAAATTTCTTCACCAATTTCATTTTCAGTAATTGAAACAGGTTGTTGAAGGTTGTTCCACAATTTATCTGTAAAATGAGATTTCTCATTTAGAGTAGTTGAAACATCGTGGTGGAAAAGGCTGAATAAAGCGTTATTGTGTTTGGTTGGTAGCACGGTTTTGGATGATTTTTTGTTTCAATAAAGATAAAGATAATCCCATCAATGCACCCAAATAAAGTAGTATATATCCTCGTTGATTAACTCCTTGCATTGTCCCACCTATCGATAGAAAAGTCTGAACTGCAACTAATGCTGCCGTTGTCGCAAAAATCTCCTTTGAAAATTGAGTGTTTCCTAATAGTTTTTTATAAAATACCTGCCTTTGAATTATGTTAACATAAACCCCAATAAAAAGTAAAAGTCCAATTATTCCAGCTCCACCCAACATATTTGAAAAATCAACATGAAGCATTCTTTTTCGCCCTTGATAATCTTTTTTTAAGAAAACATTAAAACCAAAAAATACACGATCAATACTTTTAAATGTTTGTTCTATTGTATATTGAACTTCTAATAAGCGTCCTTCACTTTCGTTTTCTTTTAATTGATTAACGGTCATAGAAACTCTTTCTTGTCTTGCTTCAAATCTCTTTTCAATTATTGGCACATAATATGGCGAGGCTAAAAAAAGTAGTAATAGAATAATTGGAACACTTCTAATTAATCTTGATTTATAAGGAGTGAGTAAAGTATAAAAGAAAAAGCCAAAACTCATCGCTAAAATAGCCGATCGTTTCATTCCTAATAAAACTGTAATAACTCCTACCAATAATGCAACCAAAGCAATTGTTTTATATTGATTTTTTGGTTCAAATCTTAAGTAAAGGGGAATACCAATAATGAAGATCACAATCGATTTGGTAATGTTAACACCAGACTCACCGAAGTAAACAGAATCATCTTGATAGCTTTGTTTACCTACACCAAGAACATTCGAAAAAGCAAAATAGATTATGATTGAAACAACGCTAATTAAAAAAGCCCTCTGCAAGTATAAAAAGCGAAGAGGACTCTGAATAAAATAAAAACCAACCACAAACATTAAGCTGGAGATGGCAAATTTATTAAAAATGTAAAAAGATGTTGAAGGTTCCTCAGAAAACCAACAAAGAATAAAAATGTAAAAGGTATATCCAACTACAAGATTCGTATCAGGTTTACTTTTGTATCGATTTATAAAAAACCAAATAAGGAAAAGAGTAAGTATTCCACCTCGAATTACACCTGGATTTAAGGAGCCAGGAAAAAAAGGAGTAGCAATAGAGGAAAGAACATTCAGAATCGGAATGAAAAGGAAAAAGTAAAAAATATTTTCTAATTTTTCTTTAGGCATTTACTTCCGATTTATGAAGAATTCTAACGTTTGCTCTATTTTTTGATTTTACGAAATAATAAACGTCATTTATTGTTTCATAAGGAAAGTTAACTAAATCACTTTCATCAAATTGCCAATAATTATATTCGAACATAGAATTTTTATCCATCATTGCAATATTATACAAAGCAGAGGAATAAAAGGATGCAAATAACATTGGTTTTTCAATTTTTTCATCAAATAAGATACACTCTAATGGTTTATTAAATGATTTAATTGACCAACTATCGGGAATATAATTTAAAGTTGTCGAGCGATGTGGGATATAAAAGCAGTTTAAATTTTTCGATTCGTAATAACTTAAAATTGAACTTACTAAATTTATATAGACCTCTTTTTTCATCATTTTCTGAAAAATTAAAGGTTGACCAATGAAATATACGCTTCTGTTAAAAGAGTTGTTTTTAATCTGTTTACTTAAATAATCGTAAGTGTGTAATTCAATTTTTTTAATGCTTTGAGTCAATTCAAAATTGGTGAAAAAAATTATTCTTTCCCAGTTCACTGAATACTTTAGCTTTAGAATTAGACTTTCAATTTTACCAAGCTTACTTCCATTTAAAGTTGACTTTAATGTTTTTAAGTCAAGATTTAAAATTGTATTTATTGACACAAAACCATCGTCTAAAACATAAATTAGTGATTTTGATTGTTGATAAATATAGAAAAACCAATTTGAATTTAAGTTGCCCCAAAAGATTAGGTCTGTTGATTTAATTGTTACAATTACTTTATCGAGTTTTCTTTTACGTTTGAAAACATTAAAAGCATTGAAAAGTGGATTATTTTTTTTTGCACTGAATTCCTTCCAAGGAAATTGAATACTTGACCAAAAATCATTTTCAATTATTGACTCAATTTGTGAGATTGTTCTATGAAAATCACTTAATACTATTAAATGATGTTTTTCTGCTCTGAATTTATTATTATTCCTAGCTTCAACAGCATTCAAGTACTGAAGAGGTGTGCGAACAAAATAGTAGTTATTCTTCATTTATTTTCTGAATGAATATTTAATATTTCGTAGAATGTTTTTAGAGAAATAACCGTTGGCAATCATTTTTAAGCCGATTATATTCGTTTTTAGAAATTGTTTTTTTTCAGAAGATTCTCTTATTTCAAACATCATTTTTTGTTTTTTAAAATAAGATTTTTCACTATTTCCTAAATTGTAATAGGGAATTGCTTTTTCCATAAATACGATATAATTCCATAAAAAACGTTGCCTTTTCGAATAATCTTTTGTTTTACTCGCAGATTCATTCATGACTCTGTACGTTGAAGTATCAATGGCTAAATACTTAATTTTTCCGAAATGAAATGCGTGTAATAAAATTTGAATATCACCTGCCGTTTCCATCACTAACGGAAAAAAGCTTTTCAATAATTCAGCCTTAAAAAAATACGTACACATCCGCATTATTTTCACTTGTTTATCGAAAATATCAAGTGGTTCAATGGTTCTATCTACTAGTTCCATTTTTACCACCTTATTGAATGCATGTTTTTTAAAATTACTGTGGACGTATAATTTCGTGAAATCAGTTGTGATGGTTTTAAATTCAGGGTTTTTCACCATGAAATCGGTTTGAATTTGTAGTTTTTGAGGAAGATGCCAATAATCATCTCCTTCACAAATCGCAATATATTCTCCTCGACACATTTCAATTGAGTACAATAAATTGAATTTACCATTTGGCACTCCATTCGCTGCAATTTTATTTTCCTTATGATGGAGAAACAAGCGAATTTTAGAGGGATACTTTTTAGCGAAATCTAAACAGATTTTTCGTGTGTTGTCTGTTGAATCATCCTCTCCAATTAGAATTTCAAATTCAAAATCCGTTTCTTGATTTATGATACTTTCAATACTTTGAGCAATGTAATCTTCATGGTTATAAGTCAGAAGAATTACACTTACTTTTGGATTTCGCGTTACTGAATTTTCAACCTCAATAACGGGTTTGTTTAGTGTGAGTTTGTCTAAAATCATTTAGATACGTGTGTAGTAGTTTAAAATTTGCTAAGTAATCGTTTGTTAATTGCTTCATTAATGGTTGAAATAGTACTTATAATATAGATTAAACCTTCGTTTTTGATTATCCAATTTATAAGTAGATAAACAAGTAAGTATGAAATTGCAAAAATTATTCGGGTTGCAAATTGTTTTAAATCTAAATACTCGAAAAGCAAAAATCCCGGAACCAATAAAATCAAACCATTCAACAAATGGTAAAGATGATTGTAAATAGAAAGGTTAGAGTGTTTTTTTAGGACTATAATGTTTAAAAACGAAATAATAAATTTCGAAATAACCCAAGTTACTGTGAACCACCAAATATTTAAAAAGTAAGCAAAAAGGAACGGAAACAGTCCTACTGATTTACGTAAAATTCCGTAGTAAAAATTCTCTTTGGCTTTACCCTTACTCATCAGGGCATTCCACATCAAAGAATTTAAAGGAATGTTACAACTTGCAATAATTAGGATTTGAAATATTGGAATTGAAGCTTGCCATTTGTTTCCAAAAAGTAAAATAATAATGTCAGGTCCAATGAAATAGAGTAGGCCAGATAAAGCATAACTTAAAAAAGAAATGATTGAAAACATTCTAAAATAAATTTTTTCATATTCTTCTTGATTATCTTGAACTTTACTTAAAACGGGAAAGAGTACGCGTATGATTGAAGTTGATGTGTATTTAGTTACTTGATCAACTAAAGTGGAAGATCTTGAGTAAAATCCTACTGTAACAGGTGAAAATATTTTTGCTAACAAAAGTACATCAAGCCGAATAAAGATATTGTTTAGAATCCGTTCTAAAAAAGCATAAACACTATAACCCATTAATCTTTTAACTTCATCCATCGAAAAATGAAAACTAGGTTTCCAAGTAGAGGTCGACCATAGCAACACGGTACTGAAGAAACCAAAACTTAAAGTCTGAACGACTAAACTGTAAACTCCCCAACCTTGATACGCACAAATTACACCTAAAGTACCACCTACAATCGAAGCTACAAAAGTTCTTAGTGTTAATGTTTTAAAGTTTAATTCTTTGTTTAATATGGTATTTTGAACGCGGTTAAATGAATTAAATATGAATACTAATGAGAGCCATCTAACCAATTCAGTTATGAGCGGATTTCCATAGAATTTCCCAATTAACGGAGCTGATAGATAGGTTATTATCATTAAGACAGCTCCCGCAAAAATATTAAAGAAAAAAATAGAGCTGTAGGTTGTTTGTGTGTTTTTTTGACTTTGAATCAAAGCAGACGAGAAACCTATATCAATAAAAACACTGCTGATGCTGATGAAAGCCATTGCCATTGCGATAAGCCCAAATTGCTCAGGCCCTAATAATCGTGCAAGAAAAACAGAAACAATAAAGCTATTTCCTTGAATGAAAATTCGTCCAAGGATATCCCATGAAAATGCTTTGATTGTTTTATTTTTAAGTGAACTCAATGTTTTTTTTCGTTTATAATCAACTCAGCTATTTTCCAATCCAACGGCTCATCTAAATCAATTGAATCGAGTGCTGACATTTCATATTTTTTTATTCTTGTAAATTCTGAAAATTGCTTCGATTGAATTGATTCTTTAGAAAACACGTAGATTGCACCATTGTATTCAAATGTTTTCGGAGCGCTTTGTCTCGATGTGTAGTTTCCTTGTTTTGATAATTCTAAATATCCAGTTTCATTTTCTTCAAATAAATTGAAATAGGGATTACTTTTCGTTTCTTTAACGCTAACGAGCATTTCGCAGTTTGATGCCTCATAATTTACTAAAGCCTCTGAAATGTGCTTAGAAGTTCTAAATGGCGAAGTTGGCTGCAACAAAACGATTGAATCAAAACATAGATTTTGATTTTTATAATATTCGATTACATCTAAAATCACTTCGCGGGATGAGCTTGTATCAGTCGCAAGGTTTATTGGGCGAACGTAGTTGTATGTTAAACCTTTTTGTTTGGCAATAAAGTTAATCTCATTATCTTCACTTGAAACACAAATCTGCTGATTATCAAAGATCTTTTGTGCCGCTTCAATCGTGTAATGAATCAAAGGTTTTCCATCCAATAACTTTATGTTTTTACGTGGAATTCCTTTTGATCCTCCCCTGGCTGGTATAATAACAAGGTAGCGATTTAAGTTAATCATAGATTGAAGTTAAATGTTTTAATGTCTTCATTTGCACGATTGTAGTCTTCATGTTTACCTATGTCTAACCAATAGCCGTGATGCGGAAAACTCTTTATTTTAAGCTTTTTGTGGATTATCTTTTCCATGAAATCGGTAGCTGAAAATGAACTGTTTTCAGGAATCAAATCGAGAAGTTCTTTTTTGAAAAGATAAATTCCGCCGTTCGAATAATAAGTAAAACTTGGTTTTTCTCTGAGATTCGTTACAAATTCATTTTCTATCTCCATGACAGCATATGGAATATTGACAGTATATGGAATCGTTACAACTGACAAATCAGCTTTTGAATTGATAAAATCTAAATAGAAAGCTTCAAGATTTACATTATTCAATAAATCTGAATTACAAACCATAATTGTTTCTTTATCAATTTTTTCTATTAGTTTAATTGAACCAATAGTTCCCATAGGGAAATCTTCTCTAACAGTTTTAATTTCAAAATTTTCAAGCTGTTTTTCTTTTGCGAAACTTTCTAATTGCTCGCCAAGGTAGTTTATTGAAATCCAGCATTTGGATATTCCATGGTGAATAAATGAATCTATGTTGTATTCGATTATTGGTTTATCTCCAACTTTTAATAATGGTTTTGGTATTGACGCTGTCAAAGGACGTAATCTTTCTCCTTTACCACCAGCCATAATTACACATTCAATTGGTAGAATCGTTTTTTTAAGTCGGAAGTTAATGCAATCAATAATTCGCTTGTCTTCAGAAACAATAGGGACAATTTTTAATTTCTTTTCTCTAAAATCAATCAATTGCGAAAGGAAATGTTCAGAATTTTTAATTAAAAATTTAGGATAAAGATTAGCAACAGAGTATACTTTCTCTTCAATGGAAATCCCTCTCATCAATCCTCTTCTGACATCTCCGTCAGTTATTGAGCCTATTAGCTTATTTTCAGCATCAACGATGAAAAGAAGTGCGTCTTGTGCTAATTCATCTAATAATCCTAAAGCAGTCCTGATGGTTGTTTCTTGTGAAATAAGATGTTTTTGCCAAATCATTTTTCTTTTTGTAGTAATTTGTTAAGTGTCAATTGAATTGCGTCTGAACGAAAGTAAGGATTTTCACCCAAATAGGTTTGATTTATATACGTTCTAGTTGTTTCACAAATCTTTTCATAATCAAAAGGAATATCAATAACATTTTCAGGTGCAAAACGCCCTTTCTGTCTATCTCCAATATTTATTACATACTTCTGGAAACTAGCTGCTTCAATAATTCCACTTGAAGTGTTACCTAAAAGCAAGGCTGCGTGTTTCATACAAGAAAAATAGGATTGTGAACCAAAGCTTTCTACTATTTTTATTAATTCATTTTCCTTTTGAAGCTCATAAAATGCCTTTCTGAAAATTGAACCGTTTGTATCAGCGTTCGGAGGATTAATTACCAGCTGAAATTCCTTTGCTAAATCTCGAAGTGCTTTTATAGTAATTTCTGCGTATAGTTCATTTTTTTCGAAATTTACTGTTTCTGGGTTTACAGTAATTAAAATCGTAGGAATAGATAAGTCTATATTCCATTTTTCATAGAATTCCGATATTGAAAGTAGTGGTAAATTCACCTGATTTAACAAGCTTAAGGAACCAATAACAGTTGTTGTATTTTTTACTCCTGTTAATTCCCAGACTTTTTCAGCATTAATAGGTAAGCTTACGAAATGTAGCTTTGAAGCTAAAGTTAGTTGATGTCTGTAAATGTTATCAATCGCACCAAGTGTGATTTCTCCTGCATGAAAATGAGCAAATTTTAGTTGGAAAGGGATTCCAGCATTCACAGCAGCAGCCATTTCAAAACGATCACCTAAGCAGAAAATCAAATCAAAATCAGATCCTCTTTCGCTCCAAAAATTAGAAAAAATTGAAACCGTATTTGCATAAGATTTAGCAATCATTTCTGGAGAATCACCAAAAAGTAAATTATCGATTGAAATTATTTCAGCATAGGAATCAGCGTAAATCGTTTGAATTGTTTCACCAAATTCAGGACGTGTATGTGAACCAAATGCAATAATGCTTAATTCAAATCTGCTATCATTTTTTAATGCTGTTAATAGAGGAAGATAAATTCCATAGTCAGCTCTTGAGCTAGTTAAAACACCAATTTTCATTTTAAATCCTTCCATTGTAAAATTGCTTCTTTTGGCATATCGGTTTTTAACTCCTTGCCGATAACCTCTTTTATTTTCATCGGCGAAATACCATTACCTGGACGTTTAATTTCTAAATGATCTTTAGTTATTAGTGTTCCTGCAACTAAATCTTTATTCAGTATTAAACTTTTTCGTGCAACAATTATATTTTTACTTTCAGAATTGCTTGGAGACTTTATCCCATTTCCACTTATTGCTTTTTCAATATTTCGAATCGCTTGAACCATAGCTTTCAATTCCTTTGGCTCTAATGATGCTAAATGGTCAGGACCAGGCAAATTTCTATCTAAAGTAAAGTGTTTTTCAATGACTGTTGCTCCTAATGCAGTAGCTGCAATTGGTACTTCAATTCCTAATGTGTGATCTGAATAACCAATTTTTACCCCTAAATCATTTCCAATTTGAAGCATTGCCTTTAGATTCACATCTTCCATAGGAGTTGGATATTCGGTATTGCAATGTAAAACAGTAATATGATCCTTTGATAAACCAGAATTAATCAGCGCATCAATTGCTTCAGAAATCTCGTTCATATCAGCCATTCCTGTTGAAAGGATGGTTGGTTTGTTTTTACTAGCAATGTGTTCTAAATAAGGTAGGTTCGTAATTTCTCCTGAAGGAATTTTAAAAAATGACTGACCTAAACTTTCTAATAAATCAATACTTTCTTCATCAAAACCTGTCGAAGCAAATTGAATTTTTAAAGATTTAGCATATTCTATTAAATCTTGATGCCACTCAAATGGTAACTCCAATTTTTTCAACATGTTTAATTGAGAATCGTCTGATTCCGCAAAATTAGTCTTTTGATATTTGGCTTTTTTAGCAGAACTAGAAACTAGTTTTTCAGCCTTAAAAGTTTGAAATTTAACAATATCAGCCCCAGCTTCTGCAGCAACTTCAATGAGTTTTTTTGCTTTATCAAAATCACCATTGTGATTAACACCAGCTTCAGCTATGATAAAAACCTTAGTCATTTTTTCTCAAAAATTTAGCAGGATTCCCAACCATTATGGTATTGTCTTCAACATTTTTGAGAACAACACTTCCAGCGCCTATGATGCAATTCTTTCCTATTTTTACTCCTTGAATAATGGTCGAATTTGCGCCAATAAAAGTCCCTTCGCCTACGCTAACATTTCCAGCCAGCGTTGCACCTGGTCCAATATGAACGTAATTTTCTAATGTGGCATCGTGGTCTAAAATACATCCGGTGTTCAAAATACAAGCGCTTCCAATTTTCCCAAGTGGATTAATAATAACCCCAGCGGCAATTAAAGTAGAAGTTTCAACCTTAACATTAAAACCAAGAATTGCACTTGGATGGATTAAATGACATTCATTTAGTTTGTTTTTTTGAATGAAATGATGAATCTTCATTCTTAAACGATTATCTCCTATTGCTGGAAATACACAAGAAGTAAATTTAGAAAAATCAAATTCTCTTTCATTTCCGAGATATGATAATTGATAAGGGTTATCTGAATTTTCAAGTAAATCGAAATAACCTGTTGGATGATAATTTAATTTTTGTGCAATATCAATTACCGTGTAGGCATGTCCAGAGTAACCAATAAAAACTATTTCATTTGATTCTTTACTCATAATAGTAGTATTTTAAACAAAAAAAGAACACTAAAGGCTTTCTAAATTTCCTTTTTGTGTTCTTTTAAATTTCGAAGAGAAAATCTATTTTTTTGTTCTTCAATTATTTTAGATCTGAGGAAACAACATTTTCCCAATACCATTTAACAGTTTCTTTTAATCCGGCTTTTAAAGAGAATTTTGGATCATAACCTAGAAGACTTTTTGCCTTGTCAATTGAAGCAAGTGAATGAGGAATGTCTCCTTTTCTATTTGGGCCATAAATTGGTTCTAATGAGGCTACACTTGAATCATATTCTGATAAGTTCGCTCTTAATTCATAATATAATTCATTTAAAGTGGAACTATCACCAAATGCAACATTGTAAACCTCATTTAATGCAGCTTCATTTTCAGTAAATAATGCCAATCTATTCATTTGAATAACATTATCTATGTATGTGAAATCTCGGGAGAAAGAACCATCTCCATTAATAATAGGAGATTCTTTTTGAAGTAAGTTAGCTGTAAACTTTGGAATAACTGCCGCATAAGCTCCATTTGGATCTTGTCTTCTCCCAAATACATTAAAATATCTCAAACCAATGCAATTCAAACCATACGTTTTACCAAATACATCAGCGTAAAGTTCGCTAACGTATTTTGTAATCGCATAAGGAGATAAAGGACGTCCAATTACATTTTCAACTTTGGGTAGAGCTTCAGAATCACCATAAGTAGATGAGCTTGCTGCATAAACAAATCGTTTAATCCCTGCATCTCTCGAAGCCACAAGCATATTCAATGTTCCTCCAATATTTATATTATTAGTTGTAACAGGGTCTGCAATTGAGCGAGGTACAGAGCCTAAAGCCGCCAAATGCAAAACTAAATCCGCTCCTTCAACTGCTTTATTACAATCCTCTAAATTGCGAATGTCACCTTCAACCAAAGTAAACAAAGGGGAATCCATTAGATGTGCAATATTTTCTCTTTTCCCAGTTAAAAAGTTATCTAAGCAAATAACTTCTAAACCTTCATTAACAAAAGCTTCACAAGTGTTTGAACCTATAAATCCTGCTCCTCCTGTAACTACTATTTTCATATAATTAAATAAATATGGCTTCGCCGCGGTAACTCACATTTTTGACGAAAGTCACCGATTAATAACTTATACAAAAGAAACTAATTAAGTTTCTTAACGAAAGATTTGGATACATGAACAACCAATTTTTGTCCCAAACTTTCAATTTCAACTATCAACTTATGATTGCGGTTAACCTCTATAGAAGTGGCAATCAAACCTTGAAATGGTCCCTTAATAACTTCAACTAAATCTCCTGATTCAAGACTTGTTGTTTCGTCAAATTGACATTGATAATCAGCTTGAAGAATTATTCTTAAGTTGTTTATTTCAAAATCTCTTACTACAGCTGGTTTACTTTGGTAATATAATACCGAATGAAAACCTGGCGTATTATAAATAAGTTTTAAATCTGACTCAGACGAATGAATAAACAAAGTGGATGAAATTAAAGGTGTTGAAACCTTTTTTTTTCGATCACTCCATTGCTTTAAGCTTGTTTGAAGCGGTAAAAAAACCTCAAAACCAAGCTTTTGTAATCTTTCTTCAACTTTTTTTTCAGCTCTTGAATTTGTTTTGATAACGTACCATTTCTTATTTTCAAGAGTTTCTTTTAAAGAAAGATTTTCAACCATACGTTCAAGCTATTGCAAATATAAAGATTTTATCGTGCTTTCATTCGCCTTATTTAAAGATTAGCTTAATTTTGTTTCAGATAATGAAAATTGTAAAAATTATAAACAGCTCCTCAACTGTTATCAGTTTGCTGTGTTTGTTCAGTGTATTTCTCTATTTTGGATCAAAAGTTGATTCAGTAATAACATTTTATTTTCAACTTTTTATCAAATTAGGTTTAGCTTTTGGGGTGGTTACTCTTATTTTACGGTACTTTAAAGATCGCAAATTTGATTTAACAGTCTTAGCTTCTGATGTTTTCTTTTTAGCATTTTTCCTATTAATTATTTTCAATAAGCACCATTCAATATCTTTTTTTAAATACAATTTATCATTTGTTTTAGGTACTCTATTTTTGTTTATACGAGAATTTTCTACCTTAACGATTAACTACAAAAGAAAAGTTTTAAATCCTGCTCAGTTATTTATTATCAGTTTCTTAGGTATTATTTTTCTAGGAGCTTTTTGTTTGCAATTACCAAATGCTACGACTGAAAAAATTTCTTTTCTAGATGCTCTTTTCACCTCAACTAGTGCAGTTTGTGTGACGGGGCTTTCAGTTGTTGATACACAATTTACTTTTACGACTTTCGGCAAGGTAATCATCATGATCTTAATCCAAATCGGTGGACTTGGAATTATGACCTTTGCAAGTTATTTTAGTTACTTTTTCAAAGGATCGAGTTCCTATGAAAACACATTAGTTTTAGGTGAATTAACTAGTGAGAATAAAATAGGGGAGGTTTTTAGAACAATTAAAAAAATCTTAATTCTTACAAGTTTAATCGTATTTACTGGAGCAGTAAGCATTTATTTCACAACTCCTTCCAAGAATTTTGATTCGTTTTTAAATCACGTTTTTTTCTCAGTTTTCCATAGTGTTTCAGCTTTTAACAATGCTGGTTTTTCAACTTTGTCCGCTGGATTATACGATGATACTTTAAAGTTTAACTATTCCTTTCACCTCATAATTTCATTTTTAATCATCTTTGGAGGTATGGGATTTCCTATTGTTTTCAACGTTATTCGATTCTTTAAATACAAAATGACCTTGCTTTTCAATCGTTTTTTTGACACAAAAAAAGTAGAACACGTTCCTTGGGTTATCAATTTAAATACTCGAATAATTTTAATCACCACCTTCATTTTATTGGTTGTTGGAACTGTTGCCTTCTACTTTTTTGAATACAATGGTGTACTAAAAGACCACAATGATTTCGGTAAAATAGTTACTGCTTTTTTTGGGGCTGTAACTCCTCGAACGGCTGGATTCAATACATTCAATATGGCTGAATTGAGTTTTCCTACTGTTATGTTTACGATCTTGTTAATGTGGATTGGAGCCTCTCCTGCATCTACTGGTGGAGGTATAAAAACAAGTACCTTCGCAATTGCTACCTTGAATTTTATTTCATTGGCTAAAGGAAAAGATAGAATCGAAATAAACAGAAGAGAAGTTGCTGATATTTCCGTTCGTCGTGCTTTTGCAATCATCTCCCTTTCACTTGCTGTTATTGGTTTAGCTGTATTAATTCTAGTGAAAATTGAACCCGACAAAAGCTTCATTCATCTATCATTTGAAGCGTTTTCTGCATTTAGTACAGTGGGTTTAAGTATAAATCTAACACCACGTTTTGGTGAAGGTGGAAAAATTGTGTTGATTTGCTTAATGTTTATTGGTCGTATCAGTACTTTAACAATGTTGATTGCGATTTTTAGAAAAACGAAATACAAAAATTATAAATACCCTAAAGAAGAGATTCTCATAAATTAATGAAGCTATGATGAAATACATAATTGTCGGATTGGGGAACTTCGGTTCTTCACTCGCGATGAAGTTAACAAATCAAGGAAACGAAGTAATTGGAGTGGATAGCTCCATGAACAAAGTGGAAGCTTTGAAAGATAGAATTTCATACACTATTTGTATGGATGCCACCGACCAATATACAATGACAGGTTTACCAATGAAAGATTCTGACATCGTTATTGTTGCAATTGGTGAAGATCAAGGTGCAAATATTATGGCAACTGCGATTCTTAAAAATATGAATGTCAAGCGTTTGATCAGTCGAGCTATTAATCCAATGCACGAAAACGTTCTACGCGCAATGGGTATTACCGAAATCGTAAATCCGGAAGTAGAAACCGCCGAACGTTGGGCGAAAAAATTGTGTTTGAGAGGTGTTGTTGACTCGTTTGAAGTAAACGGGGAATACAGTATTGTTGAAGTAAATACGCCAGCGAAATATGTTGGTAAATCACTAGAAGACATCGGCTTTCGTAAGAATATGAATTTAGTAGTCTTGACAACTTTACGATACGAAAATCAAGAAATTTCAAAAGGATTTTTTAATAAAATAACGCGTGTTCAAGGTGTAGCTTCACCACAAACTGTTTTGGAAGAAGGAGACATAATGGTAATTTATGGAAGTAATAAAGACATTCAAAATTTATTGAAGATTACGTGATGCAACATTTAATCGACTCATATAAACACAAAGGAAAACGTAAAATTCTCATTTCCGAATTAGCTGAAATGGGAATTACTGATCAACGAATTTTGGAAGCATTTGATGCAACACCAAGACATTATTTTTTAGACTTAGCTTTTGAAGAGCAAGCTTACTCCAATATGGCTTTTCAAATTGGTGCTGGTCAAACTATTTCGCATCCTTACACAGTAGCTTTTCAAACTGAATTATTGGAATTAAATAAAGGTGAAAAAGTTTTAGAAATTGGAACTGGTTCTGGTTTTCAAACTTGTATTCTTTGTAAACTTGGGGCAAAAGTTTACTCTATTGAACGTCACTTGATTTTGCATCAAAAAGCAAAAAAAATGACAGACTTTTTTAATTACAACGCTAAACTATTTTTTGGTGATGGTTATCAGGGTAGCCCTTCTTATGCTCCTTTTGACAAAATTTTAGTAACCTGTGGCGCTCCAGATATACCTACAGAATTGTTGAAGCAATTGAAAGTTGGGGGAATAATGGTCATTCCTGTTGGCGAGGGTGCGGAGCAAAAAATGCTTAAAATTGTAAAAATTCAAGAAGGAGAGGTGAGTTTGAAAGAATATGGTACTTTTAAATTCGTTCCGATGCTTGAACATAAAGTTAATTCACAAAAATGAAAGTACTAATTATTGATGATGAACGTGCCATTCGTCGTGCGCTGAAAGAAATTTTGGAGTTTGAAGATTGCACTGTTTTAGAAGCTGAAAATGGCAAAGAAGGTTTAGATATATCAAGAACAAATGCACTTGACTTAATCTTTTGTGACATTAAAATGCCAGTTATGGATGGAACTGAAGTTTTAGAAGCATTAATTTCTGACGGAAATGAAGTTCCAATCATTATGATTTCTGGTCATGGAACAGTTGAGACTGCTGTTCATTCAATCAAAAAAGGTGCATTTGATTTCATTGAAAAACCATTGGACTTGAACCGTATTTTAGTGACTTTACGAAATGTAAAAGACAGAAATAGTTTGGTGCAGGAAACTAAAATATTAAAAACAACTGTCAAACGAATCAAAGGCAGCTCAATAATTGGCGAATCTGAAGGAATTCAAAAAATAAAGGCAATGATTGAAAAAGTTGCTCCTTCTGATGCACGCGTTTTGATTACTGGTGAAAATGGTACTGGAAAAGAATTAGTTGCTCGCTCTCTTCACGATTTATCGAATAGAAACAAAATGCCTTTTATCGAAGTAAATTGTGCTGCGATTCCTTCAGAATTAATTGAAAGCGAATTGTTTGGACATGAAAAAGGAGCATTTACTTCTGCAGTTAAAGACAAAAAAGGAAAGTTCGAATTAGCCTCTGGTGGAACATTGTTTTTGGATGAAATCGGAGATATGACCCTAAGCGCTCAAGCTAAAGTATTGCGTGCCTTACAAGAAAATGTTATTCAAAAAGTAGGAGGGGAGAAGGATGTAAAAGTGAATTGCCGTGTTTTAGCTGCAACAAACAAAGACTTGAGAAAAGAAATTGCAGAAGGACGTTTTCGGGAAGATTTGTACCACCGTTTAGCTGTGATTTTAATTCATGTGCCTTCCTTGAATGAAAGAAAAGATGATATACCAATGTTGGCAGAGCATTTCTTGACTTTGATTTGCCAAGAACACGGAATTGCAAAAAAGTCTTTTTCAGCAAAAGCACTCAAAGCGCTTCAAAATGTTGATTGGACAGGAAATATTAGAGAGTTGAGAAATATCGTTGAACGACTCGTGATTTTATGCGGCTCTGAAATTCAAGAAGATGATATTTCTATCTACGCTAACCCAAAACATCAAGCTTAAATTAAAAACTTAATCAGTAAAATATGAATTCAAAATTCAAAGCATTAATTCCTCATTTAGTTGCAATCGCTGTCTTTATCGGATTGGCTTCTATGTATTTTTCACCGTTATTTGAAGGTAACGCATTGCGCCAAAGTGATGTGAAACAATTCCAAGGAATGGCAAAAGAAATTGTTGATTACCGTTTGATGAATGAAGGAAAAGAACCTTTGTGGACCAATTCAATGTTTGGTGGAATGCCAGCTTATCAAATTTCTGTTACACACGATTCGAATGTGCTAATTTACGTGGATCGTATGATGAAACTAGGTTTGCCAACACCAGTCGGGATATTGTTTGTAGCTATGCTAGGATTCTACATTTTTGCTCTTTGTTTGCGAGTTAATCCGTGGCTTGGAATTTTAGGTGCAATTGCTTTCGGCTTTTCAACAATAAACATTCTTTATATTGCTGGTGGACATATTACAAAAGTGAATGCAATTGTTTATATGGCGCCTGCTTTAGGTGGAATGATTCTCGCTTTCCGTGGAAAATGGTTATTGGGAAGCGGAATTTTTGCTTTGTTTTTAGGTTTGAATATCACTGCAAATCACTTGCAAATGACCTATTATCTTGCATTTTTATTAGCTGCTGTTGCAATTGGTGAAAGTATTCGTTTATTAATTCAAAAAGAAGTTATTACACTTGGAAAAACGATAGGAGCACTTGCTCTTGCAACAGTAATCGGTATTTTACCTTCAGCTAGTAATTTATTGACAACTTTAGAATACAGCGAACATACCACTCGAGGAACAACAGATTTAACAATTAAACCCAAAAATCCAACAAACGTTCAAGAAAAGGAAGGATTGAATAAAAATTACATTTTAGAATACAATTTTGGTCCAGGAGAGTTTTTGTCTATTCTTGCTCCAAATGCGAAAGGAGAAAGAGGAGAATACTTAGGAAATGATGAAGCTGCGATGGAAAATGTGGATAGTCAATATGCGCAACAAATCGCACAAATGAATCGCTATTGGGGAGGACAATCTTTTACTGGCGGAGCTTTTTACTTTGGTGCATTTATGATTGCCTTTTTCCTTTTAGGATTGATTTTATTGAAGGATAATTTAAAATGGCCTTTCTTGGCGATATCCATTTTAGCAATTTTATTAGCTTCCAATGACCCAGGTGGAATCAATGAT
Source organism: uncultured Lishizhenia sp. (assembly GCA_964506255.1). Classification (GTDB taxonomy): domain Bacteria; phylum Bacteroidota; class Bacteroidia; order Flavobacteriales_D; family Crocinitomicaceae; genus UBA952. The sequence goes on along the minus strand of CAZDKE010000033.1, from coordinate 7,382 downwards.
TTTTTCATCAACAAATTCCCGATGTATAACAAATTCCGAGATTCAAAAATGATATTGGTGTTGTTACAAGTGATGGTTCCTGCTTTGGGAGTTTTGTTTCTCGATCGTTTTTTCAAGAAAGAAGGAATAATTGGTGACAAGAAAATTTGGTTGTATGCAACAGGTGGTGTTACTCTTTTAATTGCAATTTTATACATTATCCCTACGCTTTCTGGTTCATTTATTTCTGCAGAAGAAGTGAAAATGTTTGCTCAAGCTGCTAAATCTCCAGATCCAGCGCAGGTTTCATTCGTGAATGGTTTGAAAGGCGAACTTATCAATACGCGAATCGGACTTTACAAAGGTGATATGGGAAGAGCTCTTTTCCTTGTGATTTTAGCTTGTGGAATTGTTTTAGCCTCAGTTTACACAAAAATGTCTCATTTTGTTTTCAGTGGAATTGCTATCGCTATCGTTGCTTTTGATAATATTTCTATTTCAAAAAGATACTTGAACAATGAAGAGGAAGGTGGCGTTTATAAAAGCTACGAACCAATTGATGCAGCTGCATTTCCAACTCTTCCAGCTTTGGCTGATAATCGAATATTAGCTAGTGAAATGGAAAGCGTTCCAAGTTTTGCGTCAAAAGTTTCAGAGCTTCAGTCTAAAATGGTGGAATCTATTCAATACAAACAAATCACGGATGAACAAACTCGCAGAGCAATTGCTGCTTTTGGTATCTTGAATTTGAATACGAATTACCGTGTATTGTCTTTCTCTAATCCATTTGCAGAGACAACAACAAGTTATTTCCATAAAAGTATAGGTGGTTATCACGGTGCAAAATTGAAGCGCTACCAAGAAATTGCTGATTTCTACATTTTTGATGAATTGAATCGCATTAATCGTGAAATTGGAATGGCTAAAAATGTCAAATTACAAGCTTATGGAATGACTGGAATAGTGACGAATGAAAATGCGAAACAAATTTTTGACACCATTCAAATTGATGAAATCGCTGTTACTGACTCAAATGCTGTTTTGAATATGTTGAATACCAAATATTTAATTGTTGACAGAACGAAGAATCCAGTAAAAAACACAAATACCAATGGAGCAGTTTGGTTTGTTGGCTCAGTGAAACTAGTTAATTCCTCCAATGATGAAATGAAAGCTTTGGAAGGGTTGAATTCTAAAAACGAGGCCATTTTCAACACGAAAGATTTCCCAAGTATTTCAATGAAAAAAGCGTATTCAAAAGATTCGAATGCTACGATTAAATTAACAAGCTATGGAACGAACGTATTAAAATACAGTTCGAATTCAAAAACAGAGTTGCCAGCAATTTTTAGTGAAGTTTATTATCCTGAAGGTTGGAATTGTTATGTTGATGGTAAACAAATAGAAACTTTTAGAGCAAATTACATTCTTCGTGGAGCAATTATCCCAGCTGGAAAACACACTATTGAATGGAAATTTGAACCTGAATCTTATACAAAAGGTTCTACTTATGCTTCCATTTTTTCAATCTTGACGTTGTTATTGTTCTTTGGTGTAATAGGTTTGGAATTAAAAAATCAATTAAATTCTTCAACTAAAGAATCTTAAAATCCTTTAACTATTTGCTTTTAGATAATTATCAATTGACTTAAATAAACAAAAATCAGTTAAATGAGAAAAACTCTAGTTATATTGCTTTTGTCAGCATCAACTTCTTTTGGTCAATCTGTTAATGATAATTTATTAGTTCATTATAAAATGGATGGTAACGCTAACGATTATGGTGGTAACGAAAATCATGGTTCTGTTAATGCAACCTTAACTACTGATAGAAACGGAAATCCGAATGGAGCTTATCATTTTGATGGTGTTACTGAGTTTATAAGTTTTCCAAACGTTCAACAATTAAAACCACAGTTACCTATAACTTATTCATTTTGGGCAAAACTTGACAATACAAATGCAACTAAAACTGTTTTTGTAACAAATTGTTTTTCAATTAATAATCATTCAGGTGTTTGGATGAACGGTTCAGGAAGTGGAAAATTAGCTATTAATTACGGTGGAGCAAACGGTTCAACTTCTGATGATAACCTTCGAAATAAAATTGGAACAACAATATTACAAACTGGAATTTGGTACCATTTCGTTGGGATTTGTAAATCGGCAACTGATATGGAATTGTATATTAATTGCGTTAATGATGGTGGATCCTACAATGGCTATGGCGGGAATGTAAATTACACTAATGACGCAGGAAATATTGGAAGAAAAGATGTAGCGACACAACTTCCATACTATTTTAAAGGTTCTATGGATGAATTTATGTTTTGGGATAGAGCATTAACACCTGATGAGATAAGTATGGTTTGTAATGGAAGAACATCTTTAGATGAAAATGATTTTAGCCATGTTTCAATTTATCCTAATCCAACAAATACCTTTTTGAATATTAAAAACCATTTAGACGAATTCAATTATTACAGAATTTACAGTCTTACAGGCCAAATTTTAACTGAAGGAACATTCACTGAAGAAATTGATGTTAACTATTTTTCTGCTGGATCTTATATCTTGGAGTTATTTACTGAAACAAAGTCTTTTAAAAGGAAGTTTATTAAAGATTAGAATTTCTAGTTTTTAATCTTTTGTTAAAACATGCTGATAATTAAATCATGTAGCTTTTTATAACTATTCTGTGCATTCAATTCCTTGGCAGCTAAATCAGATTTTTCCTTGTAGTAAATGATTTTATCAGTGGTGAAAGAATTTACGGTTTCTGCTAAATTCTTGGCATCAAAGTCTTTGGAAATTAATCCTAAATCAAAGTCAGTTACAATTTTTGCCATTTCTGGAGAAGGCCCAATGGCAATCGCCAAACGACCTTGAATGAACTCGAAAAATTTATTTGGAAGAGCGTGTTTATTGTTGAAATTATTAGGTTCCAACAAATAAATTCCAATGTCGTATTGAGAAATGTAAGGAACAATATCATCTGAACTAACTGGTGGAATCAAACGTACATTTTTCTTTGTTCCGATTAATTGTTCTAGTTCTTTTTTGTATTCCTCTTTTCTGAAAACCAGCATTAAATCCAATTCGAAACGCTCATCCACAAAATCCATCATTTCGATCATGTTCTCGATTTTACGCTGAGGTAATGCCAAACCGTGATGCATAATTTTGATTTTTTCACCCACTTTCATCGAATTGGTATTTTCAAAGTAATCGGCAGCGTTGGTCAATACCATTGGATTTAAACCAAATTCAGAATTGTATTTTTTAGCAATACCGTCACAAACTGTTAACATGAAGTCTGCTTTATTCGCATACTTTTGGATGAGGTTGGTTTTGTATTTTTTGAATAAAATTCGCCAACGTAAACTGTCATTATTTTCTTCTGGAGAATATTCATGCGCATCAAAAATAACTTTAGCATTTCCTTTAATTTTTAAAGCTACCGGCAATGCATCTGCGTCGTTTGCTATGATAACATCAAATTGTTTCCCTTCTATTTTCTCAAGCGTCAATTTGATTTCTTCCAAATTCCAATAGTAGGATTCAAACATCCCCAACAAAAGCTTTGGTAAAGGAATTATAAAATTCATTTTATTGAAAGGGCAGAAAACATAAATATGTGTGACGTTTTCAATTTCAGAATCAGCAAGACCAACAGTTGTGATTTCGTAAAATTCTTTGAAATAATTAATTTGTCGTTTTACTCTAGGGTCACTTTTAAGGTTTGAAAACGAAATAAGAAGCATTTTTTTCATAAGTGCAACTTATTTTTTCTCCATTAAAACAACCATGTGAAAAGGAATTTTTTTCGTCAAAAGTACATTTAAAGAATCCATTGCAAAAGCTATTGGGTTGAATTTAAATTCATATTCAAATGCTGTATCACATTTTGGACAGTGTGCATTTCGCTCACCTTTTTTTGCCCAATAATAAGGAATCCAAGCTTTTGCTGGTGTAAGTTTTTGCTTAATATTTGCTATTGAATCCTTGTAAACACGAACGTTTATTCCACATGTTTTTGTATCAACAACTTTGTATTCTGGAAACAGTTTTTCAAATTTTTGAACGCTAAAACTTTGTTGGTGATAGCATCTATGAAAAATCGTATTACATTTTGGACATTGAATATTTCCTTTATTCAAACTTTCTTGATTAGGAACACCAATAAGAATATACTTTTTCGCAATTCGTTTGAGTTCTTTTACAGTTTTATCAAAAGTGGGTGCATCTAAATGTTCTAATAACTCACTTGAAAGAACAAGGTCAAACGATTGATCTTCAACAGGAACTGAATCACAACTTGCGGCAATTTTATCACCTTTTACAAATTCCAAAGCTGCCTTACTTCTATCAACTCCAACAACTTTATATTTTTTAGCAAGTTCGTTGGTAATCAGTCCATTTCCGCAACCGATATCTATAATTGAATTCACATCTTCTGGAATCAATTGTGCAATTATTTTAAAGTTACTTGAAGAATCTTTAAAACTTGACCAATCAAAAGATTCATAATATTTTTCGTTATCCATTTAGAGTGTGTTTTTTAACCAGTGGTTCAATGTAGCAATTCGCCAAACCAACGTTGCAAATTTATTGTTTCCAGCTTTAAATTCGTCAATTATTTTTTTTGTTTTCGTTTTATCTAAAAATGATAATTGAGCATAATTGATTTCTAACAAGTGAGCTAAAGAACCTCTTAACCATAAAATTTCACCTGGCGTGACAAATCCTTTTTTATCGGTGCGCCATTGTATTTCTTTTGGTAAAACACCCTCCATTGACTGCCGAAGTGCGAATTTGGTCCAACCATTGTTTATTTTCAAATTATCAGGAAATTGAAACAATAATTCGACTAAACGATGGTCTAAAAATGGAACGCGACTCTCAATTGAATGTGCCATAGAATTCCGGTCCTCATAATGTAGCAAAGTAGGCAAAGAAGAATAGTTCATTAAAGCAAAATGAAACTCATTTAATTTGCCAGCTGAATAATTTTCGAAAGATTGCCAATCGTTTTTTTGATTTCCAAGAAAAGGTAAGTAATTTTTATATTCAAATTTATAAATAGCATCCTCACTCATAATTGAACTAAGTGCCGATTTCATCAATACATTCGTAAGTTTTGAGTTACTCGCTTCATGAATTTTCTTATAACCTTTAATTCCTTTTGAAAGTTTTCCGAATTGAAAATGTTTCATCCATTCGGCATACAAACGATAATAAGAATGCATATAACCTCCCATGTAATCATCAGCGCCTTGACCACTTAAAATTACTTTTATCCCTTTTTCTTTCGCTAATTTCATAACATAATATTGTGAAACAGGCGAAGAACCAGAAAGAGGAAAATCCATTGTTTTTTCAATTGTATTAAAGTCTTTTGCAATTTCTTGTTCTGTTGGAGAATAATAATTTAATTGAAATTGTTCTGGATATTTTTGTTCAATTGTTTTAATAAATGGTCGTTCGTCAAAACCCTTAGTTGAATCATAATAAATCGAAAAAGTTTCCAAATTCGATGACATTTTATTTTTCAGTAAAGAAGAAACTATACTTGAACTATCAATTCCACCACTTAATGTTGCGCCAATTGGAACGTCACTTCTAACGTGTAGTTGTAATGAGTTGTCGAATAGTTCTTTGAATTGATGAACTGCTTCATTTGTGTCAATGGACTTTTGTTCTGATGGATATGACCAGTATTTTGAAATGCAAAGCTTATTGTCTTTAAATTGAAGATTATGTCCTGGTTCAAGTGCCTGAATACTTGAAAAATAAGTTTCATTTTTAAAACCGATCCAACCCAGTTGTAAACCGCGATTAACTTGTGATAAATTTAAGTTTGGACTGAAATATGGAGTTGTTTTTAATGATTTTATTTCAGATGAAAAGTACAAGTTGTTTTCGTGATGTAAATAATAAAATGGTTTGATTCCAAATCTGTCACGAGAACAAAATAAACTTTTGTCTTCATTATTAAAAATTGAAAACGCCCACATTCCGATGAATTTTTCTACACATTTTTCACCATAAAAGTCGTAGCTTTTTAATATTACTTCCGTGTCAGAAGCAGTTGAAAAAACAATTCCTTTTTCTTTTAATTCTTGCCTTATTTCTTTGTAATTGTAAATTTCGCCATTGAATACTATCCAATATTTACCAAAGTTCATTGGTTGATTTGCTTCTGGATTTAAATCTATAATACTTAAACGATTATGACCAAAATAAACAGGATGAAGGTTTTTAAAACCACTATAATCTGGACCTCTATGGTTAGTGGAAGCAACCATTTTTCGAATCAAGCTGTTGTTAGCGTCTTGATCTTGATTAACAGTAAAAAAACCATGTATTCCACACATATCAATTCAATATTAACCTCGCCATCTCTCTTGTCAAATTCCTCCTTGAGAATTTATGTTCAGAAAGATTACTTGGTGTATTAGTTGGTGATGAATTTAAGATAAAATCCATAATCTCTTGCTTTTCACTTGGATTTAAAGTAACAGAAATAGCATTTTCTTTTAAAATTGCAGCTGCGTCACCGTCTTTTGGACCAATATTTAGAATAGGATTTCCTGTTGCTAAGTATTCAAATAATTTTCCTGTCAAAATTCCTTTGTTGTTTTCAATTTCTGGAATGATTAAAAGGAGAATTCTTGCTTTTATCATAAAATCAATTGCTTCCGAGTGGTTTACATACGGAATGAAAACAACTGATTTTGAGAGGTTTAATTTTTCAACTAAGATTTTAACTCCATTGTGGCAATTCCCAACAAAATGTAGTTTCCAATCACTGTCTTTTTTTATGATTTCAGCAAATGCTTCTAAAAATCCCTCGACTGGATATTGTTCTCCGAGGTTTCCGACGTAGCTGATAGTTTTGTTACTTGAATTGTATCTCAGATTATTCCCCGAATTACTATTCGGGGTTACGTTTTTCTGACTAAGATTATTAGTGAAATCTGAATCATCAAAGCCATTTGGTATCACATGAATTTTGTCGAGGATTTCTTTACGATTTGCGCCAAAATGACGTTTGATGTCTTCGCTTACAACCACAATTTTGTCGGCATTTTTCAAGCATAATTGCTCGAGCTTGTAATCTTTTTTCTTTGCAAACGAAGTACGAAAAAGTTCTTGATTGTAATATATTTCTGTCCAAGGATCGCGTAAATCTGCCAACCAATGTAAGTTGAATATTTTTTTTAACTCCAAGCCAATCAATTGAGTAGAGTGGGGTGGAGAGGTTGTTACAATGCTGTCAATGTTATGTAGTTGAATGAGTTCTTTCGCTTTTTCAAGCGCAAATTTATTCCATCCAATTCGTGCATCAGGAATAAAGAAATTACCTCGAATGAAACGCATTGCTTTATCGACCAAACCTG